>DATFRI010000094.1:0-36537 GCA_035263405.1 Actinomycetes bacterium | reverse complement strand
TGAAGACCGAGGGGCGCGAGCGCGTGTCGCAGGCGATCGGGGTTGCGCGCGAGCACGGGGACATCCGTGAGAACGCCGACTACGACGCGGCCAAGAACGAGCAGGGGATGATGGAGGCCCGCATCCGCCAGATCGAGGGGATCCTGCGGTCGGCGGTGGTCGGCGAGAGCGTGACCGACGGGACGGCCGGTCCGGGCACGGTGGTGGCGCTCGACATCGCCGGCGAGGAGGAGACCTACTTCATCGGCAGCCGCGAGGAGGCGATCGCCGGCATGGACGTGCTGTCGAGCAAGTCGCCGCTCGGCCAGGCGGTCACCGGCCGCCGGCCCGGGGAGGAGTTCAGCTACCTCACGCCGAGCGGCCGCGAGATCAGCTGCAAGCTGCTGCGCGTGGAGCAGGGCCCCTAGGCGCCCGGTCACGCCCCCAGCCGGCGGGCGAGGCCGAGCACCAGGCCGTCGAGGATGTCGGTCTCGCTGACGAGGATCTCCCGGAACTCGAACACGCGGCAGATGGTGTCCAGGATCAGCGCGCCCGCCGCGACCACGTCCTCGCGTCCCGGCGGCATGACCGCCAGCGCGGCCTTCTCGGCGACCGTCATCGCGCACAGCCGCGCCGCCGTCCGGCGGATGCCGTCGGCCGCCAGCGTCGCGCGGTGCACCGCCGCCCGGTCGTAGGCGGTCAGCCCCAGCGAGATCGCGGTCACGGTCGTGACCGTCCCGGCGACGCCGACGACCCGCCCGCCCGGGAACGGCCGCGCCGGCTCGGGCGGCGCCGCGCCGAGCACGCCGGCGACCCGCACCAGCTCGCGTTCGGCGTCGGCGCGGACCGCCGTCACCTCCCTGGCGGTGGGCGGGTCGTGGCGCACGTGCCGCTCGGTCAGCCGCACGCTGCCGATGTCGACCGACAGCGCGGTCGGGGGCCGCCCGGGAGGCTCGCCGAGCGTGCCGAGGATGAACTCGGTCGAGCCGCCGCCGATGTCGAACACCAGCACCCGCTCCGCGGGGCCGGCGCCGGGCAGGTCCCAGGTGGCGCCGAGGAAGCTCGCGGCGGCCTCCTCCGCCCCGCTGAGCACCTCCGGCTCGACCCCGGCGCGCTCGCGCACGCCGTCGGTGAACGCGCGCCGGTCGGCCGCGTCGCGGGTGGCGCTGGTGGCCGCGATCCGGAGCGCCGCGACGCCGTGGCGGGCGCACACGCGGACGTAGCCGCCGACGACCTCCAGGGTGCGCTCCAGCGCGGCGGGATCCAGGCGGCGGTTGCGGTCCACGCCCCTGCCGAGCCGGGTGATCACCATGTCGCGGACGTGCTCGGCCACGATCCGCCCGCCCTGCACGTCGGCGATCAGCAGGCGGGTGGAGTTGGTCCCGACGTCCATCGCTGCCAGGCGCACACGCCCACCCCCCCGCCAGACGGGCGCGCCCTCGGTCCGGGGCGCGCGACGGCACGCTCGACGAGCTGCTCGACAGCACGGCCGGGCGCCAGCCTACGACGTCCGGGGGCGTGCGGGGGCCGCCGGTCGGCCGTGGCCGCCGACGCACGGGCCGGGGCAGTCGATCGGCTCGACGACCCTGCGCACGACCCGCCCGACCGCGTCGCCGCCGGTCGCGACCTCGTGGGCGTACAGCGCGTGCAGGCACTTCACCCGCCCCGGCAGGCCGCCGACGCCCGGATCGCCGGGCAGCCGCTCGATCGCGTCACGCTGCGCCTGGTGCTGCCGGTGCGCCTGCCGCTGCGCGGCGGCAAGCTCGGGGTCGGCGGCCAGCCGCTCGCTGAGCCGCGCGTTCCACCCGGCCGCTTCGAGGCGCCCGACCGCCACCTGGGCGGCCGGGCAGGTGAGCCAGTAGAGCGTCGGGAAGGGGGTGCCGTCCTCCAGCCGCGGGGAGGTCCTGATCACCAGCGGCAGCCCGTAGCGGCAACGTGCCGCGACCGCGACCGAGCCGCGCACCGGCCGGCCGAGCTGGGCCTGGATGACGGCGCGGTCGGCCCGGCCCGCGGCGGGCAGCCCTGCGGCCCATCCGGGTCGGGTTCGGGGGTCGGCGGGCGACGCCGCCGGGCCGGGGCGCCAGTCGACGGCGACGGGGTCGGGGAGCGCCGCCGGGTCGGGCCGCCGCGGCGAGCGGCCGGGGATGCGGGGCACGCGTCAGCCGCGCCGGCCCTCGCGCTGCCGCTTCACGTCGACCAGCCGCTCCTCGCTCGAGCGCATGAAGCGCTTGAGCTTCTGCTCGAACTCGGGGTCCCTGGACGCGCGCCGGCGGGGCGCCTCCGGCTGCCAGTCGGGCGCGGCCTGCTTGATCGACAGGTCGATCTTGCCGTCGTCCTTCATGCCGACGACCTTGACCGTGACGGTGTCGTCGAGGCGCAGGTGCTCCTCCACGGAACGGACGTAGTTGCGGTCGATCTCGGAGATGTGGACGAGACCTGTCTCCCCGCTCTCCAATCGAATGAAGGCGCCGTAGGGAGCAAGGCGGACGACGGTGCCCGGGACGACGGCCCCGATCTCAGCAGCCATGCTTGCGACCGACACTCCTTTTGTCGTGAGGGAATATGACCCCGATTGCGACCGGGCCGTGCCCGGTTCGTAACGGACAGCTGACATCGTAGGGGTGTCTCAAACAGGGCGTCAACAAGTTCCTTCGTGAAGGGACCAGCCCGCGGCGAGCCAGGCCGGCAGGCGCCCTGGCCACCGCCGGCCGCCCCTGGTGAGCCCGGGACGGGCCGGGGTGGTCGGCCCGGGTCGCCGCGCGCCCTGCGCCGCCTCGGGGCGCGCGCCCCGTCGCGGCTCAGCCCGCGCGGCCGAGCAGCCCGTCGAGGATCCTCCGCAGCCAGCTCCGCTCGGGCCGCGGCGGCGGCGCGGCGACGGCGCGGTCGCCCGGCGGCGGGCCGGTCAGCACCCAGGACTCCTCGCCGGGCCGTGCCACGTGCAGCTCCTCACGCGCGAGCTGCTCGACGTAGTCGGGATCGCGCAGCCGCTCGCGCTCCGCCTCCAGCCGGCGCACCTCGCCCGCGAGCGCGTCGTGCTTGGCCTGGAGCTGCTCGATCCGCTGCCGCTGCGCCACGTACTGCCGCAGCGGGTACACGCTCATCGCCGTCAGGGCGAACACGATCAGGACCAGGATCAGCCCCCGGCGGGTCAGGCCGAGGCGCCGGTCGAGACCGCCCTGGCCGCGCGGCCATCTCCGCCCCAGCACCGCCGCGGCGCGCGGCGGCGTCATCCGGCCCGCTCCAGCGACCGCGGGAACGCCCGGCGACCCTGGTAGCGGGCGCTCTCCCCCAGCAGGTCCTCGATCCGCAGCAGCTGGTTGTACTTGGCGACCCGGTCGGTGCGCGCGGGCGCGCCGGTCTTGATCTGGCCCGAGCCGGTGGCGACGGCGAGGTCGGCGATCGTGGTGTCCTCGGTCTCCCCCGAGCGGTGCGAGATGATCGTCGACCAGCCGCTGCGGTGGGCCAGGTCGACGGCGTCGAAGGTCTCGGTGAGCGTGCCGATCTGGTTGACCTTGATCAGCACCGAGTTGCCCGCGCGCTCCTCCAGCCCGCGGCGGATCCGTTCCACGTTGGTGACGAACAGGTCGTCGCCGACCAGCTGGACCCGGTCGCCGAGCGCCGCGGTCAGCGCCGCCCAGCCGGCCCAGTCCTCCTCGGCCAGGCCGTCCTCGATCGACACGATCGGGTAGCGCTCGCACAGCCCGCGCCACAGGTCGACCATCTGCTCCGAGGTCAGCGTCCGGCCCTCCCCCCGCAGCTCGTAGCGGCCGCCCGCGTACAGCTCGGTCGTGGCCGGGTCCATCGCCAGCGCGACCTCGGGCCCCGGCTCGAACCCTGCCTTGGCGACCGCCTCGACCAGCAGCTCCAGCGCCGCCTCGTTGCCCGGGAGGTCGGGCGCGAAGCCGCCCTCGTCGCCGATCCCGGTCGACAGGCCGCCCTGCTTCAGGACGTCCTTGAGCGCGTGGTAGACCTCCACCCCCATGCGCAGCGCCTCGCCGAACGACGGGGCGCCGACCGGGACGATCATGAACTCCTGGAAGTCGACGTCGTTGTCGGCGTGCACGCCGCCGTTGAGCACGTTCATGAGCGGCACGGGCAGCACGTGCGCGGCCAGCCCGCCCAGGTAGCGGAACAGGTCCAGGCCGAGGGAGTCGGCCGCCGCGCGGGCCACCGCCATGGACACCCCGAGCGTGGCGTTCGCCCCCAGCCGCGCCTTGTTCGGCGTCCCGTCCAGGTCGATCAGGAGCCGGTCGACCTCGCGCTGGTCGAGCGCCTCGGTGTCGGCGAGCGCCGGGCCGATCTCCTCGTTGACGTTGCCCACCGCGCTGCGCACGCCCCTGCCCCGGTAGCGCTCGCCGCCGTCGCGCAGCTCGACCGCCTCGAACTGACCGGTGCTGGCGCCCGACGGCACGATCGCCCGGCCGAGGGCGCCGTCGTCCAGCAGCACCTCGCATTCGAGGGTGGGGTTGCCGCGGGAGTCGAGCACCTCGCGGGCTTCGACGAGTTCGATCCCCGGCATCGCAGCGCTCCTCATCCGAAGGTCCCGGCCGTCACATGTCGGGGACGGCCTCCCCCGGCCGTACGCCATGACATGACGCCGACGGGCGTTGGTCATGGTTCCCGGCGGAGCCGCCGGTCGCGATGCCGCCAGGCCTCGAGGGGGCGCCCCCCGAAGGAGGCATCCCGGGCAGCTCAGCCTGTCGGGGAGCATACCATCGCGGTCCCGCGAAGCTGCGCCGGTGTGGACGAACGGCTCGTCACGGTCATCGCCGTGCGGGTACGCTTGGCTGCGAACCCACCCGACACGAGCGACCGGCGCTCCCGACCGCCGGGGGTGCCTCGGCCGAGCAGGAGCCGCCATGCCGGTGCAGCCGAGCCCGTCCAGGCCCGCCGCCGTCCACGCGACGGTGCGGCCGCCGGTCGTGCTGCTCGCGCTGGGCGCGCTGCTCGCGCTCGCCCTGGCCGGCTGCGGCCGGATCGAGGCGACCGTCGACACCAGCAGGGCGCTCCGCGACGCCGGCATCCGCGATCCCGTCGTCACGATCGAGACCGACGCCGGCAAGCGGATCGTCACCGTCGCCTACGCCAGCCGGGAGCCCCTCGGGCCGGACCTGCGCCGCGAGCAGGACCTGGTGGCCCGCACGGTCTGGCGCAACGCCAACGTGCGGCTGGACGTCGTCCGGGCCGCGCCGTCCGGCGAGCAGGTCGGCCACCTGCCGCCGCGCGCCTACAGCCGGGCCGAGCTGACCCGCCGGTTCGGCCGGCGGCCCGGCGGGCGCGACGCCGGGGCCCCCTCCAACGGCGCGATCCGCGCCGGTGTCGTGGTCACCGTCCTCGTCATCGTGCTGGGGCTGACCCTCGCGCTGGTCGGGCTGTACGCCTGGCTCCGGCGCCGGCGCCGCCGGCCGGCGGCGCCGCCCTGGCTCGCCGGGCCCGCCTACCCCGGCTGGAGCAGCCCCGACGCCGGCCGCGACCCCTACCCTCCGCGCCCGCCCGAGTACCGGCGGACGGCGCCGAGCGACGCCGGCTACCCGCTGAGCCCGCCCGCGGCGCCACCCCCGGCGGGCGCGGCCCGCGACGCCTCGTGGCCGGCGGAGCGGCAGGACGCCGGCGACCGGCCACGCCCGCCCACCGCCGCGCCCGACCGCGACCAGCACGGCGACCGCGACCGCTGACCGGCACGGCGACCGCGACCGCCGAGGCCCGCGGGGGCGCCGCGCCCCGCTACTTCGCGGCCCGTTCGAGCTCGGCGCTGACGTCGTCCACGACCACGCCCGCGCCGACGGGCGCGCCGACGGCGCCCACCGACAGGTCGACCGCGCCGGCGGTCCGCATCCGGTGCTCGACCGCGACCAGGTGCCAGCCGCCGTCGCGGATCGGCACGGTCACGGTGTCGCCGGCCACGCCCTGCTCCTCCAGGCCGATCCGCACCTGGATCCCGGACCTGGGGACCCGCACCCAGGCGGCCGCGGTCACGGTGTCGCCCTTGGCGTCGCGGGTGATCCCGCGCGCCAGCAGCTGCGCGAACTGCGTGGCCGGGGCGCCCGGCTCGGGCTGGATGTAGACCGCCCGCTGGGACTTCCAGCCCGGCTCGACCCGCTGCACCACCGCGTCCTGCTTCTCCCAGCCGGTGAGGCCCTGGTCGTCCTCGAACTGGCCGTTCTTGACCAGGCCGCCCCCGCCGGCGGCCGCCCCGCCGCCGGCGGCGTTACCCTGCTGGCCGGCCGCGCCGCCGGGCTGGGCCTGCGCGGCCGGGGGCCCGCCCCGGGGGGCGACGGTCGTCGCCGGCGTGGTGGCCGCGGGCGGCCGCTGCTGCCGGGGCGCCTGCTGGGCGGCCCGCTGGCCGATCCCGGTCTGGCCGCCCCCGCGGGTGGACAGGAACCGGGCGACCCCGATCACCCCCCCGATCAGCACGACCACCAGCACGATCACCGGGATCACCTGCGCCGGGCTCGACCGGCGGTTGCGCGCGCTGCGGTAGCCGCGGACCGGCGGCGGCTGGTACTGGCCCGGGTACTGGCTGTCGTCGTACGAGTCGTACGTAGGGTCGTGCCAGGGGTCGTACATGGCGCCTTCCGCCTTCGTGCCGGCAGGCGCGGAGGACGATCCGCGCCTTGTCCGAATCAGACGAACCGAGGGTGTCGGGGGGTTTACGGAGGGCACCCTCTCGAAAGCTTCCTGTCCGAAACTCCCGCAAAGTTACCTTATGGAGGCGCCCACGACATGTCAAAAGCGTGCCGGAGCGCGCCGAGCGCCTGCGCATCGGGGGTCCAGAAACGGCGCAGTTTTGCGTACTTTGGGCGGACGATGCGGCGCGGTTATTCTGTACGAACCACGCGCGCTGCGCCCACTGCTTTCCGCGAGGAGGCTTCCTTCTGATGGCGGCCGTCCACCAGTACTACACGGTGTACCACGACGAGGACGACCGGTCGGTGGACTCATGGAACGGCACCATCGCCCTCAAGAGCATCGCCGGCCGCTGCGTGTGCGGCTGGCGCGGCCGGACCAGGCCCGACACGGCGGAGAGCGGCGTCCAGGCGTTCACCGAATGGTGGAACGAGCACTACACGCCCCTGGTGCGCCCCGACCCGGGCCACGTGCTGATGCTCTCCAGCGACCAGGGGCGCCGCTGCCATTTCCTGTCCGGCCGTCCCGTGCCGACGGGCACGATGCTGGAGCTGCTGCTCTCCGGCGGCCGCTGGATCCCGGTGCGCTACGAGTGGTCCACCCGCGCCGACGCGGCCCCGCGCTTCTACCTGGAGCTGGGCGGCCCCTGGGAGCAGGTCGAGGAGCACGGGCCCGAGACCTACGTGCTGGTCCCGCTCGACCGCGCGATGTTCCGCTGGCCGCAGTGGGAGGGCTGGAGCGGCACTGACGCCGACCAGTGGCGGCCGAACACCGAGACCAACAGCTGGCCCGCGAACGGCTACTAGCGGCGCCTCACGCCAGGCGCTTGGCCCTGGCCCAGTAGCCGAGCCAGTCGTCCGGCTGCAGGCCGGCCGGGTCCAGGCCCTCGGCGAGCGCCAGGTCGCGCGCCCGGGTGAAGCGGCCGCGGAAGCGGCGGGCGGCGCGCCGCAGGGCGCCCTCGGGCTCCACGCCGCTGGCCAGCGCGAGCGCCACGGCCGCGAACAGCAGGTCGCCAAGCTCCCAGTCGGCGCGGCCGCCGGGGGTGCGGACCGGCTCGGCGCCGTCGTCGCCCGCGTCCACGACCGCGAGCAGCTCGTCCAGCTCCTCGCGCAGCTTGGCGACCGGACCGCCGCGGTCCGGCCAGGCGAAGCCCTCCTCGGCGGCGCGCTTCTGCAGCTTGGCGGCGAGCTGGAGCGCGGGCAGCGCCGCGGGGATGCCGGCCAGCGGGTCGTCGCGGCCTTCCTGCTCGCGCTTGATCCTGGCCCAGTTGCCGACCACCTCCTCGGCGCCGGACACCGCGACGTCGCCGAACACGTGCGGGTGGCGGCGCACGAGCTTGTCGACGATCGCGCGGGCGACGGCGTCGACGTCGAACTCGCCGGCGTCCTCGGCGATCTGGGCGTGGAAGACGACCTGGAGGAGCAGGTCGCCCAGCTCCTCGCGCAGGTGGCCCGGGTCGCCCTCGTCGATCGCCTCGAGGACCTCGTAGGACTCCTCGATCAGGTGGCGCGCGAGGCTGGCGTGGGTCTGCTCGGCGTCCCACGGGCACCCGCCGGGGCCGCGCAGGCGCGTCTCGGTGGCGACGAGGTCCAGCAGGGCGGCGCCCTTGGGCTCGCCGACCGCGTACACCGCCTCGACCTCCACGTGCTGGCGTGCCGCGCGGTCGGCGACGAGCTGCACGAGCGGCCCGTCGTTGACCGGCGGCAGCAGCAGCGTCGCCTCGCCGTGCTCGGCCGCGTCCGCCAGCAGCGCGTCCGCCTGCCGGCGCGCGGCGGCCACGCCCTCGACGTCCAGGCCCTGACCGACCAGCAGCAGGTCGCGGCCTGCCGGCCCGGTGTCCGGCGCGGGCCGCAGCTCCTCCCAGGCGATCTCGGCCACCTCGAGCGCCGGGATGCTCGGGTGCCCGGCGTCCAGGACCAGCACCACGCGGGCGGCGTCGAGCGCCCGCCACACCTGCGGGGGGAACAGCAGCGGCAGCCGCGGGCTGGAGGCGACCAGCACGACCCTGGGCATGCCCGCTCCTAGGGCTGCGGCGCCGAGCCGGGCGCGGCGGCCGGCGGCGGCGGCTCCGTGCGCAGCGGGGTCTCGGCGTCGACGATGTGGCGCTGGTCGCGGTCCCAGCGGCCGAACCGCGGGTTGACCCGGATCTCCGCGCCGGCGGCCAGCTCCCGGTACCAGTCGAGGAACGCCTGCTGGCGGCGCTGATCCAGCTCCGAGCCCTCCAGCTGCGAGCGGACCTCCTGGAGCGAGGGGAGCCGGACCGCGGTGACCTGGAGGACGTGCCAGCCGAGCTGGGTGCGGACGGGCTGCGACAGGGGCGACTGGCATGCCCCGGTGCGGCCCCGGCAGCCGCCCTGGGCGGCGAGCGCGAACGCGGCGCGCTCGAACTCCGGGATGGTCCGGCCCCTGCTCACCACGCCGATGCTGCCGCCGCGGTCCCTGGTCGCCAGGTCGGCGGAGCGCTCGCGGGCGATCCGGTCCCAGTCCCCGGTGCGCTCCAGCTCCGTGCGGACCCGCCGGGCGGTCGCCTCGTCGGCGACCAGGACGTGACGCACCTCGAGCTGGAGGAACCGGTCGCGGTCACGCTCCAGCTCGGCGCGCAGCTCGGCGTCCGGGCGGCCCGGGACGAGGTGCTCGGCGACCCGCCGTGCGGCCAGGTCGGTGCGCAGCTGGGAGCGCACGGTCGACTCCAGCAGGTTGCGCTGGCGCAGGAACTCGGCGAACGGCACGCCGCTGGCCTGCGCCTCGGCCTGCAGCTGGACCAGGCGCTGGTCCACCTCGCCCTCGCCGACCTCGACGCCCTCGTGCCGCGCCCCCGACAGGATCAGCTCGGTGGCGATCCGCTGCTCGAGCACCAGCCGGGTGAGGCGGCCGCCGTCGAGGTCGGCGCGGCTGAGACCCTGGGCGCCGGCCTCGCGGCGGACGGCGTCGACCTCGGTGCGCAGGCTCCTGACCGGGATGGCGACGCCGTTGACCACTGCGGCGCGCGAGGGCGTGACGGCGTCGGCGGCGCAGCCGGCGAGCACCAGGACGGCGAGAGCGGCGAGCAGGCGGCGCACGGGCACCTCGGTTCGGATCCGGCTGGTCACGACGCGGCCCGGCCGCGGCCCCGGGCGGCCCGCGCCGCGGCGGTCGAGCCGGCGCCGAGCGCCTGGACCGGCACGTCGGGCGCGCCGAGGATACCGGACAGCAGCTCGGCCAACCACGCGGGCAGATCCTCGGGCGTGACCGGCTGGCGCCGCGCCGCCAGCCCGTCGCGCGCGGCCGGCAGCGGGACCAGCAGCGACCGCTCGGCCTGCTTGAGCAGCGCCCCGGGGTACAGGCGGTCCAGCCGCACCTGCTTGGAGTCGGGCAGCGAGTCGACCGGGGTGACGCGGGCCCGGCCGCCGAAGCAGACGACCTCCTCCAGCCCGAGCGCGGTCGCCTGCGCGCGCACCCCGGCGAGCACCAGCAGGTTGCGGACCGCCGCGGGCGGCGGCCCGTAGCGGTCGGCCAGCTCGGCCGCGAACGCCACCACCTCCTCGACCGTGCGGGTCCCGCCCAGGCGGCGGTAGGCCTCCAGCCGCAGCCGCTCGCGCGGCACGTAGGTCGCTGGGATGTGCGCGTCGACCGGGACCTCCAGCTTCAGCTCGGTGCGCCGCTCGACCGGCCGGCCGCGCATCTCCGCCACGGCCTCGGCGAGCATCTGCGTGTACAGGTCGTAGCCGACCAGCGCGACGTGGCCGGACTGGTCGGCGCCGAGCAGGTTGCCCGCGCCCCGGATCTCCAGGTCCTTCATCGCGATCGCCATCCCCGAGCCCAGCTCGGCGTGGGTGGCGATGGTCGCCAGCCGCTGGTGGCTGGTCTCGGTGATGGAGCGCTCGGGCGGGTACATGAGGTAGGCGTAGGCGCGCTCCCGCGAGCGGCCGACGCGGCCGCGGAGCTGGTAGAGCTGGGCCAGCCCGAGCGCGTCCGCCCGGTCCACGACGAGGGTGTTGGCGGTCGGGATGTCGATCCCCGACTCGATGATCGTGGTGCACAGCAGCACGTCGTACCGCTTGTCCCAGAACTCCAGCATGACCCGCTCGAGCTGCTCCTCGCTCATCTGGCCGTGCGCGACCGCGACCCGCGCCTCCGGCACCAGCTGGGCCAGGCGCCCGGCGACCCGGCCGATGGTGTCGACGCGGTTGTGGACGAAGAACGTCTGGCCCTCGCGCAGCATCTCGCGCCGGATCGCGTTGGCGATCTGCGCCTCGTCGTAGGCGCCGACGAAGGTCAGCACCGGGTGGCGCTCCTCGGGCGGGGTCTCCATGACCGACAGGTCGCGGATGCCGCTGACCGCCATCTCCATCGTGCGCGGGATCGGGGTGGCGGTGAGGGTGAGCACGTCGACCTCGGTGCGCAGCTTCTTCAGGTGCTCCTTGTGGGCCACGCCGAAGCGGTGCTCCTCGTCGACCACGACCAGCCCGAGGTCCGACCAGCGCGCGTCCGCGCTGAGCAGCCGGTGGGTGCCGACCACGAGGTCGACCGTGCCGCCGGCCATGGCCGCGACGACCTGCTCCTGCTCGGCGCGGGACTGGAAGCGGTACAGGCCGGCGACCTTCACCGGGAACGGCGCCAGGCGCTCGCCGAACGTGGCCAGGTGCTGCTGGGCGAGCAGCGTGGTCGGCACCAGGACCGCGACCTGCCGGCCGTCCATGACCGCCTTGAAGGCGGCGCGCACGGCCACCTCGGTCTTGCCGTAGCCGACGTCGCCGCACACCAGCCGGTCCATCGGGACCGGCGCCTCCATGTCGGCCTTGACCTCCTCGATCGCCTTGAGCTGGTCGGGGGTCTCGGTGAACGGGAAGGCGTCCTCCAGCTCGCGCTGCCAGGGGGTGTCGGGCGCGAACGCGTGGCCGGGCGAGGCCATCCGCGCCGAGTACAGCCGCACCAGCTCGCCGGCCATCTCGCGGACCCTGGTGCGCACCCGCGCCTTGGCGCGGTCCCAGTCCTTGGTGCCCAGCCGCGACAGCTTGGGCGCCTCGCCGCCGATGTAGCGGCTGATCATCTGGACCTGCTCGCTGGGCAGGTACAGTCGGTCGCCGCGGTCGTACTCCAGCAGCAGGTAGTCGCGCTCGGCGCCGGCCACCGTGCGGTGCTCCATGCCGACGTAGCGGGCGATCCCGTGGACGGCGTGCACCACGATGTCGCCGGGCTGCAGCTCGGTCGCGCTGACGGCGTCGCCGGCGTGCTCGCCGCCGCGGCGCGCCGCCGGCAGCCGCGCCTGCTCGCGCGTCTGGCGGCGGGTGCCGTACAGGTCGCCCTCGGCGACCAGCGCCAGCCGCAGCGCCGGCAGGCGGAACCCGGTCAGCACCGGCGCCGTGCCGACCAGTACCCGCCCGGACGCGCCCGCGGGCAGCTCGGCGACCAGCGGGGCGGCGAGGTCCTCCTCGCGCAGCGCGTCGGTGAGCCGCTGCGCCGGCCCCGACCCCTCGGTGAGCAGCAGCACGAGGTGGCCGTCGCCGGCCAGCCGGCGGCTGTCGGCCGCGACCTTGGCGACGTCGGCGCGGTAGGGGGTCCAGGGGTGCGCCTGGATCGTGACCCCGGCGTCCTCCCCGCCCGCGAGCAGCGCGCCGAGGTGCACCACGCCGCGGCCGGAGGCGTCGAGCACGCCGGCCAGCGGCTGGTAGGCGGCGCCCTCGACCGGCGCCCGGCCGCCCTCGGCGGCGGCCAGCCAGGAGGCCTGGACGGCCTCGTCCGCCTGGGCGCGCACCTCCTCGGCGCGGTCGAAGGTGCGCTTGGGGTCCACCACCACCAGCAGCGCGTCGGGGGGCAGGTAGGCCGGCAGGCTCGGCAGCTCGTCGAACAGCAGCGGCAGCAGGCTCTCCGTGCCGTCGGCGTCCAGGCCCTCGGCGACGGCGGCCAGCAGGTCGCCGACGGCGGGGAACTCCCCCGCCAGCTCGCGGGCGCGCCGGCGCTCGGCGTGGGTCAGGCGCAGCTCGCGGCACGGGAACGCCTCCACGCGCCCCAGCTCGGTCAGCGACCGCTGGCTGGCGACCGCGAACGAGCGCACGCTGTCGACCTCGTCGCCCCAGAACTCGACCCGGACCGGGTGGTCCTCCCCGGGCGGGAAGAAGTCCACCAGGCCGCCGCGGACCGCGACCTCGCCGCGCCGCTCCACCATGTCGGTGCGCCGGTACCCGGCCGCGACCAGCCGCTCGAGCAGGTCGTCCAGGTCCAGCTCGTCGCCCTTGGCGACCCGGACCGGCTGGATCGCGTCCAGCCCCGGGGCGAGCGGCTGCATCACCGCCCGCGCGGGCACCGCGAGCAGGCCGGGGGCCGGGCCGTGGGCCAGCCCGTGCAGCAGCGCCAGGCGGCGGCCGACCGTCTCCGAGCGCGGCGACAGCCGCTCGTGCGGCAGCGTCTCCCACGCCGGGAAGACCGCGCCGGCGTCGGGGCCGAGGAACGCAGCCGCGTCCTCGACCAGCGCCTCGGCGTCGGCGGTGGTCGCCGTCACGGCCACGACCAGCCGGCCGGTCGCCCGGGCCAGGCCGCTCAGCAGGAACGGGCGCGCCACGTCCGCGACGAGCACGCCGAGGGGCCGCCCGGGCGGGCGGCCGTCCAGCCGGTCGAGCAGCTCGGTGAAGGCCGGGTCCTCGACCCAGCGGTCGAGCAGGGGATCGAGTCGCACACGGGCTCCTTCGAGGCACGGCGAGCACCCCCGCACGCGTGACACGAGGGGGGTGGGACGGGGCGAGGCGGCACGGGGCCGGCACGTCCCGTCCAGCCTACCGCAGGGGCGCGACCCGACCGCCCGAGGGCCCCGCCGGCCGGCCGCCGCGCCCGGGCCGCCCCGCCTACAGGTCGTCCGGCAGCATGGGGACCACGGCGGCGAGGTCGAGGTTGCCGCCGGAGATGACCGCGCCGACCCGGGCCCCGGCGGCGCCGGGCACCCTGGCGGCGAGCAGCGCGCCGACCGCCGCGGCGCCCGCCGGCTCGGCCACGACCTTCATGCGCTCGAGCACGAAGCGGGTGCCGGCGAGCAGCTCGGTCTCGCTGAGCGTCACCAGGTCGTCGACCAGCTCGCGGACCAGGCCGAGGGTGAACCGCCCCGCGAAGGGGGCGCACAGCCCGTCGGCGACCGACTGCGGCACGATCGGGACCGGCTCGCCGGCGGCGAGCGCGGCCCTGAGCGTCGCGGCCCCGTCCGGCTCCACCCCGACGACCCGGCACGACGGGCTCGCGGCCCGCACCGCGAGCGCCATGCCGCTGATCAGCCCGCCGCCGCCGACGGGCACGACCAGCAGGTCGAGCGGGCCGGCGTCCTCGGCCAGCTCGAGCCCGGCGGTCCCCTGCCCGGCGAGGACCATGGGGTCGTCGAACGGGTGCACGAACGTCAGGCCGCGCTCGCGGCGGAGCCGCTCGCACTCGGCGAACGCCTCGCCGGTGGTGTCCCCGTGCAGCACGACCTTCGCGCCGTAGCCGCGGCACGCCGCGACCTTGCGGGCGTTCGCGCCCACCGGCATCACGACCGTCGCCTTCGCGCCGACCTGGGCCGCCGCCCACGCCAGCGCCGCGGCGTGGTTGCCGGCGGAGACGCCCACCAGGCCGCGGGCGAGCGCCTCGCGGTCGAGGGTGAGCAGGCGGTTGAGCGCGCCGCGCGCCTTGAACGAGCCGGTCCGCTGCACCGCCTCGTTCTTGATCGCCAGGCGGGCGCCGGTGCGCTCCTCGAGCGTCGCCGAGCCGAGCACCGGCGTCCGGTGCACCCTGCCCGCGATCCGCGCCGCCGCCTCGCGCACCGCCGCTGCGTCCATCCCCCGCTCCCCTGCCGGCCACGGCCTGCCCGGCCAGTACAGCACGACCGCCCCGCCGGCGCCGCCGCCCCGGGCGGCGGTCAGTGGTTGTGCCGGTCCTGCACCTGTTCCAGGGGCAGGTGCAGCAGGTCCGTGGCGGCGTCCGCGGCGCGCTCGACGAGCACGCCGATCTCCTCCTCCAGCCGCCGCGGGATCCGCTCGAGCACGTAGTCGGCGGGGTCCTGGCGGCCGGGCGGCCGGCCCACGCCCATCCGCACGCGCAGGAACCCGGGCCCGCCGAGCGCCTTGACGATGTCCTTGAGGCCGTTGTGGCCCGCGGTCCCCCCGCCCCTGCGGACCTGGATCCTGCCGTCCGCCAGGTCGATGTCGTCGTGCACGACCACCAGCCGCTCGGGCGGGACCTTGTAATAGCGGCTGAGCAGCGACGCCGGGCCGCCGGACAGGTTGACGTAGGAGTCGGGCCGGGCGAGCACCACCCGGACGCCGCCGTCGAGCAGCTCGGCGACCTGCGCCTGGTTGCGGCCCGAGCGCCGCAGCGGCGCACCGGCCCGCGCGGCCAGCCGCGCGACCACCACGGCGCCCAGGTTGTGCCGGGTGTCGGCGTACTCGCGGTCGGGGTTGCCCAGGCCCAGGATCAGCCAGGGGATCTGGTCGTCCATGCCGGCAGGCGAGGGGACCCGGGCGGGTCAGCTGTCCGGCTCGCCCTCGGCGCCGCCGGCCGGTGCCTCGGCGGCCTCCGCCTCGCCCTCGGCGGCCTCCGCCTCGCCCTCGGCGGCCGCCTCGGCCTCGACGGTCGGCGGGACGACCGCGACCACGGGGTCCTCGGGGCTGTCCAGGATCGTCGCGCCCTCGGGCGCCTTGAGGTCGGCGACGCGCAGCACGTCGCCGATGCCGAGGCCCGACACGTCCGCCTCGATCGACTCGGGCACGCTGGTGACCTCGGCCTCCACGTTGACCTGGCGCAGCTCGTGGTTGGTGATCCCGCCCTCGCGGACGCCGGGCGCCTCGCCGACGAGCTGGACCGGGACGCCGACGGTCACCTTCTCGCCGCGGCGCACGGCGATGAAGTCCACGTGCACGAAGCTGCCGCGGACCGGGTGGCGCTGGATCTCCTTGGCGAGCGCGAGCTGCCTGCGCCGGCCGACCTGCAGCGACAGCAGGACGTTCTCGCCCGCGTCGGTGCGCATCGCGAACTCCAGGTCGCGGGCGTCGACCGACAGGTGCTGCGGGGTCATCCCGTGCCCGTACAGCACCGCCGGGACGCGGCCCGCCGCCCGAGTGCGCCGAGCCGGGCCCTTGCCCGTGGCCTCCCGTGGTTCGGCGGCCAGCTTGTACTCGGACATGACGGCGGGTCCTCCTCGACGGACGGGCGGAAGAGCTGGCAGGTGGGCGCGGCCCGGAGCGGACGGCGGCCAGACGGTAGCACGCCCGCGGCCGCCCGCGCAGCGGTCGCCGGCCCCTCCGTACCGCGGCCGGCGACGAGATGGCGCTCGGCGTGCGGACCACCGCCCGGCTCCCGGGCGCGGCCGGCAAACCCGGCCGGACGTGCGGGGACCAGGATGTCAAGGGGCGAGGATCCCCGCGGTTTCGGGGGAGGATGGCCAGGGCAGGCCGCGCGCGGGCCGGTGCCACCGACCGCACCGCGCGCAGGGCCACCCCCGGGCCATCTCGAACGGAAGGGGCAGCTCGATGCGCGCTCTCGCAGCAGTCGACTACCAGCAGGGCATCAGCGACGCCTGGTCGCGGGTCGCCACGTTCGTCCCCAAGCTCGTCGGGGCGCTGCTCATCCTCCTGGTCGGCTGGCTCGTCGCCCGGCTGCTCGCCAGCCTGCTGGAACGGGTGCTGGAGCGGGTCGGCTTCGACCGCGCGGTGGAGCGCGGCGGGCTGCGCCAGGCGCTGGCGCGCAGCAAGTACGACCCGTCCGACGTCCTCTCCAAGCTGGTCTTCTGGGCGGTCATCCTGGTCACCCTCCAGCTCGCGTTCGGCGTGTTCGGGCCCAACCCGGTCAGCGACCTGCTGCTCGGGATCATCGGCTACCTGCCCAACGTGTTCGTCGCGATCCTGATCCTGGTGATCGCCGGCGCGCTCGCCAAGGCCGCCCGCGACGTGCTGGACGGCGCGCTCGGCGGGGTCGCCTTCGGCCGGGCGCTGGCCGTGGGCGCGGGCGTGGCGATCCTGGTGGTCGGGGCCTTCGCCGCGCTCGACCAGCTCCAGATCGCCCCCGAGGTCGTGCGCGGCCTGTGGTACGCGCTGCTGGCGGTCGTGGTCGGCTCGGCGGTGATCGCGTTCGGCGTCGGCGGGATCCCGATCGCCCGCGACTACCTGCAACGGGCCACGCGCGGCGCCGAGCTGCGCGCGCCCGAGCTGCGCGCCTCGCTCGAGCGCGAGCGGATCCGCCGCGAGCGCGCGGAGCGCACAGAGCGGCCCGAGCAGTACACCGACCTGCCGGCCGCCCCCGACCAGCCGCCCCCCGACCAGCCGGGCCCACCGGCGGCCCGCTGAGGTCACCAGCCCCGCCGGGCGCGCCCCTCCCGGCTCAGGTCGAACGCGTCCACCGGCGGGCCTGCCGGCTCGCGGGCGCCCTGCTCGTCCGGGTCCGGTGACGGTCGCGTCACGGCCGGTCCCCTCCGGCGGCCTCCCCCGGCGTGGGTGCCACGCCCTGCGTGCCTTCCGAGAGGATGCGGGCCAGGTCGTACCTGACCGGCCGTTCGAGCTGCTCGTAGGTGCACGACTCGGGGGTCCGGTCCGGCCGCCAGCGGCGGAACTGCGCCGTGTGCCGGAAGCGTCGGCCCTCCATGTGGTCGTAGGCGACCTCCACGACCAGGACCGGCCGCAGCAGCTCCCACGACAGGTCCTTGCCGTGGTTCCAGCGCGACACCATGGCGCCGGGGACGCGCTCGGGCGGGCGGTCGCCGCGCCAGGGGTGCGGGTCCCCCTCCGCCAGCCGGTACGGCGCCAGCTCCTCCAGCAGCTCCCTGCGGCGCTGCATCGGGAACGACGCGCTCACCCCGACGTGCTGGAGCCTGCCGCGCTCGTCGTGGAGCCCCAGCAGCAGCGAGCCGATCACCGGCCCCGACTTGTGCCAGCGGAAGCCCGCGACGACGCAGTCGGCGGTGCGCTCGTGCTTGACCTTGAACATCACCCGCTTGTCCTGCTCGTAGGGCAGGCCGGGCGGCTTGGCGACGACGCCGTCCAGCCCGGCGCCCTCGAACAGCTGGAACCAGCGGCTGGCCTCCCGGTGGGAGTGGGTGACCGGGGTCAGGCGCACGCCGTGGCGGGCGCCGCTGAGCGCCGCCTCCAGCGCCGCCCGCCGCTCGGCGAACGGCCGCTCCAGGTAGCTGTCGTCCCCGAGCGCGAGCAGGTCGAACACGATCAGGGTCGCGGGGGTCTCGCGCGCCAGCAGCTCGACCCGGGACGCGGCGGGGTGGATGCGCAGCAGCAGCGCGTCCCAGTCCAGGCCGGGGCCCTTGGTGACGACGACCTCGCCGTCGACCACGCAACGCGGCGGCAGCTCGTCACGGACCGCCTGGACGACCTCGGGGAAGTAGCGCGTGAGCGGCCGCTCGTTGCGGCTGCCCAGCTCCACGGCGTCCCCGTCGCGGAAGGCGACGCAGCGGAACCCGTCCCACTTGGGCTCGTAGAGCATGCCCTGCGGCAGGACCGAGACGCTCCTGGCGAGCATCGGCCGGACCGGCGGCAGGACCGGCAGGCGCAGCCGCGGGTCGTGCCCGCCGCTGCCGAGCACCCCGTCCGTGGTCGCCATCGCAGCCTCCGGCCCGCAGATCCTGACGGCCAGTAGACCACGCGCGGCCACGGCGCGCCCACCGCCCGCGCCCGCGACGGCGCCCGCCCGGCGCCGCGCGAGGGTAAGGTCCCGTGGACCAGGTGCCGTCCGGCGGGAGGAGGAGTCGACCGATGCGCGCCCGCGCCCTGTGGACCGGCTGCCTGGTCCTGGTCCTCGCCCTGAGCGGCTGCGCCGGGGACGGGCCCCCGGACCGGGGCGGCCGCGCGGGCGAGGGCGGCGACCTCGCCGGCCTGATCGCGCGCGCCGGCCAGCTCGCGCCCGGCGCGGGCTGGCGGCCCGCCGGCCGCTCCCTGCCGCCGCTGCTGCGCCCCGACCCCGGGATCCAGGCGGTGGCGACGCTGCGCGCGGTGGCCGGGGGCCAGCCGCTCGGGCAGGTGTGGCTGCTGCGCTACGCGCGGCCGGCCGCGGCCGCCGCCGGGGCGCGCGAGGTGGCCGAGGGGCTGCGCGCCATGGCCGGCGGCCTGCCCGAGACCTGGCGTCCCGGCGTGGGCCAGGACACGGCGGCGGCGCAGCTCCAGCTGGCCGCCTCGTCCGCCGGCCCCCGCCCGACGCTGGCGATCGCGTTCCGCCGCTGCCGGGACCTGGCCGCGATCTGGCTCCAGGAGCCGGTCCCCGGCTCGCGAGACCAGCTCACCGGGTACGCGGGACGGCTGGACGCCGGCCTCGCGGCCGCGGGCGGCTGCGGCTGACGGCCCGCGCCGCAGCTCACGTGCTGACGCGGCGGTGTCCGCCCGGTCGCGCGCGGGTCCGGCGGTCAGAGCTGGTTGTCGCCCGCGAACAGGTCCGAGACGCTCTCGTCCTCGAAGACCGCCCGGATGGCGTCGGCGAGGATGTCGGCGATCGACAGGACGACCACCTTGTCGAGCTGCTGGTCGGGCGTGATCGGCAGGGTGTTGGTGACCACGATCTCGTCGATCACCGAGTTCTTCAGCCGGTCGACGGCGGGGCCGGAGAAGACCCCGTGGGTCGCCGCGGCGGTGACGCGCACGGCGCCGGCCTCGACCAGCGCCTCGGCGCCGCGGACGATCGTGCTGGCGGTGTCGATCATGTCGTCGATCAGCACGCAGTGCTTGCCGCGCACGTCGCCGACGACCTCGCGCACCTCCACGGTGTTGCGCTCCTCGCGGGTGCGCCGTTTGTGCAGGATCGCCAGCGGGCTGCGCAGCCGGTCGGCGAACTTCTCGGCCGTCTTCACCCGGCCGGCGTCGGGCGAGACCACCACCAGGTCGGCCTGGTGGTGCTCGCGCACGTACTCGGCCAGGGGCGGCAGGGCGGTGAGGTGGTCGACGGGGCCGTCGAAGAACCCCTGGATCTGCCCGGAGTGCAGGTCGATGGTGATGATCCGGTCGGTCCCGGCGACCTTCAGGATGTCGGCCACCAGGCGGGCCGCGATCGGCTCCCGCGAGCGGCCCTTCTTGTCCTGCCTGGCGTACCCGTAGAAGGGCACCACGGCGGTGATCCGCTTGGCGGACGCGCGCTTCAGCGCGTCGATCATGAGCGCCTGCTCCATGATGCGCTCGTTGATCGGGGCGGCATGCCCCTGGAAGACGAACGAGTCGCTGCCGCGGACGCTCGCGCCGAAGCGGACGTACACCTCACCGCTGGCGAAGTCGCTCAGCTCCACCGGCCCGCACTCGATCCCGAGGTGCTGGGCGACCTCGTGGGCCAGCTCGGCGTTGCAGCGGCCGGAGAAGAGCATGAGCTGCCGCCGGCCGGGACTCTGCATCGCCTTGACCGAGCCACGCGGGACCGGGCTGCGCCGCTCGACGGCCGTCCCGTGCGCCACTTCCGCCTCCTCCCCGCCCGGCGAGGCGCCCGCCGCTCGCGCCCGGGTCGCCCTGACGTCGCCGGCTCCGGTGCCGCTTCCCGCCTGCCCCGACCCCGCGCGAGCCTGGGTCACCCGCCGGCGTCCGCCTCGCCGGGCGGGCGGGCCCGCCCAGCGGTGGGCGAGGATGACGGCTGCTCGGGTGCTCCACCCGGCGGGACCCGCCGCGCGCGGCGGCGTTCGGCCCAACCGTCGATGGTGCGCTGCTCGGCGCGCCCGATGGCCAGGGCCCCGGGCGGCACGTCCTTGGTGATCGTGGAGCCGGCCGCGGTCTGCGCGCCGGCGCCGATGCTGACTGGGGCAACGAGCATGGTATCCGATCCGATGAACGCGCCGGGGCCGACGCTGGTGCGGTGCTTGTCGTGCCCGTCGTAGTTGACGAACACCGTGCCGGCGCCCACGTTGACGCGCTCGGCGATGTCCGCGTCGCCCACGTAGCTGAGGTGCGGCACCTTGCTCCCCGGCCCGATCCGGGAGGCCTTGACCTCCACGTAGGTGCCGACCTTGCTGCCCGGCTCCAGCTCGGCGCCCGGCCGCAGGTACGCGAACGGCCCCACGAGCGCGCGCTCGCCGACGTGGGCGTGGACCCCGACCGCCTGGGTGACGCTCGCGCCGTCGTCCACCACGCAGGCGGTCAGCCGGGCGTTCGGCCCGATCGTGCAGCCGGCGCCCACGCGCGTGCCGGCCTCCAGGAACGTGAGCGGCAGCAGGACGGTGTCCGCGCCGACCTCCACGTCCACGTCCACGTAGGTGCTGGCGGGGTCCACGACCGTCACCCCGGCGGCCATGAGCCGGTCGAGCAGCCGCCGCCGCAGCTCCGCCCCGGCGGCGGCGAGCTGCGCGCGGTCGTTGACGCCCCGCAGGTCCAGCGGGTCCCCGGGCACGGTCACCGCCCGCCCGCCGGCGGCGAGCACCTGCGCGAGCAGCTCGGGGAGGTAGTACTCGCCCTGCTGGTTGTCGGGCTGGAGCTTGCCGAGCAGCTCCAGCGCGGAGCGCTCGAACACGTACACGCCGGCGTTCACCTCGGTGATCGCGCGCTGCACCGGCGACGCGTCGCGCTCCTCGACGACCCCGGTCACGGTGCCGTCGGCGGCGCGCAGGACCCGGCCGTACCCCGCCGGGTCCGCCAGCTCGCAGGTCAGCATCGTCATCGCGGCACCGGCACGCCGGTGGCCGTCCACCAGCGAGCGCAGGGTCGCGGCGCGCAGCAGCGGGGTGTCGCCGCACAGGACCAGGACCGGGCCGGCGGCGGGCAGCTCGGGCAGGGCGCAGGCGAGCGCGTCGCCCGTGCCGAGCGGCTCGGGCTGCACCGCGGTCGTGGTGCGGTCGAAGCCGAAGGCCGCCACGGCGGCGGCGACCTGCTCGGCGCCCCGGCCGACCACGACGACGGTCGGGTCGGCGGCCAGGGGGGCGGCGGCGGCCAGCACGTGCCACAGCAGCGGCTTGCCCGCCACCGCGTGCAGCGGCTTCGGCAGCGCCGAGCGGAACCGCCTGCCCTCCCCCGCCGCGAGCACCACAACGCTCAACGGTTGCTCCACACGCCCCCTCCACGGTCAGCCGGCGCAGCCTGGTGGCGACCCGCCCAGGCACGGGCTGGCGGGCAGGGACTCGAACCCCGACCTGACGGCTCCAAAGGCCGCCGTGCTGCCATTACACCACCCGCCATCGGCGTCGGGACGCCACATGCATCCTACCGGCCACCGGCCCCGCCACGGTCCGGGGCGGCGCGGACCCCAGAGGGGCCGGTCCGCCGGTCGCCGGACGGTCCTCGGAAAGACGCGGGGGCGGCCTCCTGCGGCCGGTCAGCCGAACGTGACCCCGGGGACCGGGGCGCGGGCGACCTCGACGCGGGCGAACGCGCCCGCGACCACCCTGGCCAGCCGCTCGGCGTGCGCCTGGTCGCGGCACAGCGCGAGCATCGTCGGGCCGCTGCCGCTCATGACCGCGCCGGCCGCGCCCGCCTCCAGCAGCCGCCGCTTGGCATCGGCCAGGTCGGGGCGCAGGTCGAACGCCGCCGGCTCCAGGTCGTTGGCGAGCGCGGCGGCCACGCCGTCGACCGTCCCGTCCCCCAGCGCCGCGACGAGGGTGTCCGCGCGCCCGGCCCGGGGCGGGGCCGGTGGCCGTCCCAGCTCGTCGTGGCGGCGGTAGACGTCGGCACTGCCGAGCCCGGTCTGGTCGATCCCGAGCAGCCACCACAGCGCCCGCGCCCGCTCGACCGGCGCCAGCCGCTCACCCCTGCCGGTCGCCAGCTGCGTCCCGCCCGCCAGGCAGAACGGCACGTCCGAGCCCACCTCGGCGGCCATCGCCCGAAGGTTGGCGGCCGGCAGGCCGAGGCCCCACAGGCGGTCCAGCGCCAGCATCGCCGCCGCGCCGTCCGCGCTGCCGCCGCCGAGGCCGGCCGCGACCGGGATCCCCTTGCGCAGCCGGAAGCGGGCGCCCGGCCGGTCCCTGGTCCGCCGGGCGATCTCGCGCGCGGCCACCAGCACGAGGTTGCTCTCGCCCGCGGGCAGGCCGCCGCTCTCGACCATCAGCTCCAGGCCCTCGTCGGCGGGCGACACCCACAGCTCGTCCCAGAGGGCGACCGACTGCATCACCGACACGATCTCGTGGTACCCGTCCTCGCGCCTCGGCCCGACGAACAGGGCGAGGTTGATCTTCGCCGCGGCGCGCACGTGCAGCGCACCCGAGCGCGGGGCCTGCTCCCTGGCGGGCAGGAGACAACCTCCGGATCGACCACCCGCCCGGAGACGGGGCGGGCCTGGATCGGCGTGGAGTCGAGGTGGATCGGGGCGGTCGCGCCGGCCGACGGGGAGGGCGGCGGACCGAGCACGGCAGGATCGTAGTTGCCCGCGGCGCGGCCCGGCAACGAGACGTCCTGGAGGCCCTGCGCGCCGCCGGCGTCAGGCGCGCGGGCGGAAGGCGGCGGCCAGCCGGGCGAACGCGGCCACGTCCAGGCGCTCGGCGCGGGTCCCCGGGTCGACGCCGGCCGCCACACAGGCCGCCTGGACCTCGGCGGCGCCCGCCCCGAGCGTCCGCAGCGCGTTGCGCAGGGTCTTGCGGCGCTGGCCGAACGCGGCCTCCACCACGCGCGCGAAGCCCTCGTAGGAGCCGCCCGCCAGCGCCGGGTGCGGCCGCCGCCGCGCCTGGACCAGCACCGAGTCCACGTGCGGCTCGGGCACGAAGACCCGGCGGCCGATCGCCGCGACGACGCGCGCCTCGGCCAGCGCGGCCAGCTTGACGCTGACCGCCCCGTACGCGCCCGACGCCGGCGGCGCGACCAGCCGCTCCCCCACCTCCCGCTGGACCATCACGGTCAGGTCCGTGAAGCGGTCGAACCGCTCCAGGATCCGCAGGACGATCGTGGCGGCGACGCGGTAGGGCAGGTTCGCGATCACCGTGGTCGCGTCCGGTGCGAGCGCCGCCAGGTCGGCGTCGAGCGCGTCGGCGCGCTCGACGCGCACGCCCCGGTCGCCACCGAGGACCCGCTCCAGCACGGGGACGAGCCGCGCGTCCAGCTCGACCGCGACCACCCGCGCACCGGCCTCGCGCAGCGCGAGCGTGAGGCTCCCGAGGCCCGCGCCGATCTCCAGCACCGCCAGCCCGGGGCGGGCCCCGCCGAGCCGGGCGACCTTGCGGGCGGTGTTGGGGTCGGCGAGGAACGTCTGGCCGAGCGACCTGCGCGGCACCAGCCGGTGCTCGGCCAGCAGCGCCCGGACCCGTGGCGGGGTGAGCAGCGGCACCGCGGACGGCGCCCGCCCGCCGGTCACGTCCCCGCCGGTCACGGCACCGGCAGGCGGAACACGCGCGCCGCGGTCGCCGTGGTCGCGGCGGCGACCGCCTCGACGCTCGTGCCGTGCGCCCGCGCGACCGCCTCGGCGGTCAGGCGCACCAGCCCCGGCCGGTTCGGCCGGCCGCGCTGGGGGTGCGGCGCGAGGAAGGGGCTGTCGGTCTCCAGCACCATGCGGTCCAGGGGCACCGCCGCGCAGGCCGCCCGCTGCGAGGGCGCGTTGCGGAAGGTCACGTTGCCCGAGAACGACACCGTCCAGCCGGCCTCGACGACGCGCGCGGCCATCGCGGCGTCGCCGGTGAAGCAGTGGAACACGACCCGCTCGGGCGCGCCCTCCCCGTGCAGCAGCGCCACGACGTCCTCGAACGCGTCCCGGCAGTGGACCACCAGCGCCTTGTCCAACGCGCGCGCCAGCCGGATGTGGACCGCGAACGCCTCGCGCTGGCGCCGCGGCGGGGACAGGTTGCGGAAGTAGTCGAGCCCGGTCTCGCCGACCGCGACCACCTCGGGCCGGGCGGCCAGCTCCTCCAGGCGCTCGCCGGCCTCCGCCGTCAGCTCGCCGGCGCTGTGGGGGTGGACCCCGGCGGCCGCGGACACCGCGGCGTGCCCGGCCGCGTTCGCGGCCGCCTGCAGGCTGGAGGCCAGGTCGACCCCGACGTCGACCAGGTGCCCGACCCCCTCGGCCAGCGCCCGCCCGACGACCGCCCCGGCCGGCTCGTCGAGCAGGTGCAGGTGGCAGTGGGTGTCGACGAGCACGCTTGGTCGTCAGCCGCACACCGCGCCGGTCTCGGCGCCGGAGACGAGCCGCGCGTACTTGGCGAGCGCGCCGCGGGTGTAGCGCGGGGGCGGCGGCGACCACGCGGCGCGGCGGCGCCCCAGCTCGTCCTCGCCCAGGAGCAGGTCGATCCGGCGGGCGGGCACGTCGACCAGGATCGGGTCCCCGTCGGCCACCAGGCCGATCGGCCCGCCGTCGACGGCCTCGGGCGCGACGTGGCCGACGCAGGCGCCGTAGGTGGCCCCGGAGAAGCGCCCGTCGGTGACCAGCACCACGTCACGGCCGAGCCCGGCGCCCTTGATCGCGCCGGTGACCGCGAGCATCTCGCGCATGCCCGGCCCGCCCTTGGGCCCCTCGTAGCGGATGACCAGGACCTCACCCGCCTGGACGCCGCCGCCGGTGACCGCGCGGAAGCAGTCCTCCTCCCGGTCGAAGACGCGCGCGCGGCCCTCGAAGCGCAGAGCCTCGATGCCGGGGACCTTGACCACGCCGCCGAGCGGGGCGAGCGTGCCGGTCAGCACGGCCAGGCCGCCCTCGCTGCGGAACGGGTCGTCGTGCGCCCTGACCACCTGGCCGTCGGGCTTGGCGGCGCCGGCGACGTTGTCGGCGAGCGTGCGGCCGTTGACGGTGATCGCGTCGCCGTCGATCCAGCCCCCGGCGAGCAGCTCGTGCAGGACCACCGGCAGCCCGCCCACGCGGTCCAGGTCGGCCATGTTGTACAGGCCGCTCGGGCGCATCGACGCGATCAGCGGGGTCCTGCGGCTGACGCGGTCGAAGTCGTCCAGGGTCAGCTCGACCCCCGCCTCGCGGGCGATCGCGAGCAGGTGCAGCACCGCGTTGGTGGAGCCGGCGATCGCCATGACGACCGCGGCGGCGTTGAGGAACGCCTGCCTGGTCATGACCTGCCGGGGCCGCAGGTCGGCGTCCAGCAGCCCGACCACGGCCTCCCCGGTGCGCCGGGCCAGCTCGGCGCGCCGCTCGGAGACCGCCGGCGGGCTGGCGGCGCCCGGCAGGGTCATCCCGAGCGCCTCAGCCGCGCACGACATCGTGTTCGCGGTGTACATGCCCGCGCAGGAGCCGGCGGTCGGGCAGGCGACCCGCTCCAGCTCGGCGAAGTCCTCGTCGCTCATCCGGCCGGCCGCGTTCGCCCCGATCGCCTCGAACACGTCCTGGAGGGTGACGTCGCGGCCCTGGAAGTGGCCGGGCAGGATCGTGCCGCCGTACAGGAACACGCTCGGCAGGTCCAGCCGCGCGGCGGCCATCAGCATCCCCGGCAGCGACTTGTCGCAGCCGGCGATCAGCGCCATCCCGTCCAGCCGCTCGGCGTGCACCATCAGCTCCACCGAGTCGGCGATCACCTCGCGGCTGACCAGGGAGGCGCGCATGCCCTCGTGCCCCATGGAGATGCCGTCGGAGACCGCGATCGTGTTGAACTCCAGCGGCACCGCGCCCGCCAGGCGCACGCCCGCCTTGGCGGCGTCGGCGAGCTTGTCCAGGTGCGCGTTACAGGGGGTGACCTCGTTCCAGGAGGAGGCCACGCCGACCTGCGGGCGTGTGAAGTCGTCCTCGGTGAAGCCGACCGCCCGCAGCATCGCGCGCGCGCCGGCCCGCTCCCTGCCCTCGGTCACCTCGGTGCTGCGGGGTCGGCGGTGCGCGGCCATGGGTCACATCCTCGTCGGCGTCGGGAGGCGGGCAGGGCAGCAGTCTACCGAGCGGCCCGGCCGCCGCACCCATCAGCCGCCGCGGCGGGCCACGTTGCCCTCGGCGTCCAGCCTCGGGAACAGCGCGGGCAGCCGCTGCACCCGCGCGCCGGGCGCGAGCCCGCCCCAGGCCGCGGCGGCCGGCAGGCGCGCGTCGGCGAGGTCCCCGGCAGCCCCGAGCGCCGACCACAGCGCCCGCGACGCCCTGGTCAGCCAGGGCGAGGCCAGCAGCGCGGCGATCCGCAGCGCCTCCGCCCCGGTCGCCAGCACCGTGTCCAGCTCCGCGTCCGCGCCCTGCCTGGCCAGGTCCCAGGGCTTGCGCTCGCTGAGGTAGCCGTTGGTCGCCGCGACCAGCCGCCAGATCGCCGCCAGCGCGCGCTCGAACGCCAGCTCGCCGAACGCGGCCGCGGTCTCCTCGTAGGCGCGCTCGGCCGCCGCGCGCACCCCGGCCTCCGCCTCGCCCTGCGGTCCCGGCGCCGGCAGCACGCCGCCGCGGTAGCGCTCCAGCATCGAGGTCACGCGGCTGGCGAGGTTGCCCAGCCCATTGGCGAGGTCGGCGTTGTACCGCTCGACCAGCGCCTCCCAGGAGAAGTTGCCGTCCTGGCCGAAGGCGACCTCGCGCTGGAAGAAGTAGCGCACCGCGTCCGAGCCGAACGGCCGCACCAGGTCGGCCGGCGCGATCCCGGTCAGCTTGGTCTTGCTCATCTTCTCCCCGCCGACCAGCAGCCAGCCGTGCGCCTGCACCGTGCGCGGCACCGGCAGGCCCGCGGCCAGCAGCAGCGCCGGCCAGATGACCGCGTGGAAGCGCAGGATGTCCTTGCCGACGAAGTGGTAGTCGACCGGCCACAGGCGCTCGAAGCGCTCGGGGTCGGCGTCGAACCCGGCCGCGGTGATGTAGTTGGGCAGCGCGTCGATCCACACGTAGATGACCTGCCTGGGGTCCCAGGGCACCGGCACGCCCCAGTCGAAGGTCGACCGGGAGATCGACAGGTCCTCCAGCCCCTGCTCGACGAAGGAGACGACCTCGCGCAGGCGCCCCTCCGGCCGGACGAACCCGGGGCGCTCGCGGTACAGCTCCAGCAGCCGGTCGGCGTAGGCGGACAGGCGGAAGAACCAGTTCTTCTCCACCACGTGCTCGACCGGGCGGCCGTGGATCGGGCAGCGGCCGTCGACCAGCTCGGCCTCGGTGTAGAACTGCTCGCAGGCCACGCAGTAGGGACCCTCGTAGGAACCGGGGTAGATGTCGCCCCGGTCGTATATCCGCTGGGCGAGGTGCTGCACGGGGACCGTGTGGCGCGCCTGCGTGGTGCGGATGAAGTCGTCGTTGGAGATGTCGAGATCGGCCCACACCTGCTTCCAGCGCTCGACGATCCGGTCGGTCCAGGTCTGCGGATCGACGCCGTTCTCCTCCGCGGCGCGGGCGACCTTCTGCCCGTGCTCGTCGGTGCCGGTGAGGAAGAACACCCGGTCCCCGTGGGCCCGCCGCCAGCGCGCCAGCACGTCGGCGGCGATGGTCGTGTAGGCGTGCCCGATGTGCGGCACGTCGTTCACGTAGTAGATGGGGGTGGTGATGTAGAAGGTGTCCTTCAACCCGGTCCCTTCCCGCGCGTCCCGCCGGCCCGGCCGGACCCGGCGGTCCCTCCCGGCCAGGCTAACGCCGGTCGGAAAGGGCCGTCCAACCCGTTCGGCGTGGGCTCACCCGGCGGGGCCGCCCGGCGGCCGGTCGGCGCGGGCGTCGAGCACCGCCTGGTAGACGACCCGCCGGGGGGCGCCGCTGGCGCGCGCGACCTCGCTCATCGCCTGCTTGCGGTCCATCCCCGACTCGACCCGCGCGGCCACCTCGGCGGCCAGGTCGGGGGTGCGGGCCGGATCGGCCGCGGGGGCGCCCGCGACCACCAGCGTCAGCTCACCCCTGGGCGGCTCCGCGGCGGCACGCTCGGCCAGCTCGCCGAGCGTGCCGCGCACGACCTCCTCGTGCAGCTTGGTCAGCTCCCGCGCCAGCGCGCAGCGCCGGCCGGGACCGAACGCCCCGGCCATCGCCACGAGCGTCTCGGCGACCCGGTGCGGCGCCTCGAAGAAGACCAGCGTGCGCGGCTCGCCGGCGAGCTGGTCCAGGCGCCGCCGGCGCACGCCGGGCTTGCGGGACAGGAAGCCCTCGAAGCAGAAGCGGTCGGCCGGCAGGCCGCTCAGCACCAGGGCGGTCAGGATCGCGCTCGGGCCCGGCACTGCCTCGACCGGCAGCCCCTGCGCGATGCACGCCTGCACGAGCTGGTACCCGGGGTCCGAGACGCCCGGCATGCCCGCGTCGCTGACCAGCGCCACCCGCGCGCCGGCCGCGATCCGCTCGACCAGCTCCGCGGTCCGGCGGCGCTCGTTGAACTCGTGGTAGGAGACCACCCGCGCGCGCACGCCGAGGTGGCCGAGCAGCCGCCTGGTGTGGCGGGTGTCCTCGCAGGCGACGAGATCGGCGCCGCCGAGCGTCCGCGCCAGCCGCGGCGAGGCGTCGTCGAGGTTGCCGATGGGGGTGCCGCAGACCACCAGCGCTCCAGGCACCCGGCACCTCCTCCCGTCCGGCCCGACCCCACGAGCCCGCGCCGGCCCGTGGCCCGCGCCGACGCCCGCGTCCCGGCCCGCCGGCGTGCGACCGGGGAGCGGCCGGCGTCGGGGCCAGGCTACCGCCGACCGGCTGGAACGTATGCTGCCGCGCATGACCACGGACCTCGCCCGACGTCGCCCGGACGGCCGGCTGGCGGCCGCCGTCCGGGCGCTGCCGGCGCTCGCGCCGTGGGCGGTGGTCGCGCTCGCGCTCGCGCTGAGGCTGGCCCATCTCGGCACCCCCCGCCAGCTGCTCGTGGACGAGCGCTACTACGTCGCCGGCGCCCGCCAGCTGCTGGAGCGCGGCTACGAGGCGTCGTCGGTCACGCCGGTCCCCGGCGAGCTGCCGGCCGTCCACCCGCCGCTCGGCAAGTGGATGATCGCGCTCGGGATCCGGGCGCTCGGCGACCAGGCGGTCGGCTGGCGGATCGCCTGCGCGCTCGCGGGCACCGCCACGGTCGCGCTGGTCTACCTCTGCGGCCGGCGCCTGTTCGCCGGCCGCGGCGCCGCGCTCGCGGCCGCGTTCCTGCTCGCCGTGGAGGACCTGTCGGTGGTGCAGAGCCGCGCGGCGATGCTGGACGCGCTGGTCACCTTCTGGATCGTCGCGGGAGTGTACGCGCTGCTCCGCGATGCCGCCGAGGCCCGCGCGGGCGGCGACCGGCCGCGGCGCTGGCGGTTCGCGGCCGGCGCGCTGCTCGGCTGCGCCGCCGCGACCAAGTGGTCGGGCGTGTACGTGCTGGTCGCCGCCCTGCTGGGCTCCCTCGTCTGGGAGGCGGTCGTCCGCCGCCGCGCGGGCGTCCCGGCACCGCTGCGCCACGCGTTCCTGGTCGAGGGCGCGAGCCTCATCGAGGCGTTCGCGCTGCTGCCGCTGGCGGTGTACCTGGCCAGCTACACCGGGACGTTCGTCGCCGGCGGCGTCGGCCCGCAGGCGTGGCTGGAGGACCAGCTGCGCATGCTGGACTTCCACGCGACCCTGCGCGAGGGGCACGCCTACGCCTCCTCCGCCCTGTCGTGGCTGGTGATGCGACGCCCGTTCGCGTACTTCTACGCCCGGCCGGCGGTCGCCACCGCCGCCGGCCCGGTGCCCGGCGCGCAGGAGGTGCTCGCGCTCGGCCACCCGCTGGTCTTCCTCGCCATCACGCCCGTCGCCGTGTGGGCGGCGGTGCGCTGGCTGCGCCGGCACGACCACGCGCTCGCCGTGCCGCTCCTGCTGGCCCTGGCGCTGTGGCTGCCCTGGGCGGTCCAGCAGCGGCCGATGTTCGTCTACTACATGACCCCCGTGGTCCCGTTCGTGGTGCTGCTGCAGGGCGCCGCGCTGGCGCGACTGGCCCGCTGGCGACCGGTCGGTGCGGTGCTCGCCGGCGCCGTGCTGGCGCTCGCGGCCTGGCTGCTCTGGTACCACTGGCCGGTGCTGACCGGCGTCCCCATCCCGTACGAGCGGTGGGCCGTGCGCGTCGCCGCCTGGCACCGGATCCCGCTGTGGCGGCCCGACTGGGTCTGAGCCCGACTTCCCGGCCCGACTTCCCGCCGACTGGGGTCTGACCTGCCCGGACCGGGCCGGAAGGTGACCGGTGGCCCCCGACCGGGACCGGCCCGGGAGCAGCCCGGGGAGCAAGGCAAACCGGGTCGACGGATCGGGGCCGGGTTCGGCAGGCTGGCGGGCAGCAACCCCCGGAGGTGCCATGGTCCGCCTGCTGCTCGTCGCCCTGATCTGGGGCTGGTCGTTCCTGTTCATCAAGGTCATCGTCGAGGGCGCCCCGCCGTTGTTCGTCGCCTGGACCCGGGTCGCCCTCGGCGCGCTGGTGCTGCTGGCGTTCCTGCGCTCCTACCGCGAGCGGCTCCCGGGGCGGGAGCACTGGTTCCACGTGACCGTGCTCGGCGTGCTCATGTCCGTGATCCCGTTCAGCCTGATCGCGTGGGGGGAGGAGCGGATCACCTCGGCGCTGGCGTCGGTGCTGAACGCCGCGACCCCCCTGTTCGCCGCCGCCGCCGCGGCGGTCCTGCTCGGCGAGCGGCTGCGCCCGCCGCAGCTGGCCGGGCTCGGGGTGGGCTTCGCCGGGGTCGCGGTCGTCGCCGGCGTGGGCGGCGGCGACCTGGCCGCCAGCTCCCTGCTCGGCTCGCTCGCGGTCCTCGGCGCGGCCGCGAGCTACGGCACGGGCTTCGGGTACGTGCAGCGCTTCCTGTCGGGGCTGACCCCGACGCAGATGGCCGCGGGGCCGCTGGCGGCCGCCACGGTCGTGCTGGCCGCGCCGACCGCGGTCGCTGTGATACGGCAGGGCGTGCAGCTCAGTCCCCTGCGGGTCGTGTGCGTGCTCGCGCTCGGGTGCCTGGGGACCGGCTACGCGCTGATGCTCAACTACCGCACGGTCAAGGAGCTCGGCCCGACAACCGCCTCGCTGGTCACCTACCTGGTGCCCGTGGTGGGCGTGACCGCGGGCGTGCTGGTGCTCGGGGAGCCGTTCTCGTTCCGCCTGATCCTCGGCGGGCTGCTGATCGTCCTGAGCGTCGCACTGGTGCAGGGCCGGCTGCTCGGTGCGCCCCGCGAGGAGCGGTCGGGCGTCCGCGCCGGTGCCCGCTGAACGCCGGGTCTGTTACCATGCGCGCCGCCGGCGGGGGTGTAGCTCAGCCTGGCAGAGCGCTACGTTCGCAACGTAGAAGCCGCGGGTTCAAATCCCGCCACCTCCACCACAAACACGCAGGTCAGAGGTGGTTTTTGCCCGACCGGACGGAAGCGTGCGAAGTACTCTCACACCAACTCTTCCGCCCCGCGGATCACAGACCACGCGAACTCTTCCGCGCCAAGACCCTGATCTTGGATGTGGCTCAGAGGAAGGGATCCCTCCGTCGCATGGAGGAGGTCAGGGGTTCGAATCCCCTCAGCTCCACCACTCTGCTGATCGAATGAAGCAGCAGGCCTTACCTGGTGGGTCTCGAGCGTGCTCGAGATGTCAAGGGCGGCGAACATCACCGCTGGTGACGAGCGGCGCCAGGTCGGGATGCACATGCCGCCGAGACCTGGCAGCGCCGAACGAGCGGCGTGGGCCCGGAATCCCCAGTTGGGACACGATTGCCCCTGGTGCACCCAACCGCTGCTGGCTACCGTGGCAGGCATGGAGTGGTGGTCCGTCGAGGTGTTCCACGGCCGGTTTCACGCGGCCCGCTGGAAGGACGCCCACAGCGGCGCCCTGATCGAGTCCGCCATCACCAACGGCGCGGTCGACTGGGCCTGGCACGAGTACCGCTGGGGTGTGGTCTTGGAGGTCGCCTTCACTAACGAGCGGCAGTGGGAGACCTTCCGCGCGCTGCCAAGCGTGCGGGCCGCCCTGGACGCGGTGCCGGATCCGGTCAACGGGCTGCTGGTGCACCGCGGGCGGGGCGGCGCGGCCGGCCGGCCCGTCCCCCGGCGGCCGCGTCCGTTCGCTGGTGCGGATGCCGTCGCCCTGCCCGAGCCCGACCCGGAGCTGGTCGACACGCTGCTCGAAGGGTCGGCCCCGCTCTTGCTGGCGTTCGCGGAGGACCGCTCCAACCTGCGCGCGGGATGACCGCGGTAAGCCTGTCGGCCAGCCGCGGTCCGGCCAATTCGGCGTAGCTCAAGCAGGAGCACACGAGGTCGGGCGGCCGCCACAGAGAGCAGGAAAGCGGTCCAAGGCAAGCCAGACAGTACACGGCCGGCCGGGTCGAGCCCAGGGCGCCGACCTGCGGCGCCGTCAGGTCGAGCGGGCGGCGAGGAGCAGCTGGCCGGCTTGGATCGCGATGGCGTCGTGGTCGACCGCTTGGGGGTTGAGCGCGCTGTGCAGTGCGATCCCGTCGGCCAGCGCCAGCAGCAACGCGGCCATGGCGTCGGGTTCCACCCAGCCTGGCAGCTGGCCGTGCTGCTTCTGCTCCTGGATCTGGTCGCGCAGCAGCGCGCGCAGCTCGCTCAGCAGCTCGTCGACACCCCGCCGCAGCGCGTCGTCGTGGGGCGCCCGGACCAGCGCCTCGAAGTACGCGGGCAGCAGCTCGCGCGCCTGGGTGAAGGACCGCTGCAGCAGCGCGATCGCCTCGAGCGCTCTGGTGGTCGGGTCGCCGTCGCGGGTTAGCGCCTGCCTGGCGGGCTCCAGCCATTGGCGGACCGCATGCAGCAGGGCATGCGCTACAAGCTCGTCCTTGGAGCCAAAGTGGTAGGTGATGGCCGCGAGGTTCACGCCCGCGGCGGCGGCGATCTCCCGCGATGTCGTCCCCGCGACCCCGCGCTCGCGCAGGCAGGCCAGCGTGCCGTCCAGCAGCCGTGTCTCCGTCTCGGCGGATCTGGGGTCGATCACTCCCCCTCCCTAGATTTCAAACATATGTATGATACGTTTGTATGAGAACCGGCCTCCGTCAGAGGTGAGGATGACCACCATCCCGACCACCCGAAGGATCGTAGCCCCACCCGTCGTCGCGCTCGGCATCATCCTCAACGCCCTCGCCGCTTTGGTCTTTGGCGGCCTGCACCTGCTCGGGGACCCGCCACCGCTGCGCGCGGTGGCATGGCCCGGAGCGGTGGCGCTCACCAGCGCCTACGCCCTACCCGCGGCGCTGGCCGCCGTGGCGCTGCGCAGCCAGCGGCCGGCCGCGCTGCTCGGCGCCGGACTCCTCGACGTGCCGCTCGCGTTCACCGCGATATCGGGCGTGTCGCTGATCCTGGTCCTGCCCGCGGCCTGCTATCTGGTCGGCTACGCGGCCTGGACACCGCGACCGCGGCTGGGACCCGCGGCGGCCGCCGGGATCGTGGCCATCGTGGCTGCTGGGATCGCCGCCCTGCTCCTGCTGTTCGTCTCCCCCATCGGCCAACCCAAGGGCTACTGCTACTCCTGGACCGAGGACCTCACGGGCCAGCGCTCCTACAGTCCGGCACGCCCGGCCACAGCAATCGACCTGAGCCGCGGATCCGGGTCCGGATCGCCTGGGCCAGGTGCACGTGCCACCGGCAGCGGCTGCACCAGCGACGTCATCACCCCCACCGCGGCGGCGCTCGGCCTCGGCGCCGCCGCGGCCGCCCTCGCCGGGAGCCTCCGGCTGCCCCGCGCCCAAGCACCGCGTCCGGCCTAACCGAGACCGAACACCGCCAGGCCGGCAACTCCGGCCAACGCCGGCTCTCCGCAGACTCTCCGCATCAGCGAGATCCCATCGCGACAGCGGGCTTCTAGCGTCTTCGAACGTACGGATACCGCCGCCGCGCAACGGGCGCCGAGCGGAGAGGAGTCGCCCAGTGACCGCGATATCTGGAGGGGACCGGCCGGCGACCTCGCGCCCGGTCGGGCACGCTGGTCGTTGGAGGGCTCGCGAGCAGGGTCGCAAGAGGCCGCGGTCGAACCCGGGCCAAGGCCAGGGCGGGCATGGGATGGTCGCGCTGTGGTTGTGCCTGCTGCTGGTGCTGGCCGGCTGCGCCACGGGCAGTCCCGATGGGGGACGCAGCGTCGAGCGTGACACCACTCCGGCCGCCGGACGGCAGCTCGACGGCGGCGCCTTCACCACCAGGGTGCCGCTGACCTACCAGGAACCCAACCCAGGGACCTTCCCGGTGAAGCTGCTGGGTCCGAAGACCGACGGGATCGCCGCCTCGTTGTCGGTCGCCATGGTGCCGTTCGCCGACGCGCCTGCCGCTGGCAGGCCGCCGCTCGATCAGGTCGTGCACGACATGGTCCTGCTCGAGAGGCCGGCGCTGCAGCTCCACGCACGACCGGTCGGGAGGGTCCAGCCAGAACCGTTCGACGGCGAGCAGGCCCTCCGGGTCGACTACCTCATCCCGCCAGCCGATGGACATGGGCAGACCCGCCACCGAAGCATCGTCTTCTACCATCACAACGACCTGTGGCGGATCGACCTTGAGACAAGTCCCGCCGCGTTCAACGCTCAGGCCGGCTCGCTCGAGCTGCTGCAGACCAGCTGGCAGTGGCGGTGGCGACCCGTCGCCGATAACCACGCTCCGTCGAGGACCGGGTTGGTCGAGCACGAGGCGTTCACCTTCCAGACACCTCCGACCTATCGCGAGGCGGGCGCCGGGGAGCGGCGCGTGCTCACGCCGGTGCAGCTGTACGGCCCTGAGACCGCAGGCGTCCAGGCCTGGATCGGCGTCGCGGTCGTGCCCCGCGCGGATCTCCGACCGCTGAAGGAGGCGGCCGACGCGGCCGTCAGGAGATGCGAGACCGGCGACACCGGCTCGTGCCCACGCGGCGAGATCAACGGCCCCCAGCGGCGCAGTCTCGGCGGCGAGCCGGCGCTCCAGTTCGACTACCACGTGGATGCGGCGACCGCAGGCGCGCCGCCCGGCCGATCAGATGCAGCAGAGACGCCGGCGCGCATGCGGTCGCTGATCGCCTACCACGACCGGCATGTCTGGGAGGTCGACCTCTGGAGCAGCGAAGCCGCGGTCGCCCAGGAGTCCAAAGCCCTGGAGACCGTGATCGCCACCTGGAGGTGGCGCTGAGACGGCACCCGCCGCCACCCGGCCACCGCTCGCATCACCAGGGGTCCTGGTATCCCGTCCTGGACGACCGTCGGCGGCACCGGCCGGAGATCGAACCCTCTCCGTCGATCCAGGTTCCGGGCCTGCTTGAGGACGTGCAGAGAAGGGTTTCGCAGCTGGTCTGCTCCCGCGGGTCTCGCCATCACCGAGCGGATCGCGGCCCAGGACGAGGCCGTCTCGGCCAGGATCGCCTCGCACAACGCGGGGCACTCGTCACAGATCCGGGCGCCGGGTGCGACCTTGCCGCCTGGTGGCGGCGCCCGAGACGAAGTGCGACCGTAGGCCTATGGACCCATCGAGGTGCTGCCCCGGCCGCAGGGGCAGCACGCTGGCGGCGTGGCTGAAGGCTCACTCTGGGGTGCAGGTCATCTGCCGCGACCGCGCCGGCGCCCCGACCAGCGCCCACGCCCCCGCCGGATCGTCACCTGGATCATGACCGATCCCGACCAGCTGGATCCCGACGGCAGGTTCGCCTCATGGAGCTCCTGGCCCGCTGTACTGAGCTGGAGGCTGCGGCCGACTGCGGCCGCGCCGGCTTCGACCTGCTCCGCAAGCTCGTCCTCCTCGCACCATGACCCGACCGGCCTCGCCCCCCTCGGTTGTGCGCAGACCGCCGGGATGGTCCTGGTGACCCCTGCCGTCGGAGTCACGCATCGCTGCCCTCGACCACCAGCCAGGATGCGTCGTCGAACCGCCAGCGGGCGACCACTCGACCCGAGTGGGGATCTGGCTCCGGGTCGTGCAGCCACGTGTCGTAATAGCGCGAATGCTGCGCGGAGGGATGTTCCTGGCCGACCTCGGCGCCGGTCTCGTCGAAGTCGGTGTGGCTGCCCACGAACCGCCGGAAGTCAGCGTGGCGGGCGTCCTCGACCGCCCACACCTGGTCGCTGAGCTCGATGATGTCGAACACGCCGGTGTCCCACTCGACCTCGTTGAACCAGTACCGCCGTCCGCGCCACAGCAGCGCACCGCTGCATGGATAATCCCAGAAGTCCGCGTAGTAGAGCAGGCGCACGTCGGCCCGCGGCACTGTCTCCAGCATGCCGCCCTCGCCGGGTTGGGCGCCCGGTTGTCCCTCCATACGACGCTGATACTCCCGGTTGCAGAGCAGTCCGCTACCCGCCTGTGAAGCACGCAACGATGCAGCAAGTCTAGCTGCATCCTGGGACGATGTTCAGAACA
>DATFRI010000093.1:0-36379 GCA_035263405.1 Actinomycetes bacterium | reverse complement strand
TGGCGACATCGATCCCCACAGCGACAGCCACAGCGGCGCTCCCTTCAACGGTGCTGGTCGCGTGCTGCCTCTTCCCGCCGGCCCTGCCCTACCCAGCGATCGATCGCGGTCCCTAATCAGCGGTCAGGAAGCAGCGGCGAGACAGGGGGCCGAGCGACCTTCGCCATCGAGTGCAGCCAGCATGAAAGCCATCCCTGCCTCGCCTGCATCACCCGATCGCCCCACTGACCACACGGGACCCCCGGGCCTCGATCAGAAGGGTAGGGCCGCATGATCACGTCACCGTCCCACCACCGCCTGGTCCGCGACCACTGCCTGGCGCCGTCCCGGGCGGTGGACGCGCCGGTCGAGGGCGCGAGCGGCAAGTACGGCCGGATGTTCCCCGAGCTCGCGCCCCTGGAGGCGGACGACGACCTGTTCGTACGGCTGGGCGCGCGCGACGGCCCCTGCGACGGCGGCCTGGAGCTGACCGCCGAGGGCGGCGAGGACGCCCGCGTCGCCGCCGGCTGGCCGCTGTTCGGGCAGTTCGTCGCGCACGACATCACCGCCGACCGCTCGCTGCTGCTGCACCACGGCGACCCCGAGCACCTCGCCAACTTCCGCAGCCCGCGGGCCAACCTGGAGTGCCTGTACGGCGCGGGCCCCGGGGGCCACCCGTTCCTGTACGACCGCGGCGACCCGGCCAAGCTGCTGATCGGCCTGAACGACGCCGGCGAGCCGGCCGACCTTCCCCGCAACCGGCAGGGGGTCGCGCTGATCGGCGACCCGCGCAACGACGTGCACGTGTTCGTCTCGCAGCTGCACGTCGCCATGTGCAAGGCGCACAACGGGCTGGTCGACCGGCTGCGCGAGGACGGCGAGCCCGAGGCCGAACTGTTCGAGGCGGCCCGCCGCGCCGCCACCTGGCACTACCAGTGGGTGATCCTCAACGACTACCTGCCGGTCGTGGCCGGCGCCGAGCTGGCGGCGGAGCTGCTGGAGCGGGGGCCGCGCTGGTACCGGCCCGGCGACCGGCCCGAGATCCCGCTGGAGTTCGCCGACGGCGCCTTCCGCTACGGGCACAGCCAGATCCGCCGCGCCTACCGCCTGCAGGACGGCGGCCCGGCGTACCCGCTGTTCCCGGACCTGCTCGGGTTCCGGCCGGTCCCGGCGGCGCGGCGCGTGGACTGGGCGCAGCTGTTCGACCTCCCCGGCCGCCCGGCGCCCCAGGCGAGCAAGCGCATCGACGGCCGCCTGGCACGCTCGCTGATCGAGCTGCCCGCCGCGATCACCGGCGAGGTTGCCGAGGCCGAGCACTCGCTGGCCGTGCGCGACCTCATGCGCGGCCAGGCGTACGGGCTGCCCGCGGGCGAGGCGGTCGCCCGGGCGATGGGCGTCGAGCCGCTGCGCCCCGACCAGACCGAGCTGGCCGCGCTCGGCTGGGAGGGGACCCCGCTGTGGTACTACGTGCTCAAGGAGGCCGAGCACCGCGCGGACGGCGACCGCCTCGGCCCGGTCGGCGGGCGGATCGTGGCCGAGGTCCTGCTCGGCATCGTCGACGCCGACCCCGAGTCCTACCGCGCCGTGGACCCCGGCTGGCGCCCCACCCTCCCGTCGGCGGAGCCGGGGCGGTTCACCGCCGGCGACCTGCTCGCGTTCGCCGGGTAGTCGTCGACCGCGGCGACCGCCTGCGGACTCCGCGCCTCCGACCGTCGGGCGGCTCCCCTGGTCGACCAGCTCGACGCCGGTCCTCACGCTCAGGCCCGGACCGTGGCGAGGGTCTGCTCGAGCTGGCGGAGGTGGGCGCGGTCGTGCCCGGCGAGCTCCCGGGTGAGCAGGCGGTGGCTCAGCGGGCCGCGCTCGGCGTGGACGCCGGTCCGGGCCCAGCGCTCCTCGCAGCTTACCGGGGTGTGGGACCGCCTAGACTGGGCGGGACGTCGGTGACGCCGGCGAGGTTCGAGGCAAGGGGGCGACCGTGCGCGAGGCGCTCATCGTCGGCGCGGTCCGGACGCCGGTGGGGCGCCGGGGCGGCGCCTACGCGGGCGTGCACGCGGTCGAGCTGGGCGCCGCGGTCCTGCGCGCGCTGGTGGAGCGGGCCGGCGTCGACCCGGGCCGCGTGGACGACGTGATCATGGGCTGCGTCTCGCAGGTCGGCGAGCAGTCGGTCAACGTCGCCCGCAACGCCTGGCTGGCCGCCGGCCTCCCGGAGGACGTGCCAGGGGTCACCATCGACCGCCAGTGCGGCTCCAGCCAGCAGGCGGCCCACTTCGCCGCGCAGGGCGTGATCGCGGGCGCCTACGACCTGGTGGTCGCCGGCGGCGTGGAGCACATGACGAGGGTGCCGATGGGCTCCAGCATGCAGGGGCCCGGCGACGCCCTCGCGCCGCTGCGCGGCCGCTACGGCGACCGGCTGGTCCCCCAGGGCATCTCGGCCGAGCTGATCGCGGACAAGTGGGGCCTGGACCGCGAGGAGCTGGACGCGTTCGCGCTGCGCTCCCACCGGCGTGCCGCGGCGGCGCAGGACGCCGGCCGGCTCGACGGACACCTGGTCCAGGTGCCCGCCTCGCGCCAAGGACCGGAACTCCAAGGTGGCGTTCGGCCGGCGCTCGCCCGCGACGAGGGCGTGCGGCGCGACACCGGCCCGGACCGGCTCGTGGCGCTCGCGCCCGCCTTCCGCGCGGGCGGGCGGATCACCGCCGGGAACTCCAGCCAGATCTCCGACGGGGCGTCGGCCCTGCTGATCGCCGAGCGGGCGACCGCGGCGGCGCTCGGGCTGGAGCCGCTCGCCCGCTTCGCCGGGTTCGCGCTCGCGGGCGTGGACCCCGTGCTCATGCTCACCGGGCCGATCCCCGCGACCGCCAAGCTCCTCGCCCGCAGCGGGCTGCGCCTGGACGACATCGACGTCGTCGAGGTCAACGAGGCGTTCGCGAGCGTCGTGCTGGCCTGGGGCAGGGAGCTGCACCCCGACTGGGAGCGCGTCAACCCCAACGGCGGCGCGATCGCGATCGGCCACCCGCTCGGCGCCTCCGGCACGAGGATCATGGCCGACCTGGTGCACGAGCTGCGCCGCCGCGGCGGCCGCTACGGGCTGCAGGTGGTGTGCGAGGGCGGCGGCCTGGCCAACGCGACCCTGCTGGAGCGGGTGGGGGGCGGCGCGTGACCCCGCGCGCCCGCCGTGCGGTGGTGTGGTCGCTGCTGGCCGCGGCCGCGGCCGGGCTGGTGGTCACCGGCCGGGGAGAGGTGGTGGTGGCGGCCGCGCTCGGTGGGCTCGTGCTCGCGACCGGGCTGGCGGTGTTCCGCGGCTACTCGCGCACGCGCGGCCCGGTGGGGCCGCCGAGCGACGTCGAGGACACCGGCACGCTGCTGGTGTTCGCCTGCGAGACCTGCGGTGAGCAGCTCATCCTGCTGCGCAAGGGAACCGACGCGCCGCCGCGCCACTGCGCGGACCCGATGGTCCTGCGCCGGGTGCCGACCCCCGGCCCGGGCGGGAGCTGACCCCCGGGAGCCGGGAGGCGGTCCGGGGCGGTGGCAGCGCCCGGCGGCCGGCGGGACACCCGAACCGGACAGTTATCCCCAAGGTTGTCCCCAACTGGGGATGAACTACAGAGCTGTAGTTCGGACGCACCGGCATCAGCGCCAGCGCGTCAGCATGATCATTCCCGTGATCAACGGCACGAACCCGATCAGCAGGTTGTAGTTGCCGAGCGAGTCGTCCTCGCCCCAGGGCAGGATCCCGGCGTAGAACAGCACCAGGTACACCACGCCGACGAGGAGCAGGGTGACCGAGGTGGGCGCCAGCCAGGGACCGGAGGGCTTCGGACGAGGCCGCGGAGGTGGCTGGTACTGGCGTCGCTTGGAGCGCGACTTGGGCATGACGAGGCGTCCTTTCCAAAAGCTCACGGCGAGCCGGCGTGGGCTCACCGTCAATCCTAGCCTGCCGCTCCGGGCCGTGGCCGCCGTGGCGGTGGTCGCTTCCCTGGTCAGTGGGTGTTCCCCGGGCCGGCGTCCGGCGCCGCCCGCGAGCGCCGTCCCGCTCGCCGGCGGCGTGCTCGTGGAGCGCACCCCCGCCCAGCTCGACGCCGATCTGCGGAGGCTGCGCGGCCGCGTGGTCGTGGTGAACTTCTGGGCGAGCTGGTGCGTCCCCTGCCGGACGGAGCTGCCCGCCCTGCAGCGGGTCTCCCGGGCGTTCGCGGGCCGGCCGGTGTCGATCATCGGGGTCGACGCGAGCGACGAGCGGCCGGCCGGCCTGGCGCTCCTGCGCGAGCTGGGCGTGACCTTCCCGACCGTCTTCGACCGCGGTGGCCGGATCATGCGCGGCTGGGGCGTCGCCAGCCTGCCGGAGACGAGGTTCTTCGCCACCGACGGGACGCTCGCCGGCCGGGAGCGGCGAGGGCTCGACGACGCGACGCTCCGCGAGCGGGTCGAGGAGCTCCTGGCGAGCTAGCCGCCCCCGTCCCCGCGGTGGGCCCGGCCCTCGGGCATGCCTTGCGCCTGCCGATGTCCTGGTCGGAGGGGTCCTGCCTTGCGTGGGCAGACCGCGTACCATGCACCTGCGACCAGGCCTCGGCGACCAGCAGCGACGGTCGCTTCCCCCGGCCTGCTTCCTGTCGTGCGAGGAGGTTTGAGGAGTGCGGAGGTTCCTGCGCAGTCTTGGCTGGACCATGATCTCGCTGGGCGCCTTCACGCTGTACTTCCTCGTCTACCAGCTGATCGGGACCAACGCGGTCACCGACAAGGCGCAGACCAACCTGCGCAACGAGCTGACCTCGCAGTGGTCGGCCGCCGGGCGGGGCCAGGCGGGCCAGCGCGCCGCCCGCGGGCCGCTGCGGCTGGTCGACGGCAAGGCGTTCGCGATCATCCAGATCAGGAAGATCAAGCTCGACAAGGCCGTCGTCCAGGGCAGCGGCCGCAACGACCTGCGCAAGGGCCCGGGCCACATCGTCACCACCAAGCTGCCCGGCCAGCCCGGGACGTTCGCGATCGCCTGCCACCGCACGACCTACGGGGCGCCCTGCTACAACCTCGACCGCCTCGAGCGGGGCGACCAGATCCTGATCACCACCCGGGACGCCACCTACGAGTACCGGGTCACCCGCACCAGGATCGTCGTGCCGACCGACGTCACCGTCCTCAAGGACGTGCGCGGCCCCGACGGGCAGCTCAAGGCCACCATCGTCATGTCCACCTGCCATCCGCGCTTCTCCGCCCGGCAGCGCCTGATCGTGTTCGGCGACCTCGTCGCGACCAGGCCGGCGCCCGGCGCGGTGAGCGCATGACCCGGCCGGAGCGCGACCGCGGGCGGGCCGAGGACTGGCTGCCGCCGCCGGGCTGGGCGGGGGGCGAGGGCGGCACGGTCCCGCCGGCCGCCGACGCCTGGCCGCGGGCGCCCAACCAGCACAGCCCGAGCGCGGACGTGCTCGACGCCACCCAGGCGTGGGACACCCTCGGTGAGCCGGACCACGCCTGGGACCTGATGGGAGAGCTGGGGCAGCCCGGCGGGGCCGGCTCCCACCAGACCGGCTCGTACCGCGCCGGACCTGCCGGATCCGCCCTGACCGGCGGCACGCCGCCGGCGGCCCGCGAGCCGGAGGGGCGGCACGTCCGCCCGCCGGCACCGCCGCCGCCCTGGCAGGCACCCGCTCCGAGTCGCCCGCAGCAGCCCGGCGCGCCCGCCTCCGCCTCCCGGCGGCCCCCGTGGGAGGCGACCCCTCCCGGCGTCCAGCCGCCCCCCTGGCCGCCGCCCGCGTTCCCGCCCCAGCCGGGGGAGCCGCCCGCGGCCCAGGCGTGGAGCCGGTCGCGGGGATCCGAGGCGCGGGAGCCGCCGGCGGACCCGCGCCGGTGGCAGCAGTCACCGGGGCGCCAGCCTGCCCCCTGGGAGCAGCCCGCGGCGCGCCCAGAGCCCGCCGCCGACCCGTGGGCGACCGGCGCGGGCTCGCCGGCGGCACCGGCGAGCCCGCCGGGCTGGCCCCTTCCCGCTGCGCCTGCCTCCCCGGCCGGGCCGCCCGCCGACGCCTGGTCGCGCCGGCAACCCGCGGGGCCGCCCCCGCCGGCTCCCCCGGCGCCGAGCCCCCTGCCGCCCGCGCCGGACGGTGCGGCGCCGCTGCCCGGTCGGGAGGCGTCGGGGTCGTGGCCGGTGGTGAACGGGGGGCCGCGGGCGCCGCTGCCCGGTCGGGAGGCGTCGGGGTCGTGGCCGGCGGTGAACGGGGGGCCGCGGGCGATGCTGCCGAGTCCGGAGGCGACGGGGTCCTGGCCCGGGGTGAACGGGGGGCCGCGGGCGATGCTGCCGCCGCACGACGTGCCGGCACCCAGGCCGGCCCGCGACCTGTCCGGCGTGCGCCCGGCGCCGCGCTGGAATCCCGCCGGGCAGCCGGGCACGGACGTCGCGCCGCGGCGGCGAGGTGCGGCCGCACCGGTGCGGCCGAGCAGGGCCGAGCGGCTGCGTGCGCAGCAGGGGCAGGCTCGCGTGCGCGGCAAGCGCGCCCGCAGGGCGTGGCCACGGCGGCTGGTCCTGGTCGGGGTCATCCTGGCCGCGATGGCCGTGTGCTGGTTCTGGATCTTCCCCTGGCTGGAGAGCGTCCTGCCGACCGACTTCTGAGCCGCCCCGCGTCCCACCGCGCAGCTGCCGGTCGTCCGTTGTGCACCTGCGCCCGCCGCAGGATACTGCGCTCGCAGGCGGTCGGCGCTCCGGGTGCAGAGACCGGCGGGCCGTGGGGAGCGGAGGGAGACGATGGCGGAGGACGTGCGGACCCCGTGGCTCGACAACTATCCGCCCGGTGTCGCGGAGCAGGTCGAGATCCCCCGCCACAACCTGGCGCGGCTGCTCGACGACGCGGCCCGGCAGTTCCCGGACGCTCCCGCGCTGCACTTCGAGGGCCGCACCTTCACCTATGCCGAGCTGGCCACGCGGACCTGGACGTTCGCCGGGGCGCTCGCCGGCCTCGGGGTGGGCAAGGGCACCAAGGTCGGGACGATCCTGCCCAACTGCCCGCAGGCGGTCATGACCCTCCTGGGGGCGCTGCGGCTGGGCGCGATCGTGGTCCAGAACAACCCCCTCTACACCGAGCGTGAGCTGGTCCACCAGCTCGCCGACGCGGGCGTGGAGGTGCTGGTCTGCCTCGACCTGATGTACGGGAAGGTCAAGCGCGTCCGCGCCGCCCACCCGCTGCGCGAGGTGATCGTCACCTCGGTGATCGACGAGCTGCCCTCCCTCAAGCGGCTGCTCGCCCCCTACACCAGGCGGGGCAGGGCGGCCATGGCGAAGCTGGCCAAGGACGAGCCGGTGCGCCGCTGGCGGCAGGTGCTCGCCTCCAGCCCCGGGCCCGCCGCCGAGACCCCGGTCGACCCCGACACCGACCTCGCCGTGCTGCAGTACACCGGCGGCACGACCGGCCTGTCCAAGGGCGTGATGCTCACCCACACCAACCTGAACGCCAACGCCGTGCAGGTGCGCGAGTGGATGCCCGACCTGGAGCCGGGCAGGGAGGTGGTGCTCGCGGCGCTGCCGTTCTTCCACTCCTACGGGCTGACCACCTGCCTGACGCTGGGGCTCAAGCTCGGCGCGGCGATCGTGCTGCTGCCGCGCTTCGAGCTGGGGCGGGTGCTGGACGCGATCGACCAGCACCACCCGACCCTCTTCCCGGGCGTGCCGACGATGTACGTGGCCATCAACAACGCCGCGGAGGGCCACGACCTGTCCAGCATCAAGGCGTGCGTGTCCGGCGCCGCGCCGCTGCCGATCGAGGTCGCCGAGGAGTTCGAGCGGCTCTCCGGCGGGCGCCTGGTCGAGGGCTACGGCCTCAGCGAGGCGTCGCCGGTGACCCACGCCAACCCGATCTACGGCAAGCGCAAGGTCGGCACGGTCGGCATGCCGCTGCCCGACACCCTCGCGCGGGTCACCGACCCGGCCGACCCGAGCCGGACGATGCCGATCGGCGAGGCGGGCGAGCTGGCCGTCAAGGGCCCGCAGGTCATGCGCGGCTACTGGAACCGGCCGGAGGAGACCGCGCAGGTCCTGCAGGACGGCTGGCTGCTCACCGGGGACATGGCGACGATGGACGAGGAGGGCTACTTCGCGATCGTCGACCGCAAGAAGGACATGATCATCGCGGGCGGCTACAACATCTACCCCCGCGAGGTCGAGGAGGTCCTCTACGAGCACCCCAAGGTCATGGAGGCGGCCGTCGCCGGGGTGCCCGACGCCTACCTGGGCGAGGTCGTCAAGGCGTTCGTCGTGCTGCGGCCCGGGCAGCAGGCGACCACCGAGGAGATCCGCGCCTTCGCCAAGGAGCGGCTGGCCCGCTACAAGGTGCCGCGCCTGGTCGAGTTCCGCGACGAGCTGCCCAAGACCATGATCGGCAAGGTGCTGCGCCGGAAGCTCGTCGAGGAGGAGCAGGCCAAGGCCGCCGCCGGCTCGGGCAGGGAGGACGTGTGACGCTCGGGGCCGACGCCGCTCGGGCGCTCGCCGAGCAGCCCGGCCGGGGGCTGCGCGTGCTGGTCGTCGACAACTACGACTCGTTCGTCTACAACCTCGTCCAGTACCTGGGCGAGCTGGGCGCCGAGACGGTCGTGTGGCGCAACGACGCCGCCACGGTCGACGACGTCCGCGCCCTCGGCGTCGACGGCGTGCTGATCTCCCCGGGTCCCGGCCACCCGCGCGCCGCGGGCCTTTCGGTCGCGGTGGTCGCCGAGCTGGGCGCGGAGCTGCCGGTCCTCGGCGTGTGCCTGGGCCTGCAGGTGATCGGCGAGGTCCACGGCGGCTCGATCGCGCCCGCGCCGGAGCTGGTCCACGGCAAGACCTCGGCCATCCACCACCAGGGCGCGGGCGTGCTCGCGGGCATGCCGTCGCCGTTCCCCGCGACCCGCTACCACTCCCTGGTGCTGGACGCCGCGAGCGTGCCGCCGGTCCTGGAGGTCACCGCCACGACCGCGGACGGCCTGGTCATGGCGCTGCGGCACCGCGAGCGCCCGGTCGAGGGGGTGCAGTTCCACCCCGAGTCGGTGCTCACCGTCGGCGGCTACCGCCTCCTGGCGAACTGGCTGGTCGGCCTGCGCGCCCGAGCGGCGGCCGGGCGCGCCTGAACGGCCGTCCGCGGACGACCCGTCACGGGGGCCCGCCGCCACCGCCGCCGGGCCCGGGGAGGGTCGTGGTGGTGGTGCTCGTGGTCGTGGTGGTCGTGGTGCTGGTGGTCGTGGTGGTCGTGGTGCTGGCCGTCGTGGTCGGCTCGGGGCCCCTGGAGAGGATCACGGTGATGATCTCGCCGCGCTGGACCGTGACCCCCGCGTTCGGGTTCTGCGAGATGATCCGGCCCTGCCGCACGCCCTCGTTGAACTCGGGTGGCCCCCGCTGGATCTTCAGGCCGCTGGCCTGTGCCCTGGCGCTCGCGTCGTCGAGCGTGAGCCCGGTCAGGTCGGGCGTCCTGACCGTGCCGGGCCCGCTGGAGACGACCAGGATGACGGTGGAGCCCCGCGCCGCCTGCGCCCCGGCTTTGGGGCTGGTGGACAGGACGATGCCCGGCTCCTGGTCGCTGGTCTCCGAGCGCGGGTCGACGCCGAAGCCGGCGGCCCGCAGCTGCGCCGTGGCGGCCTCGCCGGACTTGCCGGTCACGTCGGGGACCTCGACCAGGGCCGGCGTGGCGCCGTCCTGTTTGTTGTCCAGGTTGCGCACCACCAGGTAGGCGGCGCCCCCGGCCAGCAGCGCGATCGCCAGGAACACCAGCACCAGCCCCACGGCCCGTGACCTGCGGCGCTGCTGGGACCCGGCGCGGCCCTCGTAGTCGTACTGGTCGTAGTAGGGGTCGTACCCGGTCGCCGGGTCGCCCTGGGTCATCGGGCCGCCGAGCACGCCGGTGGGCTGCTGGCCGGCCATCGCCACGGTCTGCTGGTCGGTGAGCAGCGGGGTGGCCAGGACGCGCTGGCCGGTCCGTGCCCGCTCGAGGTCCTCGCGCATCTCCGCGCTGGACTGGTAGCGGTTGTCGGGGTTCTTGGCCATCGCCTTCAGGACGACCGCCTCGAGGCTGGCCGGCACGTCCGGGTTGAGCTGGCGCAGCGGCGGCGGGTTGTCGCGCACGTGCTGGTAGGCGATGGCGACGGGGGTGTTGCCGGTGAACGGCACCCGCCCCGACAGCATCTCGAACAGGCACACCCCGAGCGAGTACAGGTCGGTGCGGGCGTCCACGCCGGCGGCCTGCGCCTGCTCGGGGGAGATGTACTGCGCGGTGCCGACGACCGCGGCCGTCTGGGTGATGCTCTCGGAGCTGACCGCGCGGGCGATGCCGAAGTCCATCACCTTCACCTGGCGGTCGCTGGAGATCATGATGTTGGCCGGCTTGATGTCGCGGTGGATGATCCCGCGGGCGTGCGCGGCCGACAGCGCCGAGCAGACGTCGGCGGCGACCTCGGCGGCCCGCTCGGGCAGCAGCGGCCCCTCGGTGCGGATGATGTCGCGCAGCGTGCGGCCCTCGATGTACTCCATGACGATGAAGTTCGTGCCGGCCTGCACGCCGGTGTCGTAGACGCCGACGATGTTGGGGTGGGCGAGGCTGGCCGCCGACTGGGCCTCCCGCTTGAAGCGGGTCAGGAACGCCGGGTCGCGGGAGTACTGCGGCAGCAGCACCTTGATCGCGACCCTGCGGGCCAGCAGCCGGTCGCGCCCCTCGTAGACCTCGGCCATGCCGCCCGCGCCGAGCAGGCGACCGACCTCGTAGCGGCCGGCCAGCACGTCGGGTGTGGTTGCCATCGGGCTACCGGGATCCTTTCGAGCGCGGTACGAATCGAGCGCGGGTGGGACAACCTATCAGCGATGGGGGTGGCCGCCGCGCGCACCCCGTACTGTGCCGCGCGCACCCCGTACTGTTGCAGACTTCACGAGGCGCCACCGAGGTACGCCTCCATCACGGCTTTCGCGATCGGGGCCGCCACCTTGCCGCCGGTCGCCTCGCTGCCGAGGTCCCCGCCGGACTCGACGATGACCGCGACCGCGATCGACCGGTCGCCGTTGAACGCGTAGCCGGTGAACCAGGCGTGCGGGTTCGCGCCGCGCCGGTGCTGGGCGGTGCCGGTCTTGCCGCCGACGGTGGCGCCGTTGATCTGCGCCGCGGTGCCGGTCCCCTGGGCCACGACACGCTCCATCATCGAGCGCATCTGCCCCGCCTGCTCCGCGGACAGGACCTCCTCGACCTCCTTGGGCTTGAACGACTTGACCAGGCTGCCGTCGTCGGCGAGGACCTTGCTGACCACGAACGGCGCCATGCGCCGGCCGTCGTTGGCGATGGTCGCGGTGACCGTCACCATCTGCAGCGGCGTGACCCGCACGTCGCGCTGGCCGATCGCGCTCTGCGCCAGGGCAGGCGGGTCGAGCCGGGTCGGGATCAGGCTGGTGGCGGCGGGGAGCTGGTACGGCGGCTCGGCGTTCAGCCCGAACTTCTCGGCCATCCCGACGAACTTGCCGGTGCCGAGGTCGTTGCCCAGGCGCGCGAACGCGGTGTTGCAGGAGACCTCGAGCGCCTCGGCGAGCGTGATCGGCTGCTTGTTGCCCAGGCACGCCTCGCCGCCGAAGTTGCGGATCGGGACGCGCGTCTGCGGCGGCGTGTAGGAGACGGAGTTCTCGATCCCGCTGTCGGGCGTCATGCCGTCCTGCAGCGCCGCCGCGGCCGTGACCAGCTTGAACGTCGAGCCGGGCGGGTACAGCTCGGCGGTCGCGCGCGACAGCAGCGGCTTGTCCTCGTCCTCGTTGAGCTGCTTCCAGGCCGAGCGCATCTTGTCGGTGTCGTGAGTGGACAGGGCGTTGGGGTCGTAGCGGGGGAACGAGGTCAGCGCGAGCACCGCGCCGGAGGCCGGCTCCATCGCCACGACCGCGCCCTTGTTGTCGCCGAGCGCGTCCTCGGCGGCGGCCTGGACCTTCGGGTCGATGGTCAGCACGAGGTTGCCGCCCGGCTTGTCCTCGGCGCTGACGAGCTGGACGAGGTTCTGGGCGAACTGCTCCGGCGCCTGCCCGATGAGGAACTGGTTGAACACGGCCTCGGCCAGCGAGCGGCCGAACACCAGCGAGTAGTAGCCGGTGACGAAGCCGTAGCGGCGCCCCTGCGGGTACTTGCGCAGGTACTTGAGGGCGTCGTCGGTCGGGACCGACTCGGCGACGACGACGTCCTTGCCGTCGGCGCCGTGGGCGATCATCCGGCCGCGCTGGATCGAGTACTCCTTGATGATCGTGCGGGTGTTGCGGGGGTCGTTGGACAGCTGGTCGGCGCGCACCACCTGCCAGTACACGAGGTTGCCCATGAGCAGCAGGAACAGCGCGAGCATCACGAGCGAGACCCGACGGATCTGCTGGTTCATCGGACGACCGTCGCCTCCCCCGTGGTCGGCTCGAACTCCTCGGTGGGCGCCGGAGGCGGCGGCGCGTTGTCCGACGAGATCCGGCAGAGCAACGCGATCAGGGCATAGTTGGACAGCAGGCTGGAGCCCCCGTAGGAGACGAACGGGAGCGTGATCCCCGTCAGCGGGATCAGCCGGGTGACCCCCCCGAGGATCACGAACACCTGCAGCGCGAAGCTGGCGACCAGCCCGGCGGCGAGGAGCTTGCCGAACTCGTCGTCGGCGGTCAGCGCGATGCGGAACCCGCGGAACACCATCAGCAGGAACACCAGCACGATCGCGGTCGTCCCCACCAGGCCCAGCTCCTCCCCGAAGGCGGAGAAGATGAAGTCGGTGGAGGCGAACGGGATGAAGTCCGGGCGGCCCTGGTTCCAGCCCTGCCCGAGGATCCCGCCGGTGCCGAGCGCGAACAGCGACTGCGCGAGCTGGTAGCCGCGCCCGCCGTAGTAGCGCCACACGTCCAGCCAGGTCGCTACGCGGATCTGGACGTGGCCGAAGAAGTTGTAGGCGAACGTGGCGCCCAGCGCGAACAGGATCAGCCCCGCAGCGACGTAGGAGAAGCGGCCGGTGGCCACGTACAGCAGCACGATGAACATCCCGAAGAACAGGACGCTGGAGCCGAGGTCCTTCTCGAACAGCAGCACCAGCAGGCTGACGCCCCAGGCCATCGCCAGCGGCAGGAAGTACTTGATCTCGGGCAGCAGCAGCGGCCCGACCTTGTAGGTCGCGGTCGCCAGCAGCTCCTTGGCCTCCTTGAGGTAGGCGGCGAAGAAGATCACCAGCGCGATCTTGGCGGCCTCGGCCGGCTGGACCTGGATGCCGCCGGCGGCGATCCACAGGCGCGCGCCGTTGATCTCGCGCCCGAGGCCGGGAAGCATCGGCGCGAGCAGCAGCCCGGCGCCGAGCAGCAGCCAGGTGAACGGGTAGTTCTCCAGCTTGCGGTGGTCGGGGACGAGCACGATCACGGCGGCGAACACGACGAAGCCGAGCGTGGTCCACAGCGCCTGGGCCGGGGCCTGCGCGGGGCTGCCGGGGTCGAGCGTGTAGTCCAGGCGGCGGATCATGACCAGCCCGAGGCCGTTGAGCAGCGCCGCGGAGGGCAGCAGCACCGGGTCCGCCTGCGGCGCGCGCAGTCGCAGCACGATGTGCGCGCCGAGGAACAGCGCGGCCAGCGTGCCGCCGTAGCCGACCGTGCCGGCGGGGACCTGGTTGTCGGCGGCCAGACCGACGACCACGTACGCGCCCACGGACAGGATCAGCGCCAGCAGCAACAGCGACAGCTCGACGTTGCGGCGGGACTCCAAGGTCAGCGCCTCGTCGTGCGCGGCGGTGGCTGCGTGGTCTTGACCACGGTCGTGCTGGTGGTGGGCAGGGTTCCGGTCGCCAGGCACTGGTCCAGGCCCGAGGAGTCCGCCGGGGTACAGGCCGCGTAGCGGCGCGCGTCCTCCAGGTCGCTGCGTGTCACGCCCTCGGCCAGCCGCGCCTGCCAGGCCGCCGGGACCCGGGAGCGCTGGATGCCGGTGTGCTCCACCAGCCGCGACAGGCGGATCCCCGCCACGTCGCCGGGCACGCCCTGGAAGATCGCGACCTCGTTGCCGTCGAAGCCGACCCAGTAGCGGCTGGACAGGAACAGCTGCGCACCGACCAGCCCGGCCGCGAGCAGCCCGAGCAGCCCCAGCGTGGCGAGCAGGCGGCGCCACAGCCGCCCGCGGCGGCGGCCGCGCCGGCCGCTACGCCGCCCTTCGACCCAGCGCGCCTGGGCCATCCCGTCCTGGGAGGGCTCCTCGAGGTCGCCGGTGGTGGCGATCCCGGCGGCCGCCAGCTCGCTGGTGTCCCCGCCGACGGTCGCCGCTCCGCCCTCGGTGTCCAGGATGACCACGGTGATGTTGTCCGGGCCGCCCTCGTCGTTGGCGCGCGCCACGAGGTCGTCGGCGGCCTCCTGGGGGTCGACCACGCGGCCGAGCACGCGGCGGATGGTGGGCTCGTCGACCACCCGCGACAGCCCGTCGGTGCACAGCAGCAGCCGGTCGCCCGGCTCCCGGCGGAAGGTCGCGACGTCCGGCTCGACCTCCACGTCCATGCCGAGCGCGCGGGTGATGATGCTCGCCTGCGGGTGGTGCTCGGCCTCCTCGGGGGTCAGGCGGCCCTCGTTGACGAACTGCTGCACCAGGCTGTGGTCCTCGGTGAGCCTGGTGAGCTGGCCGTTGCGGAACAGGTAGGCGCGCGAGTCGCCGATGTGCGCCAGGTGGAAGGTGAGCCCGTCCTCCAGCACGACCGTGAGCGTGGTCCCCATGTTGTGCAGGCTGCGGTCGCGGGAGGCGGCGTCGCGGATCTTGAGGTTGGCCGCCCGGATCGCCTGCCGCAGGGCGTCGAGCGCGCTGCGCTCGTCGGACCAGGGGCCGCCCTCGTCGAGGGCGGCGAGGGTCTCGACCGCGATCTTGCTGGCCACCTCGCCGCCCTGGTGGCCGCCGAGCCCGTCGGCGACGGCGAACAGGTTCCGGGTCGAGGCGTAGTTGTCCTCGTTGCCCTGGCGCATCCGCCCTCGGTCGGTGGCGGCACCAGCACGAACGGCCATCAGCGACGCAGCTCCAGTGTGGCTTTCCCGACCCTGACCTGGTCACCGGGGCCGATCGCGACCGGCACGCTCACCTTCCCGCGGTTGACGTAGGTCCCGTTGGTGGAACCGAGATCCTCCAGCCAGAACGCACCGTCCCGGGCGAAGATCCTGGCATGCACATTGGACACGTAATTGTCCGCGACCACCAAGTCGCACGAGGCGGCGCGCCCGATCGTCACCGACTCCGCCAGCGGCACCGAGCGGGTGCCCTGGAGGTCGTTGACGACCAGCTCCTTGGCCATGCGCCGCGACGAGCGCGCCGGCCGCTGCGCCGCGGGCGCCTGCCGGTTGCGGTTGCGCCGCCGGCCGGGTGGCCGGTCGGCCCTCGGCCCGTACACGTCCAGCAGCACCGCACGCACCGCCCTGGCCACGAACAGGTACAGGACCAGCAGGAACGCGACCTTGACGATGAGCAGGAAGATCGGTGGCATCTACTGCTCCCGCCGGAACTGCAGCGTCGAGCTGCCGAGGCGGATCCGGTCGCCGTCGGCCAGCCGGCGCCGCTTGACGAGCTGGCCGTTGACCTCGGTGCCGTTGGTGGAGCCGAGGTCCTCCACCACGAAGTCGTCGCCCTCGCGCACCACGCGGGCGTGGGTGCGCGAGATCCCCGGGTCGGCGAGCGTGACCCCCGCCGCGCTGGCGCGGCCGATGACCAGCTCGGCGGCGTCGAGCGGGAAGAAGCCGGTGCCGGAGCGAGGCCCGGATATGAGGGTGAGGCTGGCGGGCGCGCGGATCCTGGGCTCGCGGATCTCGCCGGGCAGCATCGCGGTCAGCGGCCCCGCGGCCTGCGGCGCCGCGGCGGCCGCCGCCTGGTCGCCGCCTCCCGGCCGGGACTCGTCGGCCTCGACCCGGCCGGTGCAGCGGAACCGGCCCTCGATCAGCCCCTCGGCGGTCTCGAACTCGACCCGGGCGCGGCCGAGCATCGCCCAGCCGTTCTCGCGGGCGGTCTCCACCGCCACGGTCGCCAGCTCGGTCGCGAGCGCCCCCTCGTAGTCGCGGAAGCGGGTGCGGTCGGCCGGCGACAGCTCGAACGCGTACACGTTGGGCACGTACATGCGGTTGACGCCGACGGACTTGTGGTCGGCCATCTCGCGCCGCAGGCGCTTGCCCAGCTCGACCGGCTGCACGCCCGAGCGGAAGATGCGCGCGAACAGGCCCTCGACGGCGTCGCTCACGCGTCGCTCGAACCCTCGGAGCACGCCCATGCCGGCTGTGGTCCCCTTCTGTCGTCGCGTCGCCGTCGCACCACGTGGGGCGCGATGGCCGTCGCGCAAGGCCGCGTCCGCTGTGCACCCCGGCCGCGGCGCCGCCGAAGCTCCGGCAGTCTACCGTTTGCTCCCGCGCCGCGACCGGCGGCCGGCGGGCCTGACCGCCCCGTACAACACCGGGCACGCTCGGTGCCCGAGCCCCCTCCGATCGCGTGGCTGCCCCCTGTCGGCCACTGCAACCGATTATCCTGGGTGTGCGCCGGTTTCGTGGGGTGCTGCTACACTGCCGGGCGTTCCCCGGGGCGAGTGGCGGAATTGGCAGACGCGCAGGATTCAGGATCCTGTGTCCGCAAGGACGTGGGGGTTCAAGTCCCCCTTCGCCCACCACCGCGCCGATCGCACCCCAGGCTGCCTTCCGGGGCCGCGTGCGCCCGCAGTACGGTGGGCGCGCCCCGGTCCGCGCCGCCGGGCCGTCACGAGGACGAGATCGGGGACCGCGTGAAGCTGCTGCACTCCGGGAAGGTCCGTGACGTCTGGGCCGACGGGGAGGACCTGCTGCTGGTCGCGTCCGACCGGGCCAGCGTGTACGACGTGGTGCTGCCCACGCCGATCCCGGACAAGGGCCGGGTCCTGACCCAGCTCTCGCTGTGGTGGTTCGATCGCCTCGCGGACGTGACGCCCAACCACGTGCTCTCCGGCACGCAGGTGCCCGCCAGGTGGGCGGGCCGGGCGATCCGCTGCCGCCGGCTCGACATGCTGCCGGTGGAGTGCATCGCCCGCGGCTACCTCACCGGGCTCGGGCTGCGGGAGTACCGGGCGCACGGGGCCGTGTCAGGGGTGGCGCTGGCACCCGGCCTGGTGGAGGCGGACCGGCTGCCCACGCCGATCTTCACGCCCACGACCAAGGCCACCGCGGGTCATGACGAGTTCATCACGTTCGACGACGTGGTGGGGCTGCTCGGCGCCGACACCGCCGAGCGGCTCCGCGCGCTCACGCTGGAGATCTACCGGCGCGGCGCGGCCCTCGCGCTCGAGCGCGGCGTCATCATCGCCGACACCAAGCTCGAGTTCGGCCGCGACGCCGAGGGCACGCTGGTGCTCGGCGACGAGCTGCTGACCCCGGACTCCTCCCGGTTCTGGCCCGCCGGGGACTGGCGGCCCGGACGGCCCCAGCACGCGCTGGACAAGCAGTACCTCCGCGACTGGTCCGCGACGCTGTCCGGCTGGGACCGCACCCCTCCCGGCCCCCCGGTCCCGCCCGAGGTCGTGCGCGCCGCCCGGCGGCGGTACGTCGAGGTCTTCGAACGCATCACCGGCGTCGCCTGGCCTGCCACGATCGACGTCACCACCCGCACGCGGTAGCCGGGTCGCGGCGACCGGACGAGCGGTCGCCGCGCGGACCGTGCCGCCTGCCCGCCCTCGGCCACTCCTGGTGCGGGCGCCCGCGCGGACGCGGCCGTCCAGGATGCGCCCGACCACGGTGCGTGCGGGGGTTACCGGCACGTTAGGGCCGGCCCGGAAGGTCCGGGCATGCAGCCGCATCCTCCCAAGCATCTGGCCAGGCGGGGAGGCCCGCTCGAGCGGGCCAGGAACCCCGATTTCCTGTTCCATGCGCTCGTCGGCCTCGCCGTCGTCCTCGTCATGGCGATCGCCGCCGCCAACCTGCCCGAGCGCTCCGGATCCAACCCGGCTCCCCGCGACGCCGGCTCGCCGGCTGCGACCACCGCGCAGCCGCGTGGCGTCGGCTCGACCGGCAACCTCGTCGCCAACTGGAGCTTCGAGGAGGACCTGACCGGCTGGCAGGCGGTGGGCGCGGCCACCAGCTCGCGCGAGTCGCCGGGCCGGACCTCGGGGTCGTGCGCGTCGGTCCGGGCGACGGGCGCACGGCCCGGGCGGATCGGGCTGACGCTCCCCGGCGCGGTCAAGGAGGCACCCAAGGGCAGCCGGTACGTGGCCTCGGCGTGGGTGCGATCCACGGCGCCCGGGCTGCAGGTGGCCATCCGCCTGGTCGGTGCCGGCGGGAGCGCGGAGTCCTCCAAGGCCAGCACGGCCACCCTGCCCGGCCTTGCCTGGCGGCGCGTGATCGTCGCCCACACCCTGGCGGCGTCCGGCGCGACCCTCGACCTGCAGGTCACCGCCGACGGCGTGCCGGCCGGCGACGCGCTGCTGATCGACGAGGTCATCGTCAGGCAGGGATAGCCCCACAGGAGACCCATGATGACCCTGTACGACAAGGAAGACCGCGAGCTGAACCTGCTGCTGGAGGCGCCCAACCCGCGGATGGGGCGGCGCAGGTTCCTCCAGGCCGGCGCCCTGCTCGCCGCGGCCGGCGCGGCGGGCTACGCCGGCGGCCGGCTCGCGGTGCCCCGCGGCCAGGGGTCGCGGCCGGCGGCCCAGCCGCTCCCGGGCAACCGGCGCGACGAGCGCCTGGTCAACGTCTACAACTGGTCGGACTACATCGACGACCAGTCGATCCCGCTGTTCCAGGCGTACACCAACATCCGCGTCAACTACGACGTCTACTCCTCCAGCGAGGACCTGCTGGCCAAGATGCGCGCCGGCCCGACCGACTACGACGTGATCGTGCCGAGCAGCAGCTTCATCCCGACCTACCGGCGCCTCGGGCTGCTCGAGCCGCTGCACCAGGAGCTGATCCCCAACCTCACCAACCTCGACCGCGAGTTCGTCGAGACCGACTACGATCCCGGCAACCGCTACACCGTGCCCTGGCAGTGGGGGACCACCGGCATCGGCTACAACAAGCGGCGCATGCGCGGCCCGGTCGACTCCTGGGCGTCGGTGTTCCGGCCGCCGGCCGCCGCCCGCGGCCGCGCCTCCCTGCTGCGCGAGGTCCTGGACCTGATCGGCTGCGCGCTCATCTATCTCGGCAAGAACCCCAGCTCGTCCAGGGACGCCGACCTCGCCGAGGTCGTCTCGCTGCTGCGCTCGGCCAAGCCGAGCCTCAAGAAGTTCTCCTCCGACACCTACATCGACGAGCTCGCCGCCGGCGAGACCTGGATCGCCCAGGGGTGGAGCGGGGACGTGTTCCAGGCGCAGGACTCCAACGGCGACGTCGCCTACACCATCCCCAAGGAGGGCTCGCTGCGGTTCGTCGACGTGATGTGCGTGCCCAAGGGCGCCCCCCACCCGGGCAACGCCGCCCGCTTCATGAACTACGTGCTGCACCCGAGGACCCAGGCGCGCATCTCCAAGTACGTCAGCTACGGCACGCCGGTGTCGCTGGCCAAGCCGCTGCTGCCGCCCGCCCAGCTCAGCGACCCGGCGATCTACCCGCCGTCGTCGATCAAGCTGTCGATCGTGACCCTCGGCGGCCAGCAGCGGGACAAGTGGCAGGCGGCCTACGACGCCGTCGTCAAGGGCTGACCGCGCCGGCCGGGCGCGGCCCGCGCACCACCAGCGTGCCGGCCATGCCGGGCGACCGGTAGCGGCAGGTGAACTGGTAGGTCCCGGGGGTGACGGGCGCCGTGAACGTCTCGGTGGAGACGGTGCCCGCCCGGGCGTCCAGGTCCACGCCCGCCTCCAGCAGCGTGAAGCTGTGGATGTGCCGGTCCTGGTTGTCGACGCGGACCTGGAGCGGCTCACCGGTCCGGACGGCGAACCTGGGCCGCTTGCCACGGCGAGCCTGCTCGGCGCTCACCTGCCGCGGCACCAGGAACACCCGCCTCGGGTCCGCGCCCGTGCCGACGTCCCTGACGACCAGTGCGAGCACCCGCGGCCGCCGCGGCGCCGGAGAGGCCGCCCGCGAAGGCGGCGTCGAGCCGGTGACGGCGCCCTCGCGGGCGGCCTGGATCGTGAGCGTCGTCGGCTGGCCGCGGGCCGGGCCGACCGCCTGCCCGACCTCGAACATCACCGCGCCGACCAGCACGAGCACGACCGCGCCGGCCGCCCAGCGCCCGAGCGGCCGGCGCCGCCCGTAGCGGTGCCGACGCCGCTTGAGCATCCGCGCCCACTCGTCGGGCGGCTCGGGCTCGGCGAGCAGCGGGGGCGGCGGGCCGGTGCTGCGCCAGTAGACGGTCGGGGCGGCGGCGGGCCAGCGCGACCGCGCCGGGTCGGCTCCCGGCCCGGCCCAGGCGGCCGCGAGCGCGGGTGTCCTGGCCGGCGGCGGCCATGCCGCCAGCCGCGCGCCCGAGCGGACGATCAGGCCGAGGAGCGTGGCCGCCACCAGCGACGCGCTCGCGACCAGGCTGAAGGAGGCGAGCGACCCGGTACCGACGAGGACGGGCAGGGCGGCGACCGCGGCGGCGCTGCCGATCGCGCGCACGGCCTCGCTGGTCGCCAGGCTCCCCATCAGCCGGCCGCGGGCCTGCCTGAGGGCGACGTGGGCGTCCATGCCGCCCTGGAAGGCGGCGATGCACAGGCCGGACAGCGCCTGCGCGACGAGCAGCCCGGCGACGTGCGAGGGCGCCAGGACCCAGCCGATCAGCATGCCGCTGCCCCAGGCCGGCCAGGTGACGCTCGTCGGCAGCCGCTGGCGCTCGATCAGCGCGACCGCCCAGGGCGCCAGCAGCGTCCCGCCGGTGAACGCCAGCGCCGAGCCGGCGACCCAGCGGGGCCCGTACATCTCGGCCGCCAGGCCCACCGCGAGCAGGGAGGGCCCGGAGCCCACGAGCATGATCAGCGCCCCGGCCAGGAGCGCCGGCCAGGTCCGCGTGCCGCGTCGCCCGCGGACCCGGCGCGGCGCCCTGCCCACCCTGGCGCCGCTGGCGGCGAGCCAGGTGGACAGCGCCGAGGTCGCGTAGACGGCCACCACCGCGGCCAGCAGCGGTCCGTCGGGCTCGCCCGGGAGCAGCGCCGCGGTGGCCACGCCGCCGGCGTCCACCGCCAGGACGGCGACGACGAACAGCGTCATCGTGGCGGCCCGGCCGGGGCGGCTGCAGGCGCTGACCTCCGCCCGCATGCCCGCGTAGGCCGTCAGCCCGGCCGTGTACATGACCACGATGACGGTGGCGAGCGCCGCGACCGGCGCGCCGGCCAGCAGGAGGGCGAAGCTGCCTGCCCGCAGCGCGCCCTCGACGGCCGACGTGCCGCGGAGGAGGGCCGCGGCGCCCATGCGCGGCGACAGCCAGGCGGTCACCGGCGCCGACAGGGCCCAGCCGACGAGCATGGCCGCGTTGCAGGCGCCCACCCCGGCCAGCCCTGCCGTCTTCAGCACGTGCAGGCAGAACACCGTCCAGCCGAACGTCATCCCGAACGAGTCGATCAGGCCGGCGGTCAGCAGGCGGCGGAAGCGTGCAGAGCGCATTCGCTGGTGTCTCCCGGGCATGCCGGTCCGCCCTTCATCCGTTGGGGGAGGCGGCGAGGGGGTCGGACAGGATCGACGGCGGCGCCGACCCGGCGCGTGCGACCACCCGGACGGTCGCCAGCGAGGGATCGGCAGGCCCGCACACGTACATGCGGTGCGCGCTGCTGTGGGCCAGGTAGGCGGCCTTGTCGGCGGTGATGACCTCGCCGGGGGCCAGCACGGGGATGCCGGGCGGGTAGGGGGTGACCAGCTCCGCGGCGACCTCCCCCACGGCCATGGCCAGCGGCACGGGCCGGGCGGCGGCGAAGAAGGCGCCGCGGGGCGTCATGGCCTGCACGCCCGGCGCGATCACCGACCCGGACGAGCGCGGCGGGCCGTCGACGGCGACCGGCACGCGCTCGGCGCCCAGCGCCGCGAACGCGGCGACGAGCCTGCGCACGCTGAACCGGGTGTCCCCGATGGTGACCGCCAGGACGACCGAGGACAGGTCGCTGCCCTCCGGGGCGACCGCGAACCGGTCCCGCAGCGCCCGCTCGGCGACGAGCCCGGTGAGGCCGAGGCCGGCGACGTCGACCACCACCTTGGTCGGGTCGAGCCGGTTCGGCGGGACGCCCAGGCGGTCGGCGTCGAGCACCCGCAGCCCGGGCAGCCGCTCCAGCCGCCTCCGGGCGTGGGCCGCCAGTGCGAGGGTGCGGTCGAGCAGGACCTCGCCCTCCATGGCCATCTGGCGGCGGCAGGCGTCGATCGAGGCGAGCAGCGGCAGCAGCGGGCTGGTCGTCTGGGTCAGCTCGACCGCCGCCGCGACCCGCTCGGGCGCCACGCGCGTCCCGCTGACGTTGAGGATCGAGCTCTGGCTGAGGCTGCTCAGCATCTTGTGCGTGCTGGTGACCGCACCGTCGGCGCCGGAGGCCATGGCCGAACGCGGCAGGTCCGGATGGAACGCGAAGTGCGGTCCCCACGCCTCGTCGACGTACACCGCGGCGCCCCGGGCGTGGGCGGCGCGCGTGATCGCGGGCAGGTCGGCGGCGACCCCGAAGTAGGAGGGGCTGGTGACCGCGACCAGCCTGGCCGCCGGGTGGGCGTCGAGCGCGGCTGCGACGTCGTCGGCGTGGACGCCGACGCCGATGCCCAGCTCGGGATGCAGCCGGGGGGCGACGTACACGGGGCGCGCGCCGGTGAGGATGAGGGCCGCCAGCATGGACTTGTGCAGGTCGCGCCCGACGACCACCTCGTCGCCCGGGTCCAGGGCGGCGAGCAGGAACGCGTGGTTGCCGCTGGAGGAGCCGTTGCCCAGGAAGAAGCAGCGGTCCGCGCCCCAGGCGCCGGCGGCGAGCGCCTCGGCCGCGCGCAGTGCCCGGTCGTGGTTGACGGTGCCGAGCCAGACGTCGGCGGCGAACAGCTCCGGACCGAGGAGGGAGACCACCTCCCGGAGCGCGCCGGTGCCGAGCTTGTGGCCGGGGCAGGAGAACGGCACCGTGCCCGCCCTCTGATAGCGTCGCAGCGCCTCGACCAGCGGGGCCTCGTTCCGCGCGAGGGTCCGGGCGCCCCGTGACCGCAGCAACGACCGGGCGTGCACGGGGACCTCCCTCCAGCGCCGTCCTCCGTCGATTTCCGCCCGCAGGCACAGCTTATGATAGAGGTAGTTCTCCCTCCTGCCTAGGTAGATCTACGTAGAAGTTTCAGACGAACGACGGCGATTTGGGAGCGGCACCGGGCTCGCCGGCGGCCTGGGCGGGGGCGCGTCGGCCTGAGGCGTGCGTGGCGCCCGCGGGTCGTCCTGCGGCTCCGCGGCCGGTTGGTGGCGCGTCCATGACAGTCTGTAGCGATCCGGCGGGCTAGGGTTCTATGCTGCATTCATCCCTTATATCCCGGTTTGGATGCCACGGTGTTCCACACGGCCCTGCGTCACGCGGGAAACCGCGAGCTGGGCCGCCCGGGCGCCGCGGTGCTCGGCGAAGGGGGCGGAGCAGTGCGGGTTGGGGCGCGGCCGGGCGGTGGGCCTCCCGTGCCGGCACGGGAGGCCGCGCCCGCGCTGTCGAGGACGCTGCGCCCGTTCGCCGCGCTGCTGCTGCTGGGCGGCGTCCTGCTGATCGTCACGCTGGTCCTTCAGGGGATCGCCGCCGCCGAGCCGGCCGCGCGCGAGGACCGCGAGGACCCCGACACGGCGACGGGCAGGGGCCCGCACGGCGGTCCCGCCGGCTCCCAGGCGCTGTCGGGGCGGCTCGGCGTCGCCGCCGAGCCGCCCGCGCCCGCCGGCCGGGAGGGGTCGCGTGCGCCCGCCCTGCCGGTCCCGCCGGTCGGCTGGGTCCCGCCTCCCGAACCGTTCCGGCTCGCGCGCGGCCAGCGGCCCGCCGACCCGGGCCGGCAGGACGCGGACGGGACCGGGCCGCCCGACCAGGCCGCTGCCGTCCAGCCGGCGGCGGACGGCCGGGCCCCCGGGAAGCACCCGTACCTGCCGGCGACGATGCAGCCGTCGCTGCACGCGATCCTCAACCGCGGGGGCGGGCTGTTCGTCGGCTACATCAACCAGGCCGAGGCGCCGGCCCTCATGGTCCTGGACTCCCTCACGCAGCGGATGTTCGGCTGGGCGCCGACCGGTGACCCCACGGCCGACACGATCCTGCACGCGGCCACGATCTCCAGCCTCATGTACGGCCTGCACCGGCTGCACTTCGGCGTCAACCGCCGCATGGTCCTGTCCGGGCGGTGGCGCGAGCCGCGCCAGTTCGCGCCGGAGGAATGGAGGATGCACGCGCAGGTCAGCATCGCGCAGATCGGCTTCGAGGTCCTGGTCAAGAAGCTCCTGCAGGACGCGGAGTGGCTGCCGACCCCGGTCGACACCGTCGGCGGCCGCGCGGTCTGGGCCAGCTCCGGCGACTACTGGTGGAACCTGGGCTACGACGTGTTCTTCCAGGGCTTCCTGTCCGGGGCGATCACCGGCCGGATCTCGGCCCTCCCCGACATCCCGGCGGTGGCGGCCGAGCGCGGCGGCCGGCCCCTGGCCGAGGTCCGGGAGCGGGGGATCTTCCCCTTCTACTACTGGAGCCGCCTGAAGTACGCGGTCATCGTCGGGACGGCCGCCGCGGTCGCGCAGCTCGTCTCGCGGGTCCTCACCGACCCGCCGCCGCCGGACGATCCCGTCGGCGCCGCGCTGGCGCCGGCGCGCCACGCGTTCCAGGCCGTCCTGCGCACGCGCCTGGCGCCGGACGAGGACAGCCTCGAGGACCTGGTCGCGAGCAGGCGGCTCAACGACCTGGAGGCCAGTGCCGCGGTCCCCCTGTCGCTCCTCGCTCGGAGCGCGATGTACGCGGAGGAGCGCCTGATCCTGAGCGCCAGGGCCCTGTTCCACGCCGCGATCGGAGACCGGAGGACCGCGAGCGCGCTGGTCGCCCAGCCCGCGTTCACCCTCGTCGACCCCGAGGCCCGGGACGCGGCCAGGGCCGCCAGGGAGCGCGCCGACCGTGCCAGGCAGAAGATCGCGGACCTCGTCCGCCGCCGCGCGCCGGCCCCCACGCCGCCCGCCGCCGGCAGCCCGCCGGCGCCGCCCGGCGGGCCCGAGGAGGCGCCGCCGCCCGCCGCCGGGAGCGCGCCTGCGCCGCCGGCCGAGGTCGGGAACGAGGAGGCGCCCCCGCCGGCCGTGGAGCACCCGGTGGGACCGCTGGTCGCCGCCGTCGAGGCGCTGCCGCCCGACCCGGACGCCGACGCGGAGCAGCCCGTCCGGGGAGGCAGTCTCACGCTCGTGGTGGACGGCGCGATCGTCCACGCCGACGGCACCGTGGAGGCCACGCGGCGTCTGGACCTCGGCGACGGCTCGATCGTCGAGGCCGGCACCCGGCTGCGCGTCGACGGCACGACGATCGCGGCGGCCGGGCCCGAACCGGCCCCGGAGGGCGTCGAGCGCGCCTCGGTCGGCGTCGACCCGGCTCCGGCTCTCGAGCCCGCATCCGGTCAGCCCGACGGCGACGATCCCGCGGCCGCCGGCCCCCTCGGCGCCGAGCCCCCGGGCACCGACCCGTTCGGCACCGACCTGTTCGCCCCCGTCCCCGGCTGAGGGGGTGCTCCCCGGGAGGCGCCGCGGGCCGCACCCCGCCGCGGTCACGCGAGCCCGAGCGCGCCCGGGACGCGGGTGAGCAGCTCGGTCTGCGACGCGAGCTGCGCCTGCAGCCTGGCCCTGTCGCCCGAGGTGAGTGCCGTCGACGGGCGGAAGCCGCCTCCGGCGACGGCGTACTCGTCCAGCCCGCGGCCGATCCCGGCGAACCCGGCCGCGAGCTTGTCGACCAGCTTCGGCTCGCTGGCCTCGAGCGGGGGGCCGAGCACCTCGATCAGCTTGCGCGCGCCGTCCACGGCCGCGTCGGCGTCCCACAGGTCGGTGCGGGCGTAGCGGTCCTCCGTGCCGACGAGCGTGCCGCGCGCGACGCCCTCCAGCAGCCTGGCCGCCCCGTCGGCGACCGCGGCGGGCGGGAAGGGGGTCGCGCGCAGGTCCCGGGCCAGGGCGGCGAGGTCGGCGTCCAGGCGGTCGGCGAAGCGCCCCGCACCGGCGGTGGTGCGGAGCTTGAAGAGGAGCCGCTCCAGGCGGTGCCAGCCGGTGAAGCGCGGGTCGTCGGGGCGGGGGAACCGCTCGGCGCGCGCATCCACCCTGCTCTCGACGTCCCCGGCGAGCACGGCCATCGGCTGGATCCGCTCCCAGCGGACCCGGCTGGGCGCATACCGCGCCCGCGCCGCCGCCAGGTCGCCCGCCCGGACCGCGTCGGTGAACCTCCTGGCGTCGCCGACCAGCCGGGCGACCTCGGCGAGGACCCAGGCCCGGTAGCGCCCGACCGCGGCGCGCAGGAGCGTCTCGGCCTCCGCCGCCGTCGCGGACCCGGACGTCGAGGCCGGCCCGGACGCCGAGCCGGACGCGGGTCCCGAGCCGGAGGCCGCGCCGGCGGTGTTCCCCGTGCTGCGGACCGAGGCGCCGTCGTCGGCCGTGCAGCCCGCGGCGACCAGCGTCAGGGCCAGCGCCAGCGTGGCCAGCGCGGATCGCCGGGAAGGCCCGAGGTGCAGCTGGCGCAGCAGGTGGTGACCGTCGATGGCTGCCGCCCTCCTGTATAAGGCGCGGGGCGCAGTATGGCCGTACGGGGACCGGCCTCACACGATCGGGCCGGCGGGCGTTGGATGGGCATGATGCTCCCACCGTTTCAGCAACTGGTCGACGACCACTGGCGCGACGTCGCGCGGCTGTGCGCCGCGCTCGCCGCGCCGGGGGAGGGCGAGGACGCGGCCCAGCGTGCCTGGCTGCAGGCGCTGGACGCGTACCCGTCGCTGCGGCATGCGCGCAACCTGCGCGGATGGCTGCTCACGATCGCGGCGCGGGCGGCGGCCGACACCCACCGCCGGCGCGCGCGCCGGCCCACGCCGGTCGCGGCGCTGCCCGACGTCCCCGCCGGAGCCCCGGCCGCCCGCGACGACGAGCTGTGGACGCTGGTGCGCGCGCTGCCAGAACGGCAGCGGGTCGCGGTGGCGCTCCACTACGTCCTCGACCTGCCCCACGCCGAGGCCGCCCGCGTCCTCGGCACCACCCCCGCCGCGAGCCGCCGCCTCGTCAGCGACGCGCTCGCCGGCCTGCGACGCGAGGTGCGACGATGAACGATCTGGAATCCCGGCTGCGCGGCTTCGAGCCGCCGGTCGCCCCGCCGGTCCTGCCGGACTCCGACGTCAGCTTCACCAGCACCGACACGCCGGTCGGGCGGCTGGTGCTCGCGGCCACCGAGGCGGGCCTGGTCGCCTGCTCCTACCGGCCCGAGGAGGAGGTCGCCGAGCGGCTCGCCCGCGCGCTGTCGCCGCGGGTGCTGCGCTCGCCGCGGCGGCTCGATCCGGTCCGCAGGGAGCTGGACGCCTACTTCGCCGGCACGCTGCGGCGGTTCACGATCGGCGTCGACCTCGCCCTGGCCCGGCCGTTCGCGCGGCAGGTGCTGCAGGCCGTCGCCGCGGTGCCCTACGGGGACACCACCAGCTACGGCGAGGTCGCCCGCGGCATCGGCAGGCCGCGTGCCGCCCGCGCGGTCGGCGGCGCGCTCAACGCCAACCCGGTGTGCGTGGTGGTGCCCTGCCACCGGGTGGTCGCGAGCGACGGCAGCCTGCACGGCTACGCGGGTGGGCTGCCCGCCAAGCGCCTGCTGCTGGCGCTGGAGCAGCGGCCGGCCGGGTCGTGACCCGCCGGCGCGGCCCGGCGGGACGTCCCGCCGGGCCGCGCCGGGCGGCCTCGCCCACCCCTGCCACCATGACCTGGGCGAGGCGGAACCGTGCGCAAGCCAGTAGCATCCGCGCGTGCCCGCCGAGAGCCCACCACCGCCGGTCGTGCTGCTGGCGCCGCTCCTGGTCGACGGGACCGGGGCGCCGCCGGTTCGCGACGCCGCCGTGTGGCTGCGCGAGGGGCGGGTCGCCTACGCCGGGCCCGCGGGGGGCCTCCCCGACGCCGCGGCCGGGGCCGAGCGGATCGACAGCCCGACCGCCACCATCGTGCCGGGCCTGGTCGACGCGCACGTGCACCTGGTCGCCGACGCCGGCCCGGAGCTGGCCGCGGACGTGTCGGCCAGCACGGCCACGCTCACCCTGCGCGCGGTCGCCAACGCCCGGCGCCACCTGGCGGCGGGCACGACCCTCGTGCGGGACCTCGGCGCCCCCGGCGACGAGGCGATCGCGGTCGGCCGCGCGGTCGAGGAGGGCGCGCTCGCCGGCCCGCGCGTGGTCGCGGCCGGCGCGGCGGTCACGATGACCGGCGGGCACATCCACTACCTGGGCCGCGTCGCCGACGGGGCCGGACAGGTCCGCCTGGCGGTGCGCGAGAACCTCGCCCGCGGCGCCCGCTGCGTCAAGGTGGTCGCGACCGGCGGCGTGCTCACCCGCGGCCTGGACCCCCGCCGGCCGGCGTACGGGCAGGAGGAGCTGGACGCGCTGGTCGACGAGGCGCACCGGCTGGGCCTGCCGGTGGCCGCGCACGCCATCGGGGAGGGCGGCGTGGTCGCCGCGCTGCGCGCCGGGGTCGACTCCGTGGAGCACGGCATGTTCCTCGACCATGAGGCGGTCGACCTGCTGGCCGCCAGCGGCGCCCGGCTGGTGCCGACGTTCTCGGCCGTGGCCGGCATCCTCGAGGGCGGCGCCCCGGAGTGGATCAAGGAGCGCGCCCGCCCCGTCGCCGCGGCGCAGCGCAGCTCGTTCCGGGCGGCGCTCGCGGCGGGCGTGCGGATCGTCGCGGGCACCGACGCGGGCACCCCCGACAACCTGCACGGCAGCGTCGCCCGCGAGGTCGCGTTCATGGTCGCGGCGGGCATGGAGCCCCTCGCCGCCCTGCGCGCCGTGACCGGGGAGGCCGCCGAGCTGCTCGGCGCCGCCGACCGCGGCGTGCTGCGCGAGGGCGCCGCGGCCGACGTCCTGGTCGCCGACGGCGACGCGCTGGCCGAAGTCGACGCCCTCTCCCGCCCCCTGCGGGTCTACCAGGACGGGCGCGCGGTCGGCTGAGCGGAGCGGGCCCCGGTGGCGCGGGTCGCCGGGCGCGCGCCGGGACGGCGCATCGGTCGTAGCATTGGCCGCATGAGACGGACGCTGGTGCGCTCCAACCTGCTGCTCGCCGCGGCGGCCTGGACGCTGTACGTGTGGGTCACGCGGATGTGGAACATCGCCCGCGACCCCGCCCACTCCTTCGGGTTCAAGGCGGTCCACGGCGTGCTCGCCGTGGTCTCGGTCGCGTTCGCCGTGGTCGTCGGGGTGATCGGCTGGCGCATGCGGCGCGAGGCCCGGGCGCCCGCGGAGGCGCCCGCGGAGCAGAGGTAGCCGGCCGCCGGCTCAGCCCGGGGGCCGTCCGCGCCCGGCGAGCGGCAGCGCCGCGGCCTGCGCCGCGGCCATCACCTGCTTGAGCGGCGTCCCGGTCGCGGCCGCCACGGCGGCGCAGTCGGCGTACTCCGGCGCGACGTTGACGACCTCGCCGCCGTGCAGGCCGAGCTTGACCCGGACCCGGCCGCCGGGCACGTCGACCTCGACCAGCTCGCGGTCCAGCATCCACTTGCCCACCCGCACGGCACGCAGGCCGAGCGTGGAGGTCTCCCGCCACAGCAGCGCCCGCAGCGCCGCCTCCCTGCCCGGCGGGCACAGCACCGACAGCGTCACCCCCGGGCGCCCCTTCTTCATGTGGATCGGGGTGAGCCACGCGTCGGCCGCGCCCGCGGCCAGCAGCCGCTCCAGCGCCCACGCCGCCAGCTCGGGGGTGAGGTCGTCGAGGTTGGCCTCCAGCACGGTCGCCTGGTCGCCCGGGCCGCCTGCCACGACGCGCTCGCCGAGCACCACGCGCAGCAGGTTGGGCAGCTCGGCGTGGCGCCGCGTGCCCGCCCCGTAGCCGGCCGCGGCGACGCGCAGCTCGGGGAGGTCCCCGTGCCCGCCGGCCAGCTCGGCCAGCAGCGCCGCGCCGGTCGGGGTGGTCAGCTCCGCGGCGACCCCGCCGCCGTGCACCGGGACGCCGCGCAGCAGCTCCAGCACGGCGGGGGCGGGCACCGGCAGCCGCCCGTGCGCGCCGTCGACGGTCCCCGACCCGAGCGCGACCGGGGAGGCGAGGACCTCCTCGACGCCGAGCTGGTCCAGCAGCAGCGCGACCCCCACGACGTCGACCACGGTGTCGACCGCGCCCAGCTCGTGGAAGTGGACCTCCTCCGGCGGGACCCGGTGGACCCGCCCCTCCGCCTCGGCGAGCCGGGCGAGCACCGCGAGCGCGCGGGCGCGCACCCCCTCGGCCAACCCGGCGCCCCCGATCGCCGCGCGCAGCTCGCCCCAGGTGCGCAGCGGCGGCCCGGCGGCCGGCGTCGCCTCGGCGTGGACCGTGACGAGCGTGGCGCCGACCCCGCCGCGCTCCACCGTCTCGGCCTCCAGCCGGAACGGCCCGACCGGCAGGCCCGCCAGCCCGGCACGCAGCGCGTCCAGGTCGCCGCCGGCGTCCAGCAGCGCCCCCAGCGCCATGTCCCCCGCGACCCCGGCGAAGCAGTCGAAGTAGGCGAGCCTGCTCACCGGGCCTCCGCCCGATCGGCGGCGAGGATGCGGGCGGCGAGCGCCGCGGCGCCGAAGCCGTTGTCGATGTTGACCACGCCGATCCCCACCGAGCAGGCGTTCAGCATGCCGAGCAGGGCGGCGAGGCCCTCGAACGCCGCGCCGTAGCCCACGCTGGTCGGGACCGCCACGACCGGCGCGCCGACCAGGCCGGCCACCAGCGAGGGCAGGGCGCCCTCCATCCCGGCGACGACGATCAGCACGTCCGCGGCGCGCAGGCGGCCGGTCTCGGCCAGCAGCCGGTGCGCGCCCGCGACACCGACGTCGACGAGCCGGTCGACGCGGGCGCCGAACGCGGTGGCGGTGACCGCGGCCTCCTCGGCCACGGGCAGGTCGCTGGTGCCCGCGCACACCACCATGATCCGGTCGCGGCCGGTCAGCGGCGGGGCCTCGCGCAGCACCAGCAGCCCGGCGCGGGGATGCCAGGCGGCGCCCGGGGTGGCGTCGCGGACCGCGCGCGCATGCTCCTCGGTGGCCTTGGTGACCAGGACCGGCGCGCCGCCCTCCGCGAGCAGGGCGGCCGCGATGCGGGCCACCTCCTCGGGGGTCTTGCCGCGCGCGTAGACCGCCTCGGGCCAGCGGCCCCGCAGCGCGCGGTGATGGTCGACGCGGGCGAAGCCGAGGTCCTCGAACGGCAGCCTGCGCAGCCGGTCCACCGCGTCGCCGGGAGGCACGGTCCCGGCCGCCACCGCCTGGAGGAGCTCGTACAGCTGCACCTCGTCCAAAGCCTGCGCATTGTACAATCCGCGCGCACCGCTCCCAGGTGAGCTTCTCCCGGTGGAGGTTCACGTCCGCGGACCGCCGCGGGCCTGGTGCAGGGAGGTTACCGTGCCATCGCTGCCTGTCGACACGCTCTCGTCCCTTGTCGTCATCGAGCTCGGTGTGACGGTGCTGTGCCTCGCCGTGACGGTCGCGCTCGCCGTCGCGCTGCTGCGGATGCGGGTCCGCTACCGCCGGCTGCTCGCGGGTGGACCGGACTCCGAGGACATCGTCGCGGCGTTCGACCGGCACCTCGCCGGGGTCGAGCGCCTGCGCGGTACGGTCGACTCCATGGGTCGCGAGATCGCCTCGATCCGCCAGCAGATCTCCGGCCACCTGCGGACCGCCGCCCTGACCCGCTACGACGCCTTCGACGACGTCGGCGGCCAGCTCTCCTACTCGGCCGCGTTCGTGGACGAGGCCGGCGACGGCGTGGTCCTCACCGGCATCAACAGCCGCAACGAGGCACGCTCGTACGCCAAGCCGGTCGAGGGCGGCACCTCGATCCACAACCTCTCCGAGGAGGAGCGGGCCGCGATCGCGCTCGCCCAGGGCCGGTCGCTGCCCGCCCGCGCCGCGTCCAGCGCGTAGGCTTTCCTCCCGCCGCGGCCGCCCGCTGTGGGCGGCCCGCACCGACGATGCCGCGTGCCTGGACGGCACCGGCCGTCCGCACGGAGGCGACAGCCCGTGATCGATCTCAAGCTCGTCCGCGACCGGCCCGACCGTGTCCGCGCCGCGCTCGCCCGACGCGGCGAGGCGGGGTCCGTGGACCGCCTGCTCGCCCTCGACGCCGCACGGCGTGCCCTGGTCACCGAGGTCGACGAGCTGCGGGCCGAGCAGAAGCGGCGCGGCAAGGAGGTCGCCGGAGCGGACCCCGAGGAGCGGCAGGCGCTGCTCACCGAGTTGAAGGGGCTGGCGGCGCGGCTGGACGAGCGCGAGGACCGGCTCCGGACGGTCGACGCGGAGCTGGCCGAGCTGCTCGCCGCGATCCCCAACCTGCCCGACCCTGCCGCCCCGGACGGCGGCGAGGACGACGCCGTGGAGGTGCGCCGGGTCGGGACGGTGCCCGAGTTCGCGTTCCCCGTCCGCGACCACCTGGAGCTGGGGGAGCTGCTCGGGGCGATCGACACCGTGCGGGCCGCCAAGGTCTCCGGGGCGCGCTTCGGCTACCTCACGGGCGCTGGCGCGCTGCTGGAGCTGGCGCTGGTCCGCTTCGCCATGGACCGGCTGATCCCGGAGGGGTTCACGCCGGTAGTGCCGCCCGTGCTGGTGCGCCGCGAGGCGATGTTCGGGACGGGCTTCCTGCCCACCGACGAGCAGCAGATCTTCCGCACGGCCGACGACGACCTGTACCTGGCGGGCACCTCGGAGGTGCCGCTGGTGGCCTACCACGCCGACGAGATCCTCGACCCGGCGACCCTGCCACGACGCTACGTCGGCTTCTCGACCTGCTTCCGCCGGGAGGCCGGCTCCTACGGCAGGGACACCCGCGGCATCTTCCGCGTCCACCAGTTCGACAAGATCGAGATGGTCTCGTTCGTGCTGCCCGAGGCCTCGGCCGGTGAGCACGAGTTCCTGCTCTCGCTGGAGGAGGTGCTGCTCCAGGCGCTCGAGATCCCCTACCGTGTGGTCGACATCGCCGTCGGCGACCTCGGCGGCTCCGCGGCCCGCAAGTTCGACTGCGAGGCGTGGATCCCCTCCCAGCAGGCCTGGAGGGAGCTGACCTCCACCTCCAACTGCACCGACTACCAGGCGCGCCGCAGCGGCATCCGGTTCCGCGGTCCCGGCGGCAACGAGCCGGTCCACACCCTGAACGGCACCGCCGTCGCGGTCGGCCGCTGGGTGGTCGCCCTGCTGGAGAACCACCAGCAGCCCGACGGCTCGGTCCACGTCCCCGCGGCCCTCCAGCCCCACCTCGGAATGCAGGTCATCACCCCGCCCACGGGGATCCGGGGGACCTGAGCTGGTGCGGGTTCCCCGGTCGATCCAGGGTCCTGGGGACCTGAGCTGGTGCGGGCGCGAGTGGGCGACACCGGCCGTGCCGCGTCCGTACACTCCGCCGTGGAGGAGTGGCCGAGCGGCCGAAGGCAACGACCTTGAAAGTCGTCAGGCCCGGGAGGGTCTCGTGGGTTCGAATCCCACCTCCTCCGCGCCGCGATCACCTCGACCACCCGCAGTCTCTGCTGGTGGAAGTGAGCCAGAACCCGGCCATGGTCCGCATCCGGTCCACCAGCGCGGCGGTCCGCAGCAGCATCACACCGGCGAGCCGGCCCAGGATCGGCACGACCAGGGGCCACCTGGAGGGAGCAGCGCGCTTCACCTCCGAGGGCCCTCCTGCCCCTGCCCGGGGCGGTTGGGAGGTGGACGCCCGCTGAGGGCCACGATCTGCTCATGGTCACGGGGAGCTCGAGCGGGTTGCGTACGCCGTCGTCGGGGTCGGGGCGGCCGGGCGAGGCGGTGTGCCCGGTTCGCGGATCTCTGGACCGATCTCCTGCGCCCGGCCAGAATCCACCGACACGGGTCCGCGTGACCGTCCGACCGGTGCTGGACGCCCTGTCGATGCGCTCGCGGTCGCCGTCGGCGAGGTCGGGGGGTGCGCCAAGGAGGACACCGATGTCGACAGGGCCACCCCAGGGCCTCGACGGACCGTCCTGGAGGACGCCGGGAAGCGGAGCGCAGGACGCGGCGCCGATGCCGGGCGGCCGATGGGGAGCACCGCCGCCCGGCCCACATGGGACGGGCCCGGCGCGCAAGGCGTCCACCGATCCGGCGCGGAGGCTGACGAACACCGCAATGGTGCTCACGATCATGGGCGTGGTCGGCTACCTCTACGGACTGGCTGTCGAGGGCGGGAGGCTGCCTGCGCTGGCGATGATGCTGTGCACCGCCGCGGCGGTCTGCGCCGTGTGGGCGGGGATCCTCCTCGCGCGTGCGCACGCGGCCCGCCCGCGGCTGCCGCGCCTGATCGCCACGCTGCTCTTCTCCTGGTTCCTGACGCTGATCGGCCTGGTCCAGCTCGCCGTCACCGCGTTCGACGAGGCGGACTCGGCGTCGGCTGTCGGCGAGGCGGTCGGGAGGGTGCTGGGCGACCTGCTGCTCGGCGGAGCGCTCGCTGGCATCCTCATCATGGCGATCGGTCGGCAGCCCAGGCGTGTCATGTGAGCCGGCCGCAGTTCGCGCCGTGCGCCGCACGGTGGGCCAGCGCCACCGGCGTGGCGCCGTCCCGGCGGGAGCGTGAACAGTCGTTGCAGCGCCCCACGGAAGGTACCGTCCGCGTAGAGCCGTCCCACCGAACGGGAGGTCAGGGATGATCGGCGACCCCAGCGAGCCAGGCCACCCACCCGGCGTGCGCGCCTCCGACAGCGACCGGGAGCGCACCGTCGAGCTGCTCCGGCGCCACCAGCAGGAGGGGCGCCTGACCACCGAGGAGGTCGCCACGCGCGTCGACAGTGCACAGGCGGCAAGGACGGTGGGCGAGCTCGACGCGCTCCTCGCCGATCTCCCCGACCAGCCGACCCCGCCGCCGTCCCCGGCGGCGGCGAGCCCGCCGGCGCCCGCGGCGGGCCCGCGACGTGGCCAGCCGACCAGGCAGGCCTTCTACCGGACGCTGTGGACGTTCCTGGTGCTGGACCTGTTCTCGATCGGGGTCTGGGCGTTCACCGGCGCCGGGTACTTCTGGCCGATCTGGCTGATCCTCGGCTCGAGCGTGACCATCGCCTTCTCAGCGATCAACGTGTTCCTGCCGCGACAGCGCGGGAGTTGAGCTACGACCGCGGCCCGCGCGGGCCGCGGCAGGGGCCGCCGGACCGGGGCCACCCTCCGGCCGCAGCGCTCGACGCGGCGGCCGGGGTCTGCTGGATCGCATCGGTCGCCGTCGCAGCCTGCCGAGGACGGCGAGCGCAGCGCCCGCGGCGAGGATCAGCGCCGCGGTCCGAACGACCCGCACGACCGCGCCGACCGCCCGTGATGTCGCGGGTACCAGCAGCTCCGCCCGCCGTCGTTCCATCCGCGCACCGAGCGTCAACAGCTCCTCGTCGGTGAGGAGATCCTCGGCGCGGGGGCCCAGCAGCGTCTCCTCCTGGTCGACGTGCTGGACCAGCCGCTCTCGTAGCTCGGACAGCCGCTCGTCGAAGGGCGCCTGCCGCGGGTCGAGCGCCGACAGCTCGTCCAGGATCGCCTCGACCTCCGCCGAAACCGACCCGGCCGCATCCAGCTCGCGCCGCTCGCCGTCCGCCGCCCGTTCCCGTACGGCGGGCACCAGCAGCTCACGAGTGACCATCATGTGCGCCCGCAAGCGCCGTGCGAGCTGCTCCGCCAGCGCCCTGCGGCCGCCGCTCTCGTCCCCCCGGCGCTGCGCCAGGTCGGCGACCAACTCCGCGACCTCCTCGTGGTCGCTGATCAACAGGCGCACAGGGTCCACGTCACCGCTCCTCGCCGCTGCGGCGTCACCGACGGCCCAGGATCCTTCCTGGAGATCCGCGGCGAACGAGCCATGGTATCCAGAGAGTGGCTCGTCGCTGGCGGTCCGAACCGGCTTGGGCCCGCCGCACCTGTTGCCTACAATGACGGGCGCCGGGCCAGAGGGTTTGGCCCGTCCGGGAGGCATCGCCTAGTCTGGCCTATGGCGCCCGCCTGCTAAGCGGGTTCGGGGTTCAAGCCCCGTCGTGCGTTCGAATCGCACTGCCTCCGCTGCGCCGGTAGCTTAACGGATAGAGCACCAGACTACGGATCTGGCGGTTGGGGGTTCGAATCCCTCCCGGCGCGCACCAAAAGCCCAGGTCAGACGGCCTGGGCTGCTTGCTTTGCTTGCTCGGGTGTCAATCCGATGTCAATCTTTCGCCAGGTCAAAGGATTGACACCGACCCCCGGAGCCCGCCCTGTGATCCGGCAGCGAGGCAAGAGCACGCAGGTCATCGTCTACGGTGGCCGCGACCCGCTGACCGGCCGCAAGCGGTTCCTCAGCCGGCAGGTGCCCGGGACCGGGCGCGCCGCGCTCAAGGAAGCCAAGCACATCGAATCCCGACTGCTCGCCGAGGTTGCAGTCGGCCGCCACCAGGACGCACACGGCGTCAAGGTCGCCGAGCTGGCGGAGCGATGGCTTGAGTGGCGCCA
>DATFRI010000092.1:0-33336 GCA_035263405.1 Actinomycetes bacterium | reverse complement strand
CTAGTATCTTGCGTCAGAAATTGCACGCGTAAGTTGCTATAGTGTTGTGATGTCGCATCCTGGGCCTCGTGCCGTGGAGATCGTGTTGTCGGGTGCTGAGCGCCGGGCGTTGGAGCGGGCGGTCGCGGATGGGTCACGGCGGCTGGCCGAGCGTGCGGGGATGGTCCTGGCGTGCGCGGATGGCTTGTCGAATGCCGCTGTGGCGCAACGGTTCTCGGTCAGTGTGCCGACGGCGAGCAAGTGGCGGTCCCGATTCGCCGCGCAACGGTTGGCCGGCCTGGAGGACGAGGCACGTGCCGGGCGGCCGAAGGCCGACCTGGTGTTGACCCAGGTCGAGCGGGCCGAGCTGAGGCGGTGGGCTCGGCGGGCGAAGACGGCGCAGTTCCTGGCGATGCGTGCGCGGATCGTGCTGGCGTGCGCCGATGGCGTCTCGAACAAGCAGGTCGCGGCGGATCTGGGGGTGAGCGTGACCGCGGTGAACCGCTGGCGGTCCCGGTTCGTCGCCTCGCGGCTGGACGGCCTGCTCGACGAGCCACGCCCCGGCCGGCCGCCGTCGATCCTGCTCGACCAGGTCGAGGACGTCGTCGTGGCGACCTTGGAGGAACTGCCCAAGGATGCCACCCACTGGTCGCGTGCCTCGATGGCCCAGCGCAGCGGCCTGAGTACGTCCACCATCGGGCGGATCTGGAAGAGGTTCGACCTCAAACCCCATGTCCAGGACGGGTTCAAGCTGTCGAACGACCCGTTGTTCGTGGAGAAGGTCGTCGACGTCGTCGGTCTCTACCACAACCCGCCGGAGCGGGCCGTGGTGCTGTGCGTCGACGAGAAAGCCCAGATCCAGGCGCTGGACCGGTCCCAGCCGGTGCTGCCGATGCTGCCCGGCATGCCCGAGCGGCGCACCCATGATTACTACCGCCACGGCATCACCAGCCTGTTCGCGGCGTTCAACATCGCCGACGGCACCGTGATCAGCCAGCTACACCGCCGTCACCGCGCGACCGAGTTCAAGAAGTTCCTGATCGCCATCGACAAGGCCGTGATGGCCGAGCTAGACGTCCACCTGGTCGCCGACAACTACGGCACCCACAAGACCCCCGAGATCCAGGCCTGGCTGACCCGTCACCCCCGGTTCCATGTCCACTTCACCCCGACCGGATCCAGCTGGATCAACCAGGTCGAGCGCTGGTTCGGCCTGCTCACCGACAAGCTCATTCGCCGCGGGGTGCACACCTCCGTCCAAGCATTGGAGCAAGACATCCAGGACTGGATCCGCACCTGGAACGCCAACCCTCGACCCTTCACCTGGGTCAAGACCGCCGACGACATCCTCAACTCACTCGCCGACTACCTCGCCAAGATCAAGCCACAAACACCAGCCAACCAATAACGAATTAAGACGCATAATCTCTGGCGCGGCACACTAGAGCCTGGTGTCAGGCCGAATTACTCGTCCCGTTCGCTGTCACGATCTTTAGCGATCTGCATGCGCTCTCGAGGAGATCGTCATAGATGATCACATCGATCCGAGTCAGATGGCTGTTATATACCCTGAGCGCTTCCCTGATCTCGGCGGTGTGCTTCCCCTGGAAGGCTGAGTGACCTGCCAGGACGGTTGCTGTGGCTCGTCGCGCCTCGATGCCAAACGTTTCACGTACCTTCTGGCGGTTCTCGTCCAGGCCAACCAGATAGTTCATCGCTTGTGCCACCGCTCGGTGGATCTCGTTATTTGGGACGAGCTGACCTCTCTGGTGAGTCACGATCTTTGCGCAGGCACGCTTGATCTCCACGAGATGAAGAACGCCGTCCGGTCGGATCAGGGGCAGGTCATACTCGGTGCCGGGAACCAGGCGTCGGTGCGTAGCTAGGTTGACATACCTTCCCCCGAAGATCCACGGATTCGCTTGGAGCCATTGCTGGAGATGTTGCTCCTCGCTGTGCGGGTCCTGGACGATCCGACTGAACCTTGCTAGCGCTTCGCGCCGCAGCCGGAGCTGTGCCGCTTCAACCAGAGACCTTGCATCCGTGTGCGAGAGGAGATCTGCGACCATCTGCTCGCTGGAAGGACCTTCTCCTATCGAAGAGGGTGGGTCGGCGAACTCGAGACGGTTCCGGATCACCTCTGAGGCCCACGCCGCACTCTCCCTCGAGCCGCGGAGTATTCGGTAGCGACCGGGCCGATCTGAGGCTTCGACCGTCGGGGCGCGTGCCGTGAGTTCGTGGAAGCGAGCGATGATCTCGTGGATGCTGATGTCTGGCTGCTTCTTCGCGAGCGCGTTGAGTTCAGAGCCACTGTCTTGAAGGCGGCTCCGATGGTCAATCCCACGAGCGAAGTGAGGCCACGAGCCGACCAGGGCCCGAAGAGATGGTACTTCGCTTCGATATCCTGGAGGAATATCTCCCTACGCGTGTATCGCACAGCATCGTCGAGACGCTCCGCAGTTTGGCTGTCCTTCGACTTGCGTGCAGCCGAGGCGGCGAATTCTATCTGCGAGACCAGGTCGTTCCCTGAATGATATGGGCTTCGCTCACCCATGTATTCAAGCGCCTGTTGAATACAATCCCGAGGATACTGTGACTCACTCAGGTCCCTGATCTTTTCGAGTAGAACCTTGAGGGTGAAGTCCGAGCGGGTTGGCATGCGGTGCCTTTCTGCTGCGCCGGCCGCCATCACTGGAAGCATCGATCCTTCGCTGCGACGAGGACGACCCGGTCAAGAGCAGCATCCTCACCATCCATCAGGTGCCAGGCCATCCAGTGTCCGCGACGCTGTGGTCGGCGCACGCTTGGTCATGGTCAGGAGTCCTTCGTTGCGTCGCCAGTCTGCCCTATGGCTGTGACGCCTGATCAGGTGGTTCCAGCCAGGATTCCGATAGTCGCGAGGGCACGAGGAAGCGGAATACCGCATCCATTGAATACGTGCTCTGCCCAGCAGAGTCAGGCGCGAACTGGACGGGGATCCGCCCGGCGGAAGGCGGAGTGCCGGGGACTGCCGGCACCTCCCCCTTCACTCCAACCGTCCGGCCTGGTACGCCTCCACCCGGTCGGCCAGCTCCTTGGGGCGGCTGAGGGCGACGCAGTGGCCGCCGTCGATCTCGTCGGGGACGACGGCCAGGCGTTCCCGCACCACCGGCGCATGAACTCGGCGGGGAAGCAGCGGTCGTCGCGGCACAGCAGGAACCTCGTCGGCACGTCCGGCCACGCCCGGAGCGGCCAGGGAGCCTGCATTGGGGTGCCGGACTGGCCCCGCCCCCGCTCCAATGCCTCGGCCACCAGGTCCGGCGGGACATCGTGCAGGAACAGGCGATCATGTCGTCCGGTGCCCGTCCGACGCGTCACCCAGCCGTCCAACCCCGGCCCGCGGTGGGCGTGACCGTTCGAGTGTCCCACCGCCACGGTACGGTCGCTGGCGCTGCGCGCGTCGCCGGTCGCAGGGCCTGCCTGCCGACCTGCGGCCCCGGGGGGAGCCGAACTTTGAACGGCGGTCCACCGCCGAGCGGCCGCGAGGCCCGAGCCTGTGGGTTCAACCGGCGGCGGTCCGAGCAGCGGCGCTCCGACCGAGGGGAGAGGCTGGGATGGTGTCGGCCCAGGACGTGCGGCGGTTCGCCGGCTCGCTGCCGCGCAGCGAGGAGCACCTCATCCGGGATCAGGTGAAGTTCCGGGTGGGGCGGATCGTGTTCGTCGCGATCTCGGCGGACGAGGCCTCGATGGGGTTCGGGTTCCCCAAGGAGGAGCGGGCGGCGCTCGTTGCCAGTGAGCCGGAGAAGTTCCACATGCCGGTCCCCTCGGACGAACGTTACAACTGGGTGCGCGTGTGGCTGGATGCGATCGACGAGGCCGAGATGCGGGAGCTGGTCCTCGACTCGTGGCGCATGGTCGTGCCCAAGCGCGTCGCGGCGTCCTGGCCGGGTTCGTGAGCCCGGTGCGTCGGCGCCGACGCTGTGGCGCCGTCAGAGTGTCGCCGGCAGGCCGAACGCCGGGAACAGGTGGACCCCGAACGTGGTGATCTCCGCGATGCGGTCGCCCTCGATGCGCAGCACGTCGAGCTTGAACGCCCGGTGCTCCGGGTCGTCCCGGGCCCGGAGGTAGCTGGCGGCCGCCGGCTGGCGGTTGGCGCGGGTGGGCAGCAGGCGCCACGCGCCCTCCGGCTCCGAGAACGCCCGCCGCAGGAGCGGCTCGAGGGCCGCCAGCCCGTCGTGGCACCACGGATGCGGCGGCATCGTCACGCGGATGTCCTCGCGGACCAGCGCGACGGCGGCGCCGGCGTCGGCGCGCTCGTGCGCGTCGATGAAGCCCGCCAGCAGCCGCTGCTCCGCGTCGGTGGGCTGCGTGCCGGACCACTCCGAGGGCCGCGCGGGCAGTCGCGCCCGGAGCGTCGCGCGGGCCCGCTGGAGTGCGCTGTTGGCCGCGGCGGCGGTGGTGTCCAGCAGCGTCGCGGTCTCGCCGGCCGACCAGCCGAGCACGTCGCGCAGGATCAGGACCGCCCGCTGCCGGGGCGGGAGGAGCTGGATGACCGCGAGGAAGGTCAGCTCGACCGTCTCCTTGGCGACGGCGGCGGCGCCCGGTTCGGTGTCGCCGGGCGCGATCTCGTCCAGCAACCGGTCCGGGTACGGCTGCAGCCAGGGGACCTCCGCGTAGGAGTGCAGCGCCGGCAGCCGCCGCCGCCTGGTCCGCAGCGCGTCGAGGCAGGCGTTGGTCGCGATGCGGTACAGCCACGCACGGAACCGGGGACCGCCCTGGAAGCGCTCGCGCGCGCGCCAGGCGCGCAGGAAGGTCTCCTGCACGAGATCCTCGGCGTCGTCGAACGAGCCGAGCATCCGGTAGCAGTGGACGTGCAGCTCCCGCCGGTGGCGCTCCACGAGCGCCGCGAACGCCCGCTCGTCGCCGGCGCGCGCGGCCGCGACGAGCGGATCCTCCACGGTGCCGGCCTCAGGGCGGGCGGTCCTGCTGACGGGCATGGGGTCGGCGCGCTCTCTGTGGGGCTGGGCGTCCAGGCACAGTAGACGCCTCGGCCCGGGCGCGCAGCGCCCGTCGCGGCCCCACAGCCCGGGGCCACGGCTGCTCCCGTGCCGCCGGGCGCGCGCCCTCCCCTCGCGCGTCCCCGGGGTCGCACGCCACCACCGCCGCCTCCTCGCGTGGTGCGCGGCCTCCCGCAGCCCTCCGCGCCGCGTTCACAACTCCTTCACACCACCGCGGCAGCATCGGGATGGAAAACAGGCAGGACCGTCGAGAAGGAGGACGAGATGCGACGGTCGATCGGCATCGGGTTGCTGGTGCTGGTCCTGCTCCTGGCGGCGACCGGGATCGGGATCGGCGCCTACAACCTCGGGCTCTCCCACGGCCTGGCACGGAGCGGCGACGCGGCGGAGGTGGTGCGCGTGATCGGTCCCGGATACGGATACGGGTACGGCTACGGCGGGTTCTTCCCGTTCGGGCTGTTCCTGTTCCCCCTGTTCCTCATCGGCATCGTGCTGCTGCTGCGCGGCGTCTTCTGGCGCGGGCGCGGCTGGGGCGGTCCCGGTTGGGGTGGCCGCGGCTGGGGCGGTCCCGGCTGGCATGGTCGCGGCCCGGGCGGCGGACCGTGGGAGCAGGAGGCTTCCCGCCGGTTCGACGAGTGGCACCGCCGCCAGCACGAGCAGCCCGGCGAGCAGGGGGGCGAGGCGCCCGCCGAGCAGGCCGGTGGCCAGGTCCGCGGGCGGCCCGACGAGGGAGGCGGCGGGCCGGCCGAGCCCGGCGGTGGCAGGGGTCAGGTGGCCGACATCTGACGGAGCCAGGGCCGGCCTCCGACGGTGGACGGCCCGTGGCGGCGGGGCGGAGGCGACCCTCCGCCCCGCCGCCACGTCGACTCTGCGCGATGATCCGCAGGCGGGGGGAGCGGGGAGACCCGGGCTGGACGGGGAGCGGGGGAGGATCCGGAGCGGCGTGGACGGGCGAGGCTCGGAGGGGACGGGACGGCCAGGCCCCGGGAAGGGACGGGAACGGCGGGGAAGGTGGCGGGGATCCCAGGAGGCGGTGGAGGATGAAGCAGATCCTGGTGGTCGAGGACGAGTCGAGGATCGCGCAGCTGGTGCGCGACCGCTTGGAGCACGCGGGCTACGGCGTGGTCGTCGCCGGTGACGGTGACACGGCCCTGGCGAGCGCGCGCCGCTCCAGGCCCGACCTCGTCGTGCTGGACCTCGGCCTGCCCGGGCGCGACGGGCTGGACGTCGCCCGCGCGCTGCGGCGGACCTCGACCGTGCCGATCGTGATCCTGACCGCGCGCGGCGACGAGACCGACCGGATCGTCGGGCTGGAGCTGGGGGCGGACGACTACGTGGTCAAGCCGTTCAGTCCCAAGGAGCTGGTGGCGAGGGTGCGGGCGGTGCTGCGGCGGACCGAGGCGGCGCGCGCCGACGGGCCGGAGGTGCTGCGGGTGGCCGACGTCGAGGTCGACCTGCCGCGCATGCGGGTCACGGTCGGCGGCCGGCCGGTCGAGCTGACGCCGACGGAGTTCCAGCTGCTGGCGACCCTCGTGCGCGAGCCGGGCCGCGTGTTCACGCGGGGGCAGCTGCTGGACGCCGTCCACGGCGTCGCGTTCGAGTCCTACGAGCGTGCGGTCGACGCGCACGTCAAGAACCTCCGCAGGAAGATCGAGCCGGCGCCGGGCCGGCCGCGCTACCTGCTCACCGTCCACGGCGTCGGCTACCGGTTCGCCGATGCGTGACGGTCCCGGTTCCCGCCGCGGCCCGCGCTCGCGCCCGCCGTGGTGGCCGGAGGGCGAGCCGTTCCCGCCGCCCTGGCGGGCGGGGGGCTGGGGTGGGAGGCACCGCTTCCCAGGGCGCATCGGCCTGCTGGTCGCGCTCGCCGTCTGGCTGACCTTCGTTGCCAGCGGGCTGGCCTTCCGGCTGCTGAGCGGCGGGTGGGGGCCCGGTGGGCGGGGTGGGCCGGGGGTGCCGCTGCCGTTCCTGGCCGTCGTGCTGCTCCTGGCGGCGTTCCTGGCCGGCCGGGCGGTGCGGCGGATGGCGGCGCCGATCGGCGACGTCATGGAGGCCGCCGACCGCGTGGCCGGCGGCGACTACGCGACGCGCGTGCCGGCCCGCGGCCCCGGCGAGGTGCGCCGCCTGACCCGCTCCTTCAACCAGATGGCGGCGCGCCTGGAGGCCAACGAGGAGCAGCGCCGCAGGCTGCTCGCTGACGTGGCCCACGAGCTGCGCACCCCGCTGTCGGTCATCCGCGGCAACGTGGAGGGCATCCTCGACGGCCTGTACCCGGCCGACGCGGCGCACCTCGCGCCGGTCCTGGAGGAGGCCGCGGTGATGTCCCGCCTCCTGGACGACCTGCAGACGCTGTCCACCGCCGAGGCCGGCGCGCTGCGCCTGCACCGCGAGCGGGTCGACCCGGCGGCGCTGGTCCAGGACGCGGTGACGGCGTTCCGCCCGCGGGCGCAGCGCGCCGGCGTGACGCTGGACTGGCGCGCCGGGCCGGGGGCCCTGCGCGAGCTGGACGCCGATCCGGTGCGGGTCGGCGAGGTCCTGGCCAACCTGCTGGCCAACGCGCTGCGCCACACGCCCAGCGGCGGCGTGATCGCCGTCGAGGCCCGGCCTGCGGGGACGGGGGTGTCCTTCACGGTCTCGGACACCGGCTCGGGCATCGGACCCGAGGACCTGCCGCACGTCTTCGACCGCTTCGTGAAGTCGGCCGACTCGGGCGGCGTGGGGCTCGGGCTCGCGATCGCCCGGAGCCTGGTGGAGGCGCACGGCGGGACGATCACCGCCGCCAGCAGCCCGGGCAAGGGGACGACCATGCGGTTCGTGCTGCCCGCGCCGGACTCCGCCTGAGCGGCAGCCGGCGGCACGGCCGCGGCGGGGGAGCGGCGCCGGGCTGCGGCCGAGCGGCGGCAGGCGCGCGGGTGCGGCCTCCGGCTGCGGCGGCCGTCGGCCCAGGGCGCGGCGTCAGTCGCGGACCAGCCTGCGGTAGGTGACGCGGTGGGGCCGGGCGGCCTCGGGACCGAGCCGGCGGAGCTTGTCGGCCTCGTAGTCGGCGTAGTTGCCCTCGAACCACACGACCTGGCTGTCGCCCTCGAACGCGAGCATGTGGGTGGCGACGCGGTCCAGGAACCAGCGGTCGTGGCTGATCACCAGCGCGCAGCCGGGGAACGCCAGCAGCGCCTCCTCCAGGGAGCGCAGGGTGTCCACGTCCAGGTCGTTGGTGGGCTCGTCGAGCAGCAGCACGTTGCCGCCCTGCTTCAACGTCAACGCGAGGTTGAGGCGGTTGCGCTCGCCGCCGGACAGCGACCGCACCGGCTGCTGCTGGTCGGCGCCCCGGAACCCGAACGACGCGACCCAGGCGCGCGAGGGGAGCGTGCGGTCGCCGACGGTCAGCTGGTCCAGGCCGCCCGAGACGACCTCCCAGACCGTCCGGTCGGGGTCCAGGCCGGCGCGGGCCTGGTCGACGTGGGCGAGCCGCACCGTCGGGCCGACGGTGACGGTCCCGGCGTCGGGCTGCTCGGCGCCGAGCAGCAGCCGGAACAGGGTCGTCTTGCCCGCGCCGTTGGGGCCGATGATCCCCACGATCCCCCCGGGCGGGAGCGTGAACGACAGGCCGTCGATGAGCAGCCGGTCGCCGTAGCCCTTGGTCAGCCCCGCTGCCTGGATCACGCTCGCACCCAGCCGCGGGCCGGGCGGGATGTGCAGCTCGTCGGGGTCGACCGCCCGGTGCTGCGCGGCCTGGTCGGCGAGCTGCTCGTAGCGCGTGATGCGCGCCCGGCCCTTGGCCTGGCGGCCCCTGGTGTCGGCGCGCACCCACGCCAGCTCGCGCTCCAGCGCCCTGCGGCGTCCCGCCTGGACCCGCGCCTCGGCCGCCAGCCTGGCCGCCCTGGTCTCCAGGTAGGTGGAGTAGTTGCCCTCGTAGGGGTAGGTGCGGCCGCGGTCCAGCTCGAGGATCCACCGGGCGACGTCGTCCAGGAAGTAGCGGTCGTGGGTGATCGCGAGCACGCAGCCGGGATAGCCGTCCAGGTGCCGCTCGAGCCACTGGACGCTCTCGGCGTCCAGGTGGTTGGTGGGCTCGTCCAGCAGCAGCAGGTCGGGCTCGGCGAGCAGCAGGCGGCAGAGCGCGACCCGGCGCCGCTCGCCGCCGGAGAGGGTGCGCACGTCGGCGTCGCCGGGGGGCAGGCGCAGCGCGTCCATGGCCATCTCCAGCCGGCTGTCGAGGTCCCAGGCGCCCGCCGCCTCGATCGCGTCCTGGACCTCGCCGTACTCCCGGAGGAGCCGGTCCGTCTCCTCGGGGCCCGCCTCGCCGAGCGCGGCGGACAGCTCCTCGAAGCGGCGCAGCAGCGCGCGCACCGGGGCCACGCCGTCCTCGACGTTGCCGAGCACGTCCCGGCCGGGGTCCAGCTCGGGCTCCTGCAGCAGGATCCCGACCGAGGCGCCCGGGGCCAGGAGCGCCTCGCCGTTGGACACGTCCTGCAGCCCGGCCATGATCCGCAGCAGGGTCGACTTGCCGGCGCCGTTGGGGCCGACCACGCCGATCTTCGCCCCGGGCAGGAACGCCAGGGTGACCTCGTCGAGGATCACCTTGTCCTTGTGGGCCTTGCGCGCCCGGTCGAGCGTGTAGATGTACCGCGCCACGCCTGGTCCTTCCCGGCTCGGGTGCTGGTGCTCGACGCCACCATGCCACGGCTGGTGCGGCGGCGCGTTTCGGGGCGGCCGCGCCGGGCGACGCCGTTGCTGTCCGAGCAGAATGGGAGCCCGCCCCGCCGCCGGGACGCCGGTGCGGTGGGCGGCCGCCCACGAGGACCGTGACACGAGGAGCGCCAATGTCGGACAACAGCTTCGGTGCCCGCGCGGACCTGCGCGTCGGCGACCGCTCCTACGAGATCCACCGCCTGGACGCCCTGCAGGACCAGGCCGACGTCGCCAGGCTGCCGTTCTCGCTCAAGGTGCTGCTGGAGAACCTGCTGCGCAACGAGGACGGGGTGGCGGTCGGCGCCGAGCACGTCGCGGCGCTGGCGAGCTGGGACCCGCAGGCCGAGCCCACGCGCGAGCTGGCGTTCACGCCCGCGCGGGTGCTCATGCAGGACTTCACCGGCGTGCCGGCCGTGGTGGACCTGGCCGCGATGCGCGACGCGATGGCCGAGGCCGGCGGCCGCACCGACGCGATCAACCCGCTGTCCCCGGCCGAGCTGGTCATCGACCACTCGGTCGTGGCCGACTTCTTCGGCAGCTCCAGCGCGTTCGCCCGCAACGCGGAGCTGGAGTTCGAGCGCAACCAGGAGCGCTACGCGTTCCTGCGCTGGGGCCAGGGCGCGTTCGCCGACTTCAGCGTCGTGCCGCCGGACACCGGCATCGTCCACCAGGTCAACCTCGAGTATCTGGCGAGGGTCGTGTTCGCCGACGGGCAGGGCCGCGCATACCCGGACACGCTGGTCGGGACCGACTCGCACACGCCGATGGTCAACGGGCTGGGGGTGCTCGGCTGGGGCGTGGGCGGGATCGAGGCGGAGGCGGCGATGCTCGGCCAGCCGGTGTCGATGCTGACGCCGAGGGTGGTGGGGTTCAAGCTCCACGGCGAGCTGCGCGAGGGCGCGACCGCGACCGACCTCGTCCTCACCGTCACCGAGATGCTCCGGCGCAAGGGCGTCGTCGGCCAGTTCGTGGAGTTCTACGGGCCCGGCGTGGGCAACGTGCCGCTGGCCAACCGCGCGACGATCGGCAACATGTCCCCCGAGTACGGCTCGACCGTGGCCATCTTCCCCGTCGACCAGGAGACCCTGCGGTACCTGCAGTTCACCGGCCGGCCGCCCGAGCTGGTCGCGCTGGTCGAGGCGTACGCCAAGGAGCAGGGCCTGTTCCACGAGCCCGACGGGCCGCAGCCGGTCTACTCCGACCGGCTGGAGCTGGACCTGTCCAGCGTCGAGCCGAGCCTGGCCGGGCCCAAGCGCCCGCAGGACCGCGTGCCGCTCGCGGTCGCCAGGCCCGGCTTCCGCGCGGCGCTGGCCGACGCGCTCGGCGGCGGGCCGGGCGCGGCGGCGGGTCGGCCCGAGCCCGCCCCGGAGATCGCCGTCGCGGGGTCGTTCCCGGCCAGCGACCCGCCCGCCGCGACGACCGCGGGCAACTGGCACGAGCGCGGCGACGAGCCCGAGGTGGCACCGGCCGACGCCGCCGTGCGCGACCGGCCGAGCAACCCGGTCCCGGTCCGGCTGGAGGACGGCTCGTCGTTCGAGCTGGACCACGGCCACGTCGTGATCGCCGCCATCACCAGCTGCACCAACACCTCCAACCCCTCGGTGATGCTGGCCGCGGGGCTGCTGGCGCGCAACGCGGTCGAGCGCGGCCTGGAGGCCAGGCCGTGGGTGAAGACCTCCCTGGCGCCCGGGTCCAAGGTGGTCATGGACTACTACGAGCGCGCCGGGCTCGTCCCCTACCTCGAGAAGCTCCGCTTCCACCTGGTGGGCTACGGCTGCACCACCTGCATCGGCAACTCCGGCCCGCTCGCGCCCGAGATCTCCCGCGCGGTCGAGGAGGGCGGGCTGCACGTCTGCTCGGTGCTGAGCGGCAACCGCAACTTCGAGGGCCGCATCAACCCCGACACGCGCATGAACTACCTCGCGTCGCCGCCGCTGGTGGTCGCCTACGCGCTCGCCGGGACGATGGACACCGACCTGCTGCAGGACCCGCTCGGCACCGACCTGCAGGGCCGCCCGGTGTACCTGCGCGACCTGTGGCCGTCCTCGCAGGAGGTCGACCGGCTGATCGGCGAGGCCATCCAGTCGGAGATGTTCCGCACCAGCTACGCCGACGTGTTCGCCGGCGACGAGCGCTGGAACTCGCTCCGGGTGCCGACCGGGGACCGCTTCGCCTGGGACGGGTCCTCCACCTACGTGCGCCGCCCGCCGTACTTCGACGGGATGCCCGAGGAGCCCGAGCCGCCCGCCGACGTCGAGGGGGCGCGGGCGCTGGCCGTGCTCGGCGACAGCGTCACCACCGACCACATCTCCCCGGCCGGGGTCATCAAGCGCGACAGCCCCGCCGGCCGCTACCTGACCGGGCACGGCGTCCAGCCGCGGGACTTCAACTCCTACGGCTCGCGCCGCGGCAACCACGAGGTGATGGTGCGCGGCACGTTCGCCAACATCCGGCTGCGCAACCGGCTCACGCCGGGCACCGAGGGCGGGGTCACCCTGTACCTCGGTCCCCCGGGCCAGGCCGGGGAGCCGGAGGAGACCACCATCTACGAGGCGGCCGTGCGCTACGCCCGCGAGGGCGTGCCGCTGGTGGTGCTGGCGGGCAAGGAGTACGGCTCGGGCTCCTCGCGGGACTGGGCGGCCAAGGGCACGCGGCTGCTCGGGGTCAGGGCCGTGATCGCCGAGAGCTACGAGCGCATCCACCGCTCCAACCTGGTCGGGATGGGCGTGCTGCCGCTGCAGTTCCGCGACGGCGACACGCTGGAGTCGCTCGGCCTGGACGGCCACGAGACGTTCACGATCGCCGGGCTGGCCGAGGCGGGCGGCGACGGCCCGGTCCCGCGCGAGGTCCGGGTGCGCGCCGACGACCGCGAGTTCACCGCGGCCGTGCGCATCGACACCCCCAAGGAGGCCGAGTACTACCGCCACGGCGGGATCCTGCCCTACGTGCTGCGCCAGATCCGCGCCCGCGGCGGGAGCTGAGCCGGCCCGCGCCGGGCAGGGGCGGGCCTGGTGTGAACACCAGTTCGAATTGCCTCTTGCGCGAGGGCGGTGCGGCAGGGGATCGTTAGGCGCGATGTCCGTTCCCGCCGTGGAGGACGGCGCCCGGCTGGACGGCGCCCGGCTGTTCGAGCTGCCGGCGCCGCAGCCCGGCGACCGCGCGACCCTGTGGCGGCCCGCGCCAGGCCGCCGCGCGCCCGCGCGCCGCCGCCCGCGCCGCCCGCCGCCGCTGCTGCTGGCGGTGGACGGCAACGCGCTCGCGCACCGGGTGTTCCACGCGGTCGGCGGCGACGACGCGGACCCGGGCGCCGCGCCCGAGCGCTTCCTCGCCGTGCTCGCGCGGGTCGCGGCCTCCACCAGGGCGACCGCGTGCGTGGTGGGGTTCGACGACCCCGAGCGGTCGGTCCGCCGCGACCTGCACCCGGCCTACAAGGCGCAGCGTCCGGCCAAGTCCGGGCGGCTGCTCGGCTTCCTCGACCAGGCGACCGGGCTGGTCGCGGCGCTGGGGCTGTCCACGGTCGTCCCCGACGGCCTGGAGGCGGACGACGTGCTCGGCTCGGCGGCCCACCTGGCCAGGTCGCGTGGGTTCGCGGCCACGCTGGTGACCGGGGACCGCGACGCGTTCTCGCTGGTCAGCCCGACCGTGACGGTGTGGCTGCTGGCCAACGGCGGGTCCACCGTGCGGGTCTCGCCGAGCCGGGTGGCCGCCAGCCACGGGATCCCGCCGGCGGCGTACCTGGAGTTCGCGGCGCTGCGCGGCGACAGCAGCGACAACCTGCCCGGCGTCCGCGGCATCGGCGCGATGACCGCGGCCCGCCTGCTGCGCGCCTACCCCACGGTCACCGACGCCCTGGACGACCCCGAGGGGCTGGTGCGGCTGCTCGGCCCCTACCTCGCCCGGACCCTGGTCGACCAGCGCGAGGTGTTCGAGCACAACCGCGAGCTGATGCGCATCCGCGTGGACGTGCCCCTGGACCTGGACGCCTGCAACCGCCCGCTGCCGCGGGCCGCGCTCGCCCCGGTCCTGGCCGAGCACGGCCTCGGCGACCTCACCGACCGGCTCGCGCGCGCCTTGGCGCTCATCGGCCAGTCCGCCTGGCGCTGCCCCCCGCCCCCCTGAGCGGCGCGCGCGCCCGCGCCGCTTGCCGAGTCCGGGCGCCGGGGACATCTTGGAGGAGACGCCCGGCCGGATCCGGCCCGGCCGGGCCAGGACTGCGAGGCGCCCTTGACCGCTCAGCCCGACCACCTTCCCGATCCCGCCCCCGCCGCCCGCACCGTGGGCGAGCTGCGCGCCACCGACCACGAGCACAAGCCCGTCCACCGCGAGGTCCGCGACAACCTGGTCGCGCTGCTGGCGGCGGGCGAGCCCCGCTTCCCCGGGATCGTCGGCTTCGACCAGACCGTGCTCCCGCAGCTGGAGCGCGCGCTGCTGTCCGGCCACGACGTCGTCCTGCTCGGCGAGCGCGGGCAGGGCAAGACCCGCCTGATCCGCTCGCTGGTCGGCCTGCTGGACGAGTGGACCCCGGTGCTGGAGGGCTCGGAGATCAACGACCACCCGTACGCGCCCGTGTCGGTGTGGGCGCGGCGGCGGCTCGCCGAGCGCGGCGACGACGCGCCGATCGCGTGGCTGCACCGCTCGCACCGCTACGGCGAGAAGCTGGCCACCCCCGACACCAGCGTCGGCGACCTGATCGGCGACATCGACCCGGTGAAGCTCGCCGAGGGCAGGACCCTGGGCGACCCGGAGACCATCCACTACGGGCTGGTCCCGCGCACCAACCGGGGGATCTTCAGCGTCAACGAGCTGCCCGACCTCGCCGAGCGGATCCAGGTGGCGCTGCTCAACGTGCTCGAGGAGCGCGACATCCAGGTCCGCGGGTACACGCTGCGGCTGCCGCTGGACCTGCTGGTCGTCGCCAGCGCCAACCCCGAGGACTACACCAACCGCGGGCGCATCATCACCCCGCTCAAGGACCGCTTCGGCGCCGAGGTCCGCACCCACTACCCGCTGCGGCTGGAGCACGAGATCGCGCTGATCCGGCAGGAGGCGCGGATCGGCTGGGAGCGCGGCCCGCTGCGCGCCCCGCTCGTCCCCGACCACCTGCTCGAGGTGCTCGCCCGGTTCGCGCGGGCGGTGCGCCGCGCCCCCCAGGTCGACGCCCGCTCCGGCGTGTCCGCCCGGTTCGCGATCGCGGCGGCCGAGACCCTGGCCGCCTCCGCGGTCCGGCGCGCGGCGATCACCGGCGAGCAGGTCGCGGTCGCCCGGGTGGGGGATCTCCCGGCGGTCGTGCCCGCGGCCATGGGCAAGGTCGAGTTCGACCAGCTCGAGGAGGGCCGGGAGGTCGAGCTGCTCGGCCACCTGCTGCGCCGGGCGGTCAGCGAGACCTGGCGCGCCCGGCTCGGCGGCGCGGACCTGTCGGGCGTCCTGGCCCGGTTCGAGGAGGGCGGCACCGTGGAGACCGGCGAGCTGGTGCCGGCGGCCAGGCTGCTCGAGCAGGTCGGCCGGGTGCGCGGGCTCGCCAGGCTGCTGGACCGGCTGGGGCTGGAGGACGGCGCGGAGCAGCCCGGCCTGGTCGCCGCCGCGCTCGAGTTCGCGCTCGAAGGCCTGCACCTGGCCAAGCGGCTGTCCAAGGAGGAGCTGCCCGGCCGGACGGTCTACGGCGGCTGACACGCACGGCGGGAGGCGACGGCCATGGAGTACCGCTACGGGTCCTGGCGCGGCGGGCCGGATCCCCTGGCGTCCCCGTTCGACGCGGGCCGGGCGGTCGACCGGCTCGCCGACGAGGTGCTGTCCGGCGAGCGCCCCGCCGACGCGCTCGCGCGGCTGCTGCGGCGCGGGCTGCCGGGCACCCGCGGCCTGGACGACCTGCTGCGCCGGGTGCGCGAGCGGCGGCGGAGCCTGTCGGCCGGCCGGCTGGACGGCACGCTGCGGGAGGTGCGCGAGCTGCTCGAACAGGCGCTCGAGGCCGAGCGGGCGGTGCTCGCCGCCGACCCCGCACCCGACGCCCGCCTGGCCGAGGACGAGCTGGACCGGCTCCCGCCGGACACCGCCGGCGCCGTCCGGGAGCTGGCCGACCACCGCTGGCGCTCGCCCGAGGCCGAGGCCGCCTACGAGCAGATCCGCCAGCTGCTGCGGCGCGAGGTGCTCGACGCGCAGTTCCGCGGGCTGAAGCAGGCGCTCGCCGACCCCGAGCGGACCAGCCGGATCCGCGACATGCTCGCGGACCTGAACGCCATGCTGGCCGCCGACGAGCGCGGCGAGGACACCCGGGCGGCGTTCGGGCGCTTCATGGAGCGCCACGGGGACCTCTTCCCCGAGCGCCCGCGCAACCTCGAGGAGCTGGTCGACGCGCTCGCGCGGCGCGCGGCCGCGGCGAGCCGGCTGCTCGCCTCGCTGTCGGAGGAGCAGCGCCGCGAGCTGGCCGAGCTGGCGGCCGCCGCGATGGCCGACATGGGGCTGGCGTTCGAGCTGGACCGGCTCGTGCAGGCACTGCGGCAGCGGCGCCCGGACCTGTCCTGGGACCGGGCCGCCGCCCCGCAGGGCCGCGGGCGGCCGCTGGGGCTGGGCGACGCGACCACGGCGCTGGAGGAGCTGGCCGACCTGGAGGCGCTCGAGTCCAGTCTCGCCCAGGACTACCCGGGCGCCAGCCTGGAGGACGTGGACCTGGAGGCGTTGCAGCGCACGCTCGGCCGCGCCGCCGTGGACGACGTCGAGGCCCTGCGGCGCCTGGAGCGCGAGCTGACCGAGCAGGGCTGGCTGGTGCGCGAGGAGGGCGAGCTGCGCCTCACGCCCAAGGCGATCCGGCACATCGGCGCGGCCGCGCTCCGGCGCATCTTCCGCAGCCTCGCCGACGCGCGCGGCCGCGGCGACCACGAGCAGCCCGCCGCCGGCGTCCTCGGCGAGCCGACCGGGACCTCGCGGCCCTGGCGGTTCGGGGACGAGCAGCCGCTGGACGTCGTGGCGACCGTCCGCAACGCGGTCCGCCGCCGGGCGGCCGGCGGCGGCCGGGTGGCGCTGATGGCGGAGGACTTCGAGGTCGTCGAGACCGAGCGCCGGGCCGCCGCGGCCGTGTCGCTGCTGGTCGACCTGTCCTACTCGATGGTCCTGCGCGAGGCGTGGGGCGCGGCCAAGGCGACCGCGCTCGCGCTCCACAGCCTGGTCTCCACCAGGTACCCCCAGGACGCGCTGCAGGTCGTCGGCTTCTCCTCGCTCGCGCGCGAGCTGCGGCCCGGCGACCTGGCCGTCCTCGGCCCGGACATGGTGCAGGGCACCAACCTGCAGCACGCCCTGATGCTCGCGGGCCGGCACCTGCAGCGGCACCCCGAGGCCGAGCCCGTGGTCCTGGTGATCACCGACGGCGAGCCGACCGCGCACCTGACCGCCGGCGGTCAGCCCTGGTTCGACTGGCCCCCGCTGCCCGAGACGATCGAGCTGACCCTGGCCGAGGTGCTGCGGCTGACCCGCCGCGGCGCGACGATCAACGTGTTCATGCTCGACGACGAGCCGCGTCTGGTCCGGTTCGTGCAGGCGCTCGCGCGGCTGAACGGCGGCCGGGTGTTCGCGCCCTCCAGCGACCGGCTCGGCGACTACGTGGTCAGCGACTACCTGCGTGCCAGGCGCGGCCGCAGGTAGCGGGGCCGCGCCCTGGTCCAGCCCCCACGATACGATGCAGCCCGTGTCCAACCTCGTGCTCGGCCCGCTCCTGCGCTACGTGGGCAGGACGTGCGCGACCGTGTGGCTGGAGGCCGACCGCCCCGGCGTGGCCCGCGTCGAGCTGGTCGAGGAGGGCTCGGGGGCGGTCGTGGCGGCGCGGTCGCCCACCTTCCACGTGCTCGGGCACCACTACGCGCTCGTGGTCGTGGAGGGGCTGGAGCCCGGGCGCACCTACCGCTACGGCGTCGACCTGGGTGCCGGGCGGGTCTGGCCGCCGCCGGGTTCGGGCTTCCCGCCGAGCGTGATCCACACCCTCGGCGGCGACCACGCCCTGCGGATCGCGTTCGGCTCCTGCCGCCAGTCCGACCCGCAGGCGCCCGGGGAGGACCCGCAGGCGATCGGGCCGGCCGGCCGGCGCGGGCAGGACGCGCTCGTCGCCTGCGCGCAGCGGCTGCTCGACCAGCCCACCGCGCGCCGGCCGGACGCGCTGCTGCTGCTCGGCGACCAGCTCTACGCGGACGAGGCCGCGGCGTCAGCCGCCACGAGCTTCGAGGGGTTCACGCGCCTGTACCGGGTGGCCTGGCAGCAGCCCGCCGTGCGCTGGCTGCTGTCGACCGTGCCCACCGCGATGATCTTCGACGACCACGACATCCAGGACGACTGGAACACGTCGCAGTCGTGGGTGGAGCACATCCGGGCCCAGCCGTGGTGGCACGGGCGGATCGTCGGCGGGCTGATGTCGTACTGGCTCTACCAGCACCTGGGCAACCTGGCGCCGGAGGACCTGCGAGCCGACCAGGTGTGGGCCGAGCTGCGCGCCGCGCGGGACGGCGGCCCGGCGCTGGCCGCCTACGCCGAGCGGGCCGACCAGGAGCCGGGCGCGCAGGGGACCCGCTGGAGCTTCCGGCGGGACTTCGGCCGCGTCCGGCTGGTCGTCGTCGACTCGCGCTGCGGCCGGCTGCTGGCCGGGGGGCGGCGGGACATGCTCCACCCCGCCGAGTGGAGCTGGCTGGACGCCCAGCTGCGCGGGGACGTCGACCACCTGCTGCTCGGCACGTCCCTGCCGTACCTGCTGCCACGGGCGATCCACGACCTGGAGGCGTGGAACGAAGCGGTCTGCGCGGGCGCGTGGGGCCGGGTCGCCGCGCGCCTGGGCGAGCGCGTCCGCCAGGGGCTCGACCTGGAGCACTGGGCGGCGTTCCGCGGGTCCTTCGAACGGCTGGCCGGGCTGATCGCCGCGGTCGGCGCGGGCGAGCGGGGTGCGCCGCCGGCCTCGATCGTCCTGCTGTCCGGGGACGTCCACCACGCCTATCTCGCCGAGGCGGACTTCCCGCCGGCCCGCGGCGTGACCAGCCGGGTCTTCCAGGCGGTCTGCTCGCCACTGCACAACCGGCTCCAGCCGAGCCTCCAGCGCGTCAACCGCCTGGCGACCGGCCGGCCCGGCCGCTGGCTGGGGCGCCTGCTCGCCGCGGGCGCCCACCTCCCGCCCCCACCGGTCGACTGGCGCGTGACGCACGGGCCCTTCTACGACAACCAGATCGCCACCCTGACCCTGGACGGTCCCGCGGCGACTCTGCGGCTGGAGCGGGCCGTCGCCCGCGACGGCCAGCCGGCGCTGGAGACCGTCCTGGAGCAGCCGCTGACCTCCCCGGCGCCCCGTCCCGCCGCGGACGGCACGCGGGTGCGCTGAGCCGGCGGCGGGCTCAGGAGCCGAGGATGCGGCGCTTCTGCTCCTCGAACTCGGCCTCGGTGAGCACGCCCTGGTCCTTCAGTCCGGCGAGCTCCCTGAGCTGGGCCAGTCGGTTGTCCATGTCGTCGGCGGGCGGCGGCGGTTCCTGATACGCGTAGGCCTGCTGCGGGGGATAGGCCTGCTGCGGCTCCTGATAGGCGTAGGCCTGCTGCTGCTCCTGCTCGGCCCAGCGGCTCGCCTGCCGGCGCGAGACACGGTTGGAGACGGCGGTGGCGGTCCCGGCGATGACGGCCGTCCGCGCGACACCCCGAAGGAGACCAGGCATTGCTCGTTCCTTTCTCGCTCTGGCCGGCGCTCAGGCGCCGGGCTCGGTGGCGTCCAGCGCGCTCAGCACGGCCTGGACCGGGATCCTCCCGCTGGCCACCAGCTGGCCACCACCACGCCGGAGGGCCGCGGCGAACGGCGCCGCCCAGCGGTTCTCGTAGACCAGGATCCCGGCCGAGCTGCCGGGCTCCAGCACCTTGCCCGCCTCCTGGACGTCGTCCTGACCGAGCAGGCCCGACGACGCGCCCTCGAAGACGGCCAGGTCGAGCTTGCCGTCCTTGTCGAAGTCGGCGATCGCCACGCCCGTGACCGACCCGTCCAGCTCCTTCTTCACGAAGAGCAGGTCCAGGATCCGGATGATGCCCCGGTCGACCAGATCGACCAGCAGGGGGAGGCCCTCCCCGGTCATGCGGCTGCCCGGGAACTCGACCACCACGTAGTCGATCGGGCCCATCTCGTCCAGATCGCTCATGCAAGCCCCCTAGGCGGTTGCGTTCGACGACCGGATCCCCGCCGCCGCGGCGGCGCCGGCCCGGGGCCGGGAGATCCAGGCTGGAGCCACGACGATGCCATCCCGGTGGGCCCTGTGCCTCACCCGCATGAGGTGAAACCACGCAGGGCGGTCCCGACCGGCCGGTCCCCGCCGGGTCGCCCGCCCGGAGTCGGCAGGTGCGACCGGGGTGGACAGGTGCGGGGGTCGAGGGCCAGCGGGGGCAGGTAGCGGGCGTGGACCCGTCGCCGCCCGTTGCGCTGCAACAGCCAGGTGGAGCCCTTCGGCCAGTGCGGCGGCGCTTCGAGGACCGACCCGCCCGTCGTGAGCTGCTCGAGCAACCGGCCGATCGTCTCACCGTGGGTGCACAGCACCGCATCGGCCACCGCGCCGTCCCAGAACGTCTCCAGCACCCCCGCGGCGTCGGCGTCCACGTCCAGGACCGCGCTGGGTTCGATCCGCAGGTGACGGTTCCGCGCGAGCGGTTCGACGGTCTGCCGGCAGCGCACGGCCGGGCTGCAGAGGATGCGCTCGACCGGGTAGTCCTCCAGGCGGACCAGGAGCCCCTCGGCCTGGCACCTGCCGACCGGTGACAGGGGCCGCAGCCCGTCAGGACCCTCCCAGCCGCGCTTGTCGCCTGCGTCGGCGTGCCGGACCACCAGCAGCATGTCGTCGACCACCCCCAAATCAGGATCCGACCCAGGGAGGTCGGCCGCACCGTTCCAGCCACGCGCCCGGTCGAGCCCTCGGGGCGCGTCACGTCATGGAACCCGCGTCCGGGAGGGCCGGCCTCGCCCCGAAGGGATGAATCCGCGCCGGGCCGCGGGGACGGGCACCGGATCGCGGGCACGACCTGCGGACCTGCGGCACGCACGAGGATCACCCGGATCGGATGAGGCGCACGACCGCCCGCCGCGTTATTCCTTCCTGGTGGGCGATCCGTCCGGACGCGCCAGGAGCCTCTCTCGAGCGTGCTGGGGCGACGCTTCTGCCGGGCACTCGCCGGGTGCACAGCATGGTGACCAGCGAGACCCCCGACATGCCTCCTCCTGCAGGCTTGCCAGATCCTGATCTGGTACGGACCAAGCTGCGGCCACCCGCGGCTCGGGCAGGGCTGGTGCGTCGTGCCGACCTCGAGTCGCTGCTGGGGGCGAGCGTGCAGGGCAAGCTCTGCCTGCTGGCCGCTCCGGCCGGGTTCGCCAAGACGACGCTGCTGCTCCAGTGGAGCGCCGCCGCGGCCGGCGGCCGGGCGGCCTGGGTCTCGCTGGACGAGGGCGACAACGACCCGACCCGCTTCTGGGTCTGCGTGGTCGAGGCGCTGCGGACCGTCGAGCCGAGCATGGGTGCGGCCACGCTCGGGGCGCTGCGGCGCACCAGCGCCGACCTCTACCGGACGGTCCTGCCCTCGCTGCTCAACGAGCTGAGCGCGGTCGGCTCGCAGCTCTACCTGGTGCTCGACGACTACCACCTGGTGACCGACGCCGTCTGCCACCAGACGCTCGCCTTCCTCCTCGACCACCTCCCGATGAGCGTCCACGTGGTGCTGTCCACCCGGGTCGACCCGCCGCTGCCGCTGGCCAGGATGCGGGCCAGGGGGGAGCTGGCCGAGATCCGGGTCGCGGAGCTGCGGTTCACCAGCGAGGAGGCGTCCGGACTGCTGAACGCCTCCACGGGGTTGCAGGTCCTGCCCGAGGACGTGGAGCGGCTGGTGGAGCGGACCGAGGGATGGGCGGCCGGCCTGTACCTGGCCGGCCTGTCGCTGCGCGGCCGGGAGGACGCGCACGCCTTCGTCGACTCGTTCCAGGGCGACCACCGCCACGTCGCGGACTACCTGGGGGCGGAGGTGCTCGCCAGCCAACCGGAGGCGGTCAGGGCATTCCTGCTGCGGACCTCGGTCCTGGAGCGCCTGTCCGGCCCGCTGTGCGACGCCGTGCTCGAGACCGAAGGGTCCGCCGCGCTGCTCCGCGAGCTGGAGCGCTCCAACCTGTTCCTGCTGCCGCTCGACGATCACCGCGAGTGGTACCGCTACCATCACCTGTTCGCGGAGCTGCTGCGCGTGGAGCTCGGCGACCGCGACCCCGCGCGGGTCCCGGTGCTGCACCGGCGGGCCGCGGCCTGGCACCGGCACGCCGGCAACGTCGACGCGGCCATCCACCACGCCGGCGCGGCCGGGGAGTTCGCCGAGGCGGGTGCGCTGATCGCCCGGCAGTGGCTGGCGTACTGGCGCCGCGGACGGCTGGCCACCGTGGCCCGCTGGCTCGACGAGCTCCCCGACGAGGCGGTCACGGCCGACCCGCCGGTCGCCTTCGTCGCCGCCTGGGTCCGCGGCTACCGCGGCCTCCCCAAGCGGGAGGTCGAGCGCTGGCTGGCCGCCGCGGAGCTCGGCGGCGACGAGTGGGCGCCGCCGGACGGCACCAGCTCGCTCGCGTTCGGCGCCGCCCTGGTGCGCGCCGCGCTGCTCTTCGACGATGTGGGGCGTTCGGCCGCCGCGGCCCGGCGTGCCCTGGAGCTCGCTGGGCCGGAACCCTCACCGTTCTCGTGGATGGCGGTGGCGGCGCTCGGCCAGGGCCTGTACCTGTCCGGGCAGCCGGCCGAGGCGCGCCCGCGGCTGGAGGAGCTGGTGCGGCGCGTGTCGCCGTCCGCACAGCCGTACGCCGTCGTCACCGCGCTCGCGGTGCTGTCGCTGACCGCCGGCGACGAGGGCGACGATCGCGGCGCCGCGGCGCTCGCCCGTCGCGCGGCGGCGGTCGTCGACGCGCAAGGGCTCGGCAACGAGCCGCTGTGCGGGATCGTCTACGTGGCGCTGGGCTGCGCGCTGCTACGCCAGGGTGAGCCCGTGGAGGCCGGGGAGCAGCTCGGGCGGGCGCTGGAGCTGCTGCAGAGCGACAGCATGCTCGTGCAGCGCGCGTTCGCGCTGCTCCTGCTCTCGGGCGTGCACCACGCGCGCGGCGACCTCCCGGGCGCTCGGGCCCTGGTGGGGCGGGCGCGCGGGCTCATCGAGCAGTTCACCGACCCCGGCTCGCTTCCCGCGCTGCTCGAGCGGGCCGAGCGGGCGCTCGGCCCGGCGTCTCGCCGGCGGGTCGCCGAGGCGGCCGCGCCCCTCACCGAGCGGGAGCTGGCGGTCCTGCGGCTGCTGCCCACCCCGCTGTCGACCCGGGAGATCGGCCGCGAGCTGTACGTCTCGGCCAACACCGTCAGGACCCACGTCCAGGCCGTCTACCGCAAGCTCGAGGTCGGCACGCGGGCCGACGCCGTGGCCCGCGCACGCGCGCTCGGCCTGATCTCCGGGTCGGCTCCGTCGTGCCGGTAGCCATCTCACCCGGTCGCCATCTCACCTAGGTGAACCGGCCCTTCGATGAGGCCGTCTCATCCACCGCTGGCCGAGACTGGCCGGGTGATGGTCCGCAACCGACCCCGCGGCGCCACCCGGCCGATCCACTACGAGATCGTCGTCCGTGGCGAGCTGAGCCAACGCTTCTCGACGGCGTTCGAGGGGATGACCCTGACGGCCGGGCACGGCCGGACCGTCATCGCGGGGCCGGTGGTGGACCAGGCGCAGCTGCACGGCCTGCTCACCCGGGTCAGCGACCTCGGCTTGGAGCTGGTCAGCGTGAACGCCGCGCGCGAGCCCGCACCACCGCGACCGGACGAGGCGTGAAGGGCGCAGCGATGGGTCGGTCGCCCTCCACCGCAGCCGTCGTCGCTCCGCAGCGCATCGGGGCCACCGTGGCCGCCGGCGGCAGGAACGGCCGCGGCGGCCGGCCACGGCCGCCGGAACGCCGGCTCGGTGCGCGCAGCACCGCCGGGGCCGGCATGCCCCTGCTGGAGACCAAGCTCTCGCCGCCGTGCGCGGGCTTCCGCCTGGTGTCCCGCCCCCGGCTGTCCGCGCTGCTCGACGCCGGCGCGCAGCAGCTGCTGACGCTGGTGTCAGCCCCGGCGGGCACCGGCAAGACGACGCTGCTCGCCTCCTGGCGCTCGTCGGGCAGGCCTCCCGGCCCGGTGGCCTGGCTGTCGCTGGACCCCGGCGACAACCAGGCCGCCCGGTTCTGGGCCCACACGCTGGCGGCGCTGCACCGGTCGGGCGCCGTGCCGGCGGGCAGCCCGCTGCGGTCGCTGGCGCCGCGCCCCGGCGCGGACGACACCTTCCTGCCCCTGCTGGTCAGCGGGCTCACCGAGCTGCCCGCACCGGTCGTGCTGATCCTCGACGACGTCCAGGAGCTGACCGACGCGACGGTGCTCGAGGGGCTGGAGTTCCTGCTGCGCCACGCCCCGCCGCTGCTCCGGCTGGTGCTGGCCACCCGCGCCGACCCTCCCCTGCCGCTGCAGCGGCTGCTGGTCGGCGGGCAGCTGACGCAGGTGCGCTCGGCCGACCTGGCGTTCACCGTCGCCGAGGTGGCGGACCTGCTGGCCGACCACGAGGACCGGCCCAGGCTGTCCGAGGACGACCTGGCCCTGTTGCAGGCACGCACCGAAGGATGGGCGGCGGGCCTGCGGCTGGCGGCGCTGTCGCTGCGGAGCCAGCCCGACCCGCACCGCTTCGTGACCGAGCTCGCCGGCGACGACCGCAACATCGCCGACTACCTCGTGCGGGAGGTCCTCGACTCCTGCCCCCAGGAGCTGCGCAGCTTCCTCGTGCGGACCAGCGTCGTCGAGGAACTGCACGGTGACCTGGCAGACGCGCTGACCGGCGGTCACGGCGGTGCGCAGACGCTGGCCCGCCTGGAGCGGGCCAACGCCTTCGTGGTGGCGCTCGGATCGCGTCGCAGCGCCTACCGCTACCACGCGCTGTTCGCCGGCCTGCTGCGGTACACGCTGCGGCGCGAGGCGCCGGACGAGGTCGCGGAGCTGCACCGGCGTGCCGCGCGCTGGTACGCCGAGCACGGCCTGGCGACGGACGCCGTCCAGCAGGCGCTCACGGCGCGGGAATGGCGCTACGCGGCCGACCTCATGGCGGAGCACGGGCTGAGCCTCATCCTGCGCGACGAGGGTGCCCTGCTCCGTCGCCTGGTGGGACGGCTCCCGGCCGGGCTGGTCCAGGCCGACCCGGAGCTCACGCTGCTGGCCGCCGCCGACGGGATCCTGCGCGACGACGCCGACACGGCCACCGTCCGCCTGCGGCTCGCCGAGCGGCGGGAGGAGGTGCACCAGGACCGTCAGGACCGGTTCGCCCTGCTGCTGGCGATCTGCAGGTCCACCCTGGCGTGGCGGGCGGGGGACCTCGACGAGGCGGTGGCGGCCGGCCAGGAGGCGCTGGCCCTGCAGGCGGGAACCGGGGCGGGCGCCACCGACGACGCGCGGGCGCGCACGCTGTCCGACCTGGGCAGGGCGGAGCTGTGGGCCGGTGACCCGGAGGCCGCCGAGGCCCACCTGCTCGAAGGCCGGGCGGTCGCCCTCGAGGCGGGACTCGGCTCCCTGCAGCTTTCCTGCACGAGTCAGCTTGCCGCGCTGCACGCCATGCGCGGCACGCTCGGGACGGCCTTCCAGCTCGGCACGGACGCCGCCGAGCTCGCCGCGCAGCGTGGCTGGTCGTCGTCGCCGCCGGCGACCGGCGGCTACCTCGCCCTGGCGTGGGTGCACTATCACCGGGACGAGCTGGTCGAAGCGGACCGCCAGCTGGAGCGGGCGGTCGCCGCGTCGCGGGGCCGGCCGGAGGGGCCGGTCACGGCCGCGGTCGCGATGGTGCGGGCACGGCTGCAGCGCGCCCGGGGCGACCTGACCGGCGCGATCGCCACGGTGGCGGCTGCTCGCCAAGGTCCGGCGGGCCGCAGGCCGCCTGCCCGCCTGTGGCGCTGGCTGGTCCTCACCGAGGCGGAGCTGCGCAGCGCAGCCGGGCAACCCCAGTCGGCGGGCAGCCTGCTCGAGGGCGTCGTCGACGGCGAGCCGCTCGGGGCCGGGGAGGCCGTGGCGCTGGCTCGGGTGCAGCTGCGCGAGGCCGACGCCGCCGCCGCCGCCGCGACCCTCGCGTCGTTCCCGGACGCCACGGCGCCCGGGGGCCTGCTGGTGGCACCGGTCGAGGCGTGGCTGCTGGACGCCCTCGTGAGCGATGCGCTCGCCGACCGCGACCGGGCGGCGGCGTCGCTCGAGCGCGCGCTCGGTCTGGCCGAGCGGGAGGGGTCCCGCCGCAGCTTCCTCGACGCGGGCGCACCGGCCCGTTCACTGCTGGTCCGCTACCGCCAGCGGATGCCGTCCTCCTGGCCGTACGTCGACGAGCTGCTGCGGTCGTCCGCGGAGTCGGCACCCGCGCCAGCCCCGCCGCCGCTGGTCGAGCCGCTCACCGAGCGGGAGCGGACCGTGCTGCGCTACCTGCCCAGCATGATGACCTACGAGGAGATCGCCTCGGATCTGTACGTCTCTCCGAACACGGTCAAGAGTCATGTCCACGGCATCTTCCGCAAGCTCGGCGTCAACGGCCGCCGGCAGGCGGTGCGGAGCGCTCGCGAGCTCCAGCTCCTCTGAGACGGGCGGATCACCCGATCCGGGCGATGACCGCGCCCGTCGCATCCCGGATCGTGGAGTGGCACGGAGGGAGGGGTGGCTGGAGTGGCAGACAACTACGAGATCCGGATCAGGGGCCGCGTCGGCGACTCGCTGCTGCAGGCGTTCGAGGGGCTGACGGTCACGACCGAGCCGGTCGAGACGGTCCTGTACGGGCCGATCCACGACCAGGAGACGCTCCACGAGCTGCTGGCCGAGCTCCAGTCGCTCGGCCTGGAGCTGCTCGAGCTGCGTCGGCTTCCCGGGGAGGCCGGCTAGCCGACGCCTGCGGCAGCCGCCTGACCTCGAGCAGCTCCAGGCCGAGCCGCCGGGCCCACGCCAGGATCCCGAACAGCGCGGCCTGGTCGGGCAAGGGACCACGCAGCACCGTCCGCACCGGTTCGGTGGCGACGCCCCACCCCTCCCGCCGCGCGACCGGCCCCACGTCACCGACACGACCTGCGACTCGCAGCGCATACCGGACCTCGGCCATGAGCAGCTCTCCCATCGGCTCGGCAAGCCCTTCCGGGCGACCACGACATGACCTTGGTCCCCGGGCCGCCATGCCGTCATCCTCCTGATGCGGTGAATTCCACCCCGCGGTGCGCGCCGGCCGCAGGCGCGGGCTATCCGCATCTCACCTGCCGCGGAGGATGCCGGGGCGGACACAGCCCGGCGACGATGGGCGGCGAGGGCACGGGGAGGGCGAGCGGCCGACCTCGACGGGAGGAGGGCTGGGTGGACCGACGGGAGCGGATCATCAAGGAGCTGCTGGTCGAGCCGGGGACGGACGCGAACATCGCCGGCCGCGACCCCGCCTGGACCGGGGGGGCGGAGTTCGAGCAGCTCTCGGCGAAGGAGCTGAAGGCCACGGCGAAGGAGCTCCTGGCCCGGGGCGTGGAGGAGCTGTCGCAGGCCCAGGAGCTGCTGTGGGCGAGCGACACCTCTGCGCTGCTGGTGGTGTTCCAGGCGATCGACGCGGCGGGCAAGGACTCCACGATCGAGCACGTCATGTCGGGCGTGAACCCCCAGGGGGTGCAGGTCGTGTCGTTCAGGCAGCCGTCCAGCGAGGAGCTCGACCACGATTTCCTGTGGCGGATCTCCAGAGCGCTGCCCGAGCGGGGTCGCATCGGGATCTTCAACCGGTCGCACTACGAGGAGGTCGTGGCGCTGCGGGTGCATCCGGAGTGGCTCGGCAAGCAGAAGCTGCCGCCCGGTCCGCGCGGGGCGGACTTCTGGGCGCAGCGGCACGAGGACATCAACGCGTTCGAGCGCCACCTGGACCGCAACGGGACCAGGGTCGTGAAGTTCTTCCTCCACGTGTCCAGGCAGGAGCAGAAGCGGCGGTTCCTCGCCCGGCTGGACAACCCGGACAAGCAGTGGAAGTTCAGCGCGGCCGATGTGGCGGAGCGGGCGCACTGGGAGGAGTACCTGCGGGCCTACGAGGAGGCGATCACGGCCACGTCCACGGCGTGGGCGCCCTGGTACGTGATCCCCGCCGATCACAAGCCGGTCATGCAGGCGATGGTCGCGGCGATCCTGGTCGACACGATCGGGTCGCTGGGCCTGAGCTGGCCGGAGGTCTCCGAGCAGGCGCGGGCGGCCAACGCCGAGGCCCGCCGCAGGCTGGAGGCGGAGCCGGACGGCGGGGGCGCCTGAGGTGGGTTCCCGGGCGCCGGCCGGCACGGCCGCACAGAGCACGTCGACGGTCCTGCTGACCCTTGCGGCGGGCCAGTTCCTCATGACCCTCGACAGCTCGGTCATGAACGTGTCGATCGCGACGGTCGCCAAGGACGTCGGCACCACGGTGACGGGCGTCCAGGCGGCGATCACGCTCTACACCCTGGTCATGGCCATGCTGATGGTGACCGGCGGCAAGGTCGGATCGATGATCGGCCGGCGGCGTGCCTTCGCGATCGGCTGTGTCGTCTACGGCGTCGGGTCGCTGACGACCGCGCTGGCGCCGAACCTGCCGATCCTCATCCTCGGCTGGTCGGTGCTGGAGGGCGTCGGCGCGGCGCTCATCCTGCCGGCGATCGTCGCGCTGGTCGCCGGGAACTTCCCGCCCGAGGGCCGGCCACGGGCGTACGGGCTGGTGATGGGCGCCGGCGCGGCCGCGGTCGCGGTCGGCCCGCTGATCGGCGGGGCCGCGACGACGTACTTCTCGTGGCGCTGGGTGTTCGCCGGCGAGGTCCTGCTCGTGATCGGGATCCTGGCGCTCGCCCGCCGGGTCGCCGACGCGCCGTCGGAGACGCGCCCGCGGCTGGACGTCCTCGGGGCGCTCCTGGCCGCCGTCGGGCTCGGCGCGTCGGTGTACGGCGTCCTGCGGTCGTCGGAGTGGGGCTGGGTGCTGCCCAAGCCGGGCAGCCCGTCGTGGCTGGGCCTGTCGCCCACCATCTGGCTGATCATCGGCGGCCTGCTGGTGGTCTGGACGTTCCTGGAGTGGGAGCGGCGCCTGGAGAGAGGCGGCGGGGAGCCGCTGGTGCGGCCGTCGATGTTCGGCAACCGCCAGATGGTGGGCGGCCTGGTCATGTTCAACGTCCAGTACCTGGTGCAGGCCGGGCTGTTCTTCACGATCCCGCTGTTCCTGTCCGTGGCGCTGGGCCTGTCGGCGCTGGAGACCGGCGCGCGCATCCTGCCGCTGTCGATCACGCTGCTGGCCGCGGCGGTCGGGGTCCCGCGGCTGTTCCCCGCCGCGTCGCCGCGGCTCGTGGTGCGGCTCGGGCTCCTGGCCATGCTCGCGGGGGTCCTCGTCCTGCTCGCCGCGATCGACGCGGACGCGAGCGCGGGGATCGTGACGCTGCCGCTGCTGCTCGCCGGCCTCGGGATCGGCGCCCTGGCGTCGCAGCTGGGCGCCGTGACCGTGTCGGCCGTGCCCGACGAGCAGAGCCCGGAGGTGGGCGGGCTGCAGAACACCGCCACCAACCTCGGGGCGGCGGTCGGCACGGCGTTGGCGGGCTCCATCCTGATCGCCGCCCTCACCGCCTCGTTCCTGCAGGGCATCCAGCAGAACCCGGCCATCCCGCAGCAGGTCAAGTCGCAGGCGAGCGTCCAGCTCGCCGGCGGCGTGCCGTTCCTGTCCGACGCCGACCTGCGGCAGGCCCTGAACGACGCGGGCGCGTCGGCGCAGGCGACGCAGGCGGCGCTGGACGTGAACGCGGAGGCCCGGCTCGCCGGCCTGCGGTCGGCGCTGGCGGTGCTCGCCCTGATCGCCCTGCTCGGGCTGTTCTCCGCACGCCGGATCCCGACCCGGCTGCAGCCGCCGCCGGCCGCCCCCGCCCGGTAGCCTGGCGAAATCACCTGGAACGGGTGAGGCGGGCACGACCTCCCGGCCGCAGGATCGATCGAGGCCTCCGACCGGATGGCCGGTGGCATCGGGGCCGGCCGACCGCCGGCAGCGGTCGAACGGAGGGGACGCCGGTGTCGGTGGGTGAGGAGACGAAGGGCGAGGTCGGCACCCGGGCGGTCTGGTATCAGACCGAGGCGTCCGCGGTCGCCCGGGAGCTGGGCGTCGAGCCCGAGCGCGGCCTCGCCGCCGGCGAGGCGCGCAGCCGGCTGGCGTCCCACGGCCCCAACCGGCTCGCCGGCGGGAAGAAGGAGTCGAGCTTCCAGGCGTTCCTGCGGCAGTACCGGGACTTCATGCAGATCGTCCTGCTCGCCGCGGCCGTGATCAGCCTGGTCGTCACCGGCGACGTCGCGACCTCCGTGGTCCTCGCCGGGCTCACCGTGTTCAACGCCGTGATCGGCCTGCGCCAGGAGGCCAAGGCGGAGGAGAGCGTCAAGGCGCTGGCGCAGATGCTCAAGACGGTCGCCCGGGTCCGCCGCGACGGCCAGGCGGTCGAGATCGACGCCGAGGAGCTCGTGCCGGGCGACGTGGTGCTGATGGAGGCCGGCAACCGGGTCCCCGCGGACGGCCGGATCTGCGTCGCCGCGACCCTCGAGATCGAGGAGGCCGCCCTCACGGGCGAGAGCCTGCCCGTCGGCAAGAGCACCGACCCGGTCCCGGGCGACGACGTGGCCCTCGGCGACCGCACCTGCATGGCCTACATGAACACGTCCGTCACACGCGGGCGGGGCGAGATGGTCGTCACCGCCACCGGCATGGGCACCGAGATCGGCCACATCGCCGACCTGCTGGCCAAGACCGAGGCCGACAAGACGCCGCTGCAGAAGCAGCTGGACGGCCTGTCCAAGATCATCGCGTTCATCGCCGGCGTGGCGCTGCTGCTCGTCATCGTGCTCGGGCTCATCCGCGACCAGTCGTTCGACACGCTGTTCATCACCGGGGTGGCGCTCGCTGTCGCCGCGATCCCGACCGGGCTGCCCGCGGTGGTCACGGCGCTGCTGTCCATCGGCACGCGCGAGATCGCCCGCCGCAACGCGATCGTCAAGCGCCTCCCCGCGGTCGAGACCCTCGGCTCGACGTCGGTGATCTGCTCGGACAAGACCGGCACGCTCACGCTGAACAAGATGACCGCCAGGGAGCTGGTGATCCCGGGGCAGAACCGGTTCACCGTCTCGGGCGAGGGCTACCGGACCGAGGGTGAGATCAAGCACGTCGGCGGCTCGAACTTCGACCTGGACCCGTACCTGCTGCCGATGGTCCTGTGCGCCGACGCGGTGCTGGACGGCGAGAGCCTGATCGGCGACCCGACCGAAGGCGCCCTGATCGTGCTCGCCGCCAAGGGCGGCCTCGACGTCGCGGAGACCCGTGCCAGCTATCCCCGCATCGCCGAGGTCCCGTTCGACTCCGACTACAAGTTCATGGCGACCTTCCACGAGATGACCGGGGCGGGCGGCGAGCCGGTGGTGCGCTGCTACGTCAAGGGCGCGCCGGACGTGCTGATCTCGCGCGGGGGGTCCTACCGCGACCCGGACGGGACCGTGGTGCCGGTCAGCGACGACAACCGCCCGCTCGCCCTGGAGGCCAACGACCGCATGGCCAGGGCGGGCGAGCGCGTCATGGTGGTGGCCCAGCGCGACCTCGACCCGGCCTCGTTCGACCCCGGCGGGGACCTGCTCGGCCTGGTCACCGACCTCACCCTGCTGGCGATGGTCGGGATCGTCGACCCCCCGAGGTCCGAGGCGAAGGCCGCGATCGCCGAGTGCCGGCGCGCCGGCATCCGGGTGCGGATGATCACCGGCGACCACGCGACCACGGCGGGCGCGATCGCGCGCGAGCTGGGCATCGAGGGCCGGGCCATCACGGGCGCCGAGTTCGCGGCGATGAGCGACGAGGAGCTGCTCGAGCAGCTGCCGGAGATCGGCGTCGTCGCCCGCGTCGCGCCCGAGGACAAGCTGCGCCTGGTCCGGCTGCTCAAGCGCACCGGCAACGTCGTCGCGATGACCGGCGACGGGGTGAACGACGCCCCCGCCCTCAAGGCCGCCGACATCGGCGTCGCGATGGGCATCACCGGCACCGAGGTGTCCAAGGAAGCCGCCGTCATGATCCTGACGGACGACAACTTCGCCACGATCGTGAGCGCGGTGGAGTACGGCCGGACCCTCTACGACAACCTGCTCAAGTACCTGCGGTTCCAGATGTCGACGCTGGTGGCCTACATCGCCATCTTCATCGGGGCCGGCATCTTCGCGGTCGCGGGCGGGGTTCCCCTCACCCCCCTGCAGATCCTGTGGGTCAACATGGTGATCGACATCCCGATCGCGGTCGCGCTCGGCTTCGACCAGCCCACCGGCGGCCTGATGGACCGGGCGCCCCGCCCCGTCGGCGCGCCGGTGCTGTCCACGGCGAACTGGATCCGGCTGTGCGTCCAGGGGTTCGTGATGACCGTGGGCGCGCTCGTCGCCTACCAGATCGGCCAGTCGTGGGGCGAGGACGCGCTGGCCGCCACGATGCTGCTGACGACGCTGTCGCTGTCGCACCTGGCGGTGGGCCTGCTCTCGCGCGACCAGCGCAACACCATCTTCAGCCGGGCCGCGCTGCCCGGGCCGACGCAGCTGCGCCGCTACGCGATCACGCTGCTGGCGATCATCGCCGCCACCACCATCGGCTTCCTCCAGCGCATCCTGCACACCACCGAGCTGGACTTCTCCCAGTGGTCGGTCTGCATCGGCCTGGCCGCCACCCTGCTGGTCGTCGAAGAGCTCACCAAGCTGGTCATCCGCCTGCGCCACCACCAACCCGCCACCACCCGGCCCCGACCCGCAGGAGCCGGGACCTGACCGTCCGGGACCTGACCGTCGGTCCGTCGGGGTGGCCAGGCGCGCGTTCACGATCTCGCTCATGATGATGAGGGGTCGTGACCGCCTTCGCGGTCGTGGGGACGTCCACCGAGGTGCTCGTGTCCGGTGAGCTGGCGGCGTCGGTGCAGAGGAGGCGGATGGACAGGCGGATCGAGCGGCTGCGCGGCCACTACGTCGTGTGCGCGTTCGGGCGGGTGGGCCGGACCACGGTGGAGGAGCTGCGCGGCCGCGACCACGAGGTGCTGGTGATCGAGCCCGACCCGGCCAAGGTGCCGCTGCTGGAGGCGGCCGGCGTCGCCTATCTCACCGGCGACCCGACGGCCGAGGCGGTGCTGCGCCGCGCGGGGGTGGACCGGGCCCGCGGGCTGGTGTGCGCGGTCGACTCCGACGCCTCGAACGCCTTCATCACCCTCACGGCCAGGTCCCTCAACCCGCTGCTGACGATCGTCGCGAGGGCGTCGCAGCCGGAGTCGGTGGACAAGCTCGAGCGGGCCGGCGCCGACAAGGTGGTGTCCCCCTACACGTTCAGCGGCCGGCGGATGGCGCTGCTGGCCGTCCACCCGGCGGTGGTGGACGTGATCGACGTGGTGGGCCTCGACCCGCACATGCAGCTGGAGCAGGTGGTCGTGCAGGACGGCTCGCCGCTGGCGGGCGTGCGCGTGGGCGAGGCGCAGGCGGGCCACCCGGGCGTGGCGATCCTGGCGATCAGGCGCGCGGGCGCCGACCACGTGACCTCGCCCGAGCCGGACCTGGCGCTGTCGCCCGGCGACCTGGTCGTGGTGCTCGGCCCCGAACGCACGCTCGGCGACCTCGCCGGGTAGCGCCGCTCCGGCCGCCGGCCG
>DATFRI010000091.1:0-20396 GCA_035263405.1 Actinomycetes bacterium | reverse complement strand
CCCCACGCTGCGGGGCCGCCCCCCCGGACCCCCCTACGCCTCCCGTGCGCTGCGGGGCGCCGCTCGTGATGCGCTCGGTCCACAGGGGGGCGCGCTCGCGCAGGCGGGCGGCCAGCTCGTCCAGCCGGCGCACCTGCGGTTCGAGCGCGGCGAGCCGGTGCGCCTCCTGGAGGGCCTCCTCCCAGGCGTCGGTGTCCTCGAGCTGCAGCGCGGCGGCCAGTTCCGCCCACAGCGGGCCGGCGCGGCTGCGCCGCCCGCCGGCCTCCACCGCCTCGCGGATCCTCGCCAGCTCGGCCTGTGCCGCGGCGCGGGCCTCGCGGGCGCGGCGCAGGTCCTGGTCGCGCGAGACCCGCGAGCGTGCGAGCGCCACGTCCTCCTGCAGCGCCCGGACCTCCTCGGCGCTGGGGACGGGCGGCAGCTCCAGCCCCGACCAGCGCAGCCGCTCCTGGAGCTGCGGCCAGACGCTGGTCTCCAGCTCGAGCGCCCGCTCGGCGACGGCCCAGGCGCGCTCGATGGCGGCCGGCGCGTCCGGGTCGTCCGGCTCCACGGTCGGGCCGTCGACCCTGCCGATCTGCCGGTTCCAGGCGGTGACCAGCTCACCGCGGCACCTGCGCAGGGTCACCGCGGCGGCGAGCAGCTCGACGTCGGCGCTGGACCGGGCGGGGCTGCCGTCGACCCGGGCGATCCGGCCGAGCGACGCGAGGCTCCAGCGCCGCATGAGCGTCCTCGGCCCGAGCATGCGGGCCGTCCCGTCGAGCTGCCGGCGCACCGCGGTGAGCCGCTGGGTGAGCTGGCGCGGCGGCACCCCGTCGGGCAGGACCAGCTCGTGCGGGCCGACGCGCTGCTCCAGCTCGTACAGCTCCGCGACCGACCGCGCCACGAACTCGGCGAAGCGCCGCCACGCGTCGCGGGCCGGCTCGGAGCGCCGCAGGTCCTCGCAGATCCGGACCAGCCAGGGCTCGTCCACGCGCGCGAGCGCCTCGGCGACCGCCTCGACGCGCCGCCCGATCGCCTCGACGCCCGCGGGTGACATCGACGCGGGGATGCGGCCCTGGGCGGGCTCGCCGGCGAGCGCGGCGAGCGTCCGGTCCGCTTCGGCGACGCTCGCCAGCAGGGTCGCCAGGGCCTGCCCGCGCGGCAGCGCGGCCGGGTCGGGCCGCTGCGCCGCGACGGCCAGCCGGTCGGGCTCCGAGATCCGCTCCGCCAGCCGGTACAGCTCGGCCAGCTCGGCGGTGTCCAGCGGAAGGCGGTCGTCGGGGCCGAGGGGGTCGGGGATGAACCTGAGGGCCGGGTCCGCGGCGGCCAGCCGGCGGCCGATCTCCGCGGGCGAGCGCGGCCGGCCGTCCAGCTCGTAGCGGGAGCGCTCGCGCTCCATGCACGCGGCCAGCTCCGCGCGGACGTCGGCGACCTCACCGTCGGCCTCCTCCAGCTGCGCGCGCAGTCGCGCGATGACCGTGCGTGCCCGCTCCCGGTCCAGCGTGGACGTCTCGCGCAGGATCGCCTGCACCGACTGGTCGAGCTGGCCGAGCCCGCCGGCGTCCACGCCGAGCAGGCTGACGCAGAGCGGCCGGATCCGCTCGGGCAGGATGCTCCGCAGGACCTCGAGCGGCTGCTCCTTGTGGCTGGTGACCAGCACGCGGCGGCCCTCGGCCATGAGGTGGCTGAGGAGGTTGGCGATGGTGTGGGTCTTGCCGGTGCCGGGCGGCCCCTGCACGGTGATCCCCTGGTGGCTGGCGAGCCGGCGGCCGATCTCCTCCTGCTCGGCGTTGGCCGGCAGCGGCGTGAGCAGTCGCGTCACGCCGTCCGCACGCTCGGACATCGGCGGATCGGCGGGCGCGCCGGAGCCGACGACGCCGGCCAGCGGACCGGCGGCCAGCCGCCCCGGTCCGATCACCTCGGCGGCACGTTCCAGGAAGCGCCGGTAGCTGACGGTGCGGCGGCGCGCGTACAGCACCGAGGTGGTGGTCACGACCGGCTCGGGACCGGGCGGCGGCGGGCCGACGGGGACCACGCGCAGCCCGGCGTCGAGCACGGCGCCGATCGACGTGCACAGCTCGCGGACGGCGTCGTCGTCCCAGGGGTCGACCGGATCCTCCCGCACGCGCTCGCGCAGGCCCCGCAGCGCCTCCAGCCCCGGCAGGCCGAGCCCTTCGAGGAAGGCGACCTCGAGCGCGGCCGGGGCGGTCGGGTGCGCCCGCACCTGCCCCCGCTCCGGGTCGATCCGCAGGCGCACCGGGGTGACCAGCAGCGGGTGGAGCAGGCGCTCGCCCCCGGCCTCCCAGCCCAGCAGCGCGTGGCCCCAGACCAGCTCGACGGTCGCCTCGTCCTGCCCGAGCCGCAGCGCGAGGTCCCACAGGTCGCGGTACAGGCGGTGGGCGCGGGTCGCGCCGGCCCAGGCCGACCAGGTGTGCGCCGTCCACTCGGCGAACCGCTCCTGGAGCGCGGCGGCGCTCGCCAGCCCCTCCAGCGCCGCACCGTCCAGCTCGGGCGGGATCCAGGGGTCGTCCACCGGTCCGCGGACGAGCGACGGGTCGATCCCGTCGGGTGCCTGGAGCGCGGGCGGGGGCGGTTGCCTGCGCACCAGCAGCCAGGCGTCGTCCCCGGCCGGCTCGGCGCCGGGCTGGCCGCTCCAGCGGGACCCCCGCCAGGGCTCGGCCTCCCCCGGCGTCGCCGGGTCCGCCGGCGGGCCGACGTGCGTGCCGTGCGCGGCGACCAGGCGCTGCTGCCAGTACAGCTCGCCGGCGGCGGTGATGTCGCGCACGGGCCGGTCGAACAGGGCACGGACCGCGCGGAGGTACTCGAACAGGCGCGGGAGCCGCTCGTCGACGGCTGCGTCGCCCGCCCCGGCGGACCCAGCCGCCGGCGGCGGGTCGCGGAGGACAGGGGACCGAGCCACGGGAGGAGGAGTCTAGTTCGTCGCGGTCACGGCCGGCATCAGCACGTGTGGGGACCCGTCCGTCGCGCTCGGGGCACGCGGTCGCCCGCCGTGGCCCGGTCGGGGACGCGCGAGTTCCGGTAGGCTCGGTCGCCTCGCGCGGCGTCCGCCGAGCGTGGGCGCCGTCCCGGTCCCGGAACGTCCTGGAGGTCAGCGTGCGCAGCGACACGATGGAGTGGGTCTCGTGAAGGGCGTGATCCTGGCGGGCGGCAGCGGCACCCGGCTGCACCCGCTCACCCGCATCACCAACAAGCACCTGCTGCCGATCTACGACCGCCCGATGGTCACCTACGCGATCGAGGCGCTGGTGTCGGCCGGGGTGGGCGAGCTGATGCTGGTCACGGGCGGCACGCATGCGGGGGAGTTCCTGCGCCTGCTCGGCAACGGCCACGAGTGGGGCATCGAGCGGCTCCTGTACGCCTACCAGGAGCGGCCGGGCGGGATCGCCGAGGCGCTCGGGCTCGCCGAGCGGTTCGTGGACGGCGACCGCGTGTGCGTGATGCTCGCCGACAACATCGTCGAGCGCTCCGTCCGGCCCGCCGTGGAGCACTTCCGCGCCCAGGACGCCGGCGCCCGGATCCTGCTGTCGCTGGTGGACGACGCCAGCCACCTGCGCCACCTGGGCGTGCCCGAGCTGGACGCGGACGGCCGGGTCGTGCGGATCGTCGAGAAGCCCGACGACCCGCCGAGCAGCTACGGGGTCACCGGCATCTACTTCTACGACGCGAGCGTGTTCGAGGTCATCCCCACGCTGCGGCCCTCGGGCCGCGGCGAGCTGGAGATCACCGACGTGAACAACTTCTACGTCGGGCAGCGCCGCATGGAGTACGACGTGCTGGACGGGTTCTGGGGTGACGCGGGCGAGTCGATCGACGCCTACTACGAGGTCAACGACTTCGTCCGCGCCCACGGCGCCAACAAGGGCTGAGCGGCGGGCCGGACCACCCCGGCGGGCCGGGCCGCCGGGGTGTCGCTGGGACCGGCGCCTGCAGGTGCCCTGCTCCGCGTCGCGGTCGATCAGGTCAGGGCGGGACACGCGCCGAGGCATGGCAGCATGGGGTCCGTCGGGGGGCATCAAGGCACGGCCTGCTGTCGAGCAGGCCGAGGTGCGGCACCGCGACGACCGGTGGGAGACGATGACCAACCCGATCTCGATGCTCGGCGGGCGGCTGGCGCCGGCGTTCGCCGCGGTCGCCGGCGAGGCGGCGGCCGACCCTGCGGTGCGCCGCTCGGAGCGCGCCGACTACCAGGCCGACGGCGCGCTCGCGCTCGCCCGCCGGCTGGGGCGCAACCCGCGTGAGCTGGCGGCCGAGGTCGTGGGGCGCGTACGCCTGGACGACCTCTGCGAGCGGGTGGAGATCGCCGGGCCGGGGTTCGTGAACCTGACGCTGCGCGAGCCGGTCGTCGCCGGGCTGCTGGCGGACATGGCCGGCGAGCGGCTCGGCGTCCCCGTGACGCGGCCCGCCGCGACGGTGGTGGTCGACTACTCCGCGCCCAACGTCGCCAAGGAGATGCACGTCGGCCACCTGCGCTCCACGATCATCGGCGACGCGCTCTGCCGCATCCAGACGTTCCTGGGGAACACCGTCATCCGCCAGAACCACCTGGGCGACTGGGGGACCCCGTTCGGGATGCTCATCGAGCACCTGCTCGACATCGGCGAGCAGGAGGCCGTCGCGGAGCTGTCGGTCGGCGACCTGAGCCGCTTCTACCAGGACGCCCGCCGCAAGTTCGACGGCGACGAGGCGTTCGCCGAGCGCAGCCGGCGGCGGGTGGTCGCGCTGCAGTCCGGCGACGAGCCGACCCTGGCGCTGTGGCGACTGCTCTACGACCAGTCGCGCGCCTACTTCCAGCACGTCTACCGGCGGCTCGGGGTCCTGTTGATCCCGGAGGACGAGGACGGGGAGAGCCGCTACAACCCCGTCCTGGCCTCGATCGTGGATGAGTTGAAGCAGCTCGGCCTGCTGGAGGTGAGCGACGGCGCGCTGTGCGTCTTCCCCCCGGGGTTCACCAACCGGCAGGGGCAGCGGCAGCCGCTGATCGTCCGCAAGGCCGACGGCGGGTACGGGTACGCCGCCACCGACCTCGCCACGATCCGCCTGCGGGCTCGGGATCTCGGCGCGACCCGGATCCTGTACGTGGTCGGCGCGCCGCAGCAGCTCCACCTGGAGATGGTGTTCGCCACGGCCCGGATGGCCGGGTGGCTCGGGCCGGAGCAGGAGGCGGTCCACGTCGGGTTCGGCTCGGTGCTCGGGCCGGACCGCAAGCTCCTGCGCACCCGGGCCGGCGCCTCGATCAGGCTCGCCGACCTGCTGGACGAGGCGGCCGCGCGCGCGGCGGCGCTCCTGCGCGAGAAGCGGCCCGAGCTGGACGAGGCGGCGGTGGCCGAGCTGGCGGCGCCCATCGGCATCGGCGCGGTGAAGTACGCCGACCTGTCCAACGATCGCATCCGCGACTACGTGTTCTCCTGGGACCGGATGCTGGCCCTGGACGGGAACACCGCCCCCTACCTGCAGTACGCCAACACCAGGATCCGGTCGATCTTCCGCCGGGGTGGCGTGCCCGACGACGTGACCGCACCGGTGTGCCTGCCGGAGCCCGCCGAGCGGGCCCTCGCGCTGCACCTGCTGGGGTTCGAGGAGGCCCTCGGCCTCGCCGCCGAGCGCCACCAGCCGCACCGGCTGTGCACCTACCTGTACGAGCTGGCCACCTCGTTCAGCGCGTTCTACGAGGCGTGCCCGGTGCTCCAGGCCGAGGACGAGGGCCTGCGCGCCAGCCGGCTGGCGCTGTGCGCGCTCAGCTCGCGCGTGCTCACCACCGGCCTAGGGCTGCTCGGCATCCAGGCGCCCGACCAGATGTAGCGGCCCCGGAGGGGGGCGGCGGGGCGCCCGCTGGCGCGCCCCGCCGGGGCCGCGGGCTACGGCCCATCGTCCGGCGGCCGCCCGGGCACCGCCGCGGCGGGCAGCAGCTCGACCAGCTCCGACCACAGCTCGTCCGGGCTGCGCCTGGTCAGCAGCACCTCACCGCCCGCTCCGGCGGCCGGCTGCTCGTGGCGCCAGGAGCCGGCCGGCCCGGCGTCGAGCACCGCCAGCGAGCCCGCGACCCTGGACCCCTCCGGGGCGGCCTCCGTGGCCACGACCCGCCAGAACACCCGCACTCCGAGCAGGATCCGCGTGAGCGGACCCCGCCCCGCCTCGGGAAGCGGGCCGGCGCGCGCCAGGACGCCCCCCACGGCATCCGCCACCGCCTCCGCCGGCACCCGCCGCGCCCACGCCGGCGGCAGGTCGGCCACGGCCGAGATCGCGCCGTCGAACAGCCGCGCCGGGACCTGCAGCCGCGGCGGGACCGGGCGTGGCCGGTCGACGCCGGGGCGGTGCAGGCCGGTCGTGCGGGCGATCGCCCACGGCAGCACCGACAGCTCCATCGGGATGTACTCGCACTCGCGCTCGCCCGGCCAGCCGTCGGCGGCGACCGCCTCGGTCGCGGTGGCCCACGCGCCGTGCCCGACGATCCCGCCGATCCCGATCGTCTGGACGTCGAGGATCACCGTGGCGTCGGCCAGCACCCGCATGATCGGCTCCAGCGTCGGCACGGGGTCCCCGTGGGGGCCGAGCAGCCCCGAGTCGGCGAGCTGGGTGAGCGCGGCGCGCTGCCCGCTGGGGATCGGCCTGCGGGCGAGCAGCGCACCGAGCACCGAGATGTGGTCGTAGCTCAGGCGGGCACGGCCCCGCGCCATGTCCAGTGAGGGCAATCGCGTTCCTTCCCCTGTCGGTGCCGGCCCTGCCCGGAGCCGGCCCTGGCGGGCCGGGTCGGTGCCGCCGGTGCCAGGATCATCCGCGACCGGCGGCCCGGGCGGCCCCGGTCCGGCGGGATCTGTGGACGGCGGGTCCGGCATCGCTCCCGGCGGTCGCCCGCCGTGGACGGCGGGTCCCCGGCCAAGGCGCCGCGGGCGGGCCGGCGCCGGGGCCACCGCCGGGGCCGGGCGGGCGCGCCCCGGCGCGGCCCGTCAGGCGATCGAGACCCGCAGCGTGCCGATCCGGCTCACGGTGACGTCGACGGTGTCGCCGGGGACCAGGTACCGCGGCGGGTCGAAGCCCTGCCCGACCCCCGCGGGCGTCCCGGTCGCGATCACGTCGCCCGGCTGCAGCGTGATCCCCTCGGTGATGAAGGCGATCAGCTCGGGCACCTTGAACACCATCCGCGCGCACGTCTCGTCCTGGCGCAGCTCGCCGTTGACCCTGGTCTGCACGCGCAGTCCGTCCACCTCGCGCAGCTCGTCGGCGGTGACCACGACCGGCCCGAGCGGCGCGAACCCGTCCAGGGACTTGCCACGGATCCACTGCGGGTCGCCCGCCTGCCGGTCGCGGGCGCTGAGGTCGTTGATGATCGTCCAGCCGCCGACGTGCTCGAGCGCCGCGGCCGCGGGGACGCGCGAGGCGGTGCGCCCGATCACCACCGCCAGCTCGCCCTCGTAGTCCAGCTCCCTGGTCAGCGGCGGGTAGCGGACCGTCCCGCCGTGCCCGAGGAGGGTGTTGCGGAACTTGCTGAACAGCAGCGGGAACGGCGGGACCTCCTCCTTGCGCTCCGCGGCGTGGGCGGCGTAGTTACGGCCGATGCAGACGATCGCGCCCGGATCCACGACCGCGGGCGCCAGCCGCAGCGCCTCCAGCGCGACCCTGCCCACCCCCTCGGACGCCAGCCGCGCGACCAGGCGGTCGAGCGCCGCGCGGGCGCCGGGCCCCGCCCGCAGGAACGCCCCCACGTCGCCGAGCCCGGCGAGCTCCGGCTCGCCCCTGCGCGCGGCGGCCGACGGGACGTCGACGTACCCGTCCCCCAGCGCCACCTGCAGCGCGGTCGAGCCGTCGGGGCGGAAGGCGGTCGCGAGCTTCATCGGCTCCTCCTGCGCGGGCCGGCGGTGGCTGCGCTCATGATGCCGCGGGCCGCGGCCGGCGCGGGCAGGCGGCGCCGGCCGCGCGAGGTGTCCTGGCCGCTTGCTACGATCCGCGCATGGACCGGGATGGGCTGCAGGCCTGGATCGCGCTGTACGAGCGGGCCTGGCGGACCGCGGGCACGGAGCTGCTCGCCGAGCTGTTCGCGCCCGAGGCGACCTACCGGACGGCGCCGTACGAGGAGCCGTTCCGCGGCCTGCCGGCGATCGCCGCGATGTGGGACGCGGGCCGGGACGGGCCGGACGAGGTCTTCACGATGCGCAGCGAGGTCGTGGCCGTGGAGGGCGACACCGGGGTGGCCCGGGTGGAGGTCCGCTACGGGGAGCCGCTGCGCCAGGAGTACCGCGACCTGTGGATCGTCCGCTTCGACGGCGACGGCCGCTGCACCGCCTTCGAGGAGTGGCCGTTCTGGCCCAAGGGCGCCGAGGGTGGCTGGCACGAGGGTCCCGACCCGGCCCCCTGACCGCCGTCCCGGGGCCGGCGCCGCAGGAGCGCCTCGCACCCCCACGCCGCGGCGGAGGCGGGATCAGGCCTTGGGGGCGCCCCGGGCGCACCCGCGCTCCGGCGCCCGGTCAGGTCACGCCTCGGGTCCGTTCCAGGCGGCGCAGGGCGGCCAGCTCCGCCGCGGTCGGCGGCTCGGTGCGCCGCGCCCCTCCGCGGGCCGCGGCGAGCGGCCAGCCGGTCGCCGCCCGCGCCTGCTCCAGCGTGACACCCGGATGCAGGCTGGTCAGGACCAGCTCGCAGGTGCGCGGGTCGGGCTCCAGGACGCCCAGGTCGGTGATGACGGTCCGCGGGCCGGCGCCGCCGAGCCCGAGGCGCTCGCGGTCCCCCGGGCCGCTCCCGAAGCCGACCGAGGTGACGAAGTCGACGCGCTCCACGAAGGTCCGCCGGCTGTGGCGTGCGACCACGATCACCTCGCGGCAGGACGCGGCGATCTCCGGCGCGCCGCCGGCCCCCGGGAGCCGGACCCTCGGGTGCCGGTAGTCCGGGCCGATCACGGTCGTGTTGAGGTTGGCGAAGCGGTCGACCTGCGCGGCGCCGAGGAAGCCGACGTCGATCCGGCCGGGCTGGAGCCAGTAGTTGAACACCTCGGGCACGCTCACCACGGCGTCCGCGGTGTCGGCCAGGATCCCGTCGCCGATCGACAGCGGCAGGCGGTCGGGCCTGGACCCGATCGTGCCCGACTCGTAGACGAGCACCAGCGCCGGCGCGTGCGTCGCCCGGGCGAGGTTCGCGGCCGTGCTCGGCAGGCCGATTCCGACGAAGCAGGTCATGCCGTCGCGCAGCTGGCGCGCGGCCGCCACCGCCATCATCTCGGCGGCGCTGTGGCCGCCCGGCCGCGCGGGCGTCCCGCCCGTCACCCCCCCGACCCCCCCGGCGCGCGGCGCTCCAGCACGTGCTCCCGCATCCACCGGCGGAAGGCGTCCCGGTCGCGGCTGATCGCGTCCCAACGGACGTAGAAGTCGTTGTCGCGCTCGGAGTAGCCGTGCGCGTAGGACGGGTGCGCCCCGCCCGGCGCCCGCGCGACGTAGCCGACGGCCCAGCCGGGCAGGACGACCGCGCCGGGCCGCGGGTCCAGCTCGTCGACCACCTCCTCGACGGTCACGACCGAGCGCGCCGAGGCGAGCACCGCCTCCTTCTGGATCCCGACGATGCCCCACAGCTGCACGTTGCCGCGCCGGTCGGCGCGCTGGGCGTGGACCACGGCGACGTCGGGCCGCAGCGCCGGCACCGCGGTGAGCACCTCCCCGGTGAACGGGCAGGTGATGGGCTTGACGGTGGCCCCGTGCACGGGCAGGTCGGTGCCCACGTAGCCGCGCAGCACGGCGAACGGCAGGCCCGACGCGCCGGCGGCGTAGCGGTTGGCCATGCCGGCGTGGCTGTGCTCCTCGACCTCCAGCGGCGCCGGCCAGCCGTTCTCCACGGCGTCGCGGAACCGGTGCAGGGAGCCGACGCCGGGGTTGCCGCCCCAGGAGAACACCAGCCGGCGGGCGCAGCCCATGCCGATGAGCTGGTCGTAGACGATGTCGGGGGTCATCCGGACCAGCGTGAGGTCCCGCCGGCCCTGCCGGACGACCTCCTGCGCGGCCGCGAACGGGATGAGGTGGGTGAACCCTTCCATCGCGACGGTGTCCCCGTCGTGCACGGCGGCGGCGATCGCGTCGGTCAGCGGGACGATCTCCGCCATCGGCACCCACCCATCCGTCCACCGGTTCCGCCGCCCGTCCGTCCTGCGCCAAGCCTACGACCCGGCGCCCGCCCGGGACGGGCGGGCGCCGCGCGGCCGGCGGCGTACGCTTGCGCCGACGATGATGTACCCGCCGATGCACCCGCCGGCGGGTGCCGGGCGCCACCGCGGACGAAATCCGTTGGCTCCTCGCCGCGGCGGCCGCATGCTGACGCCGGCCGCACCCGCGATCGCCGCGGGCCTGCCGGTCGCGGCCGGCGAAGGGAGGTCCGATGCCGCCGTCGACCCTCAGCGGCGCCACCGCCCCGATCTACCTGTGGACCGATCCGCAGACCGTCGAGCCCCAGGCGCTGCAGCAGCTCAGGAACATCGCGGCTCTCCCGTGGGTGTTCCACCACGTCGCGGTCATGCCTGACGTCCATTTCGGCAAGGGCGCGACCGTCGGATCGGTCATCGCGATGCGCGACGCGGTGGCGCCCGCCGCGGTCGGCGTGGACATCGGCTGCGGCATGGCAGCGCTCCACCTCGACCTGCGCGCCGGCCACCTGCCCGACGACCTCGGCCCGCTGCGCTCGGCGGTCGAGGCCGCCGTCCCGGTCGGGTTCGCGACGCATCGCGTCCCGGCTCCCCCCGGGCGGGCGCACGAGCGGCTGTGGGCCGAGTTCGACCGCCTCGCCCGCCCGGCGCAGGGCCTGCGCGAGCGCGCCCGGCTGCAGCTCGGGACGCTCGGCGGCGGCAACCACTTCATCGAGCTGTGCCTGGACGAGGACGGCGGGGTGTGGCTGATGCTGCACTCCGGGTCGCGCCGGGTCGGGCTGGTCCTCGCCGAGCATCACATGGGGATCGCCAGGCGGCTCGCCCACAACGGGGACCTGCCCGACCCCGACCTGGCGGTGTTCCTCGCCGGCACGCCGGAGATGGACGCCTACCGGCGCGACCTGTTCTGGGCGCAGCGCTACGCGGCCGCCAACCGCGCGGTCATGCTCGAGCTGATCCGCGGCGCGATCGCGCGCACGCTCGGCCGCAGGACGGACGTGACCCGCGAGGTCCACTGCCACCACAACTACGTCGCGGAGGAGACCCATTTCGGCACGCACGTCCTGGTCACCCGCAAGGGCGCGATCCGCGCGGGCACGGGCGAGTGGGGCATCATCCCCGGCTCGATGGGGACCGCGTCCTACATCGTCCAGGGCCGCGGCAACCCCGACTCGTACGAGTCCGCGTCGCACGGCGCCGGCCGGCGGATGAGCCGCAACCGGGCCCGCAGGACCTTCACGGTCGCCGACCTGGAGGCGCAGACCGCCGGGGTCGAGTCGCGCAAGGACGCCGGCGTCGTCGACGAGATCCCCGGTGCCTACAAGCCGATCGACGAGGTCGTCGCCGCCCAGACCGACCTCGTCACCGTCCGCGCGCGCCTGAAGCAGGTCCTCTGCGTGAAGGGCTGACCCGCGCGATCAGTCCAGCGCGAACGTCCTGTGACGATCTCGCCTGCCGGCTCGTACGTGCCCATCACGACGCCGGTGCTCGAGACCTTGCTGTCGACCAGCTTCAGCCCGGAGGGGACGGTGCCGTCCGAGGACAGGCGCTTGCCGGACCCGATGACGACCAGACTCTGGCGGGTTCGGGGGGCCAGCCGGCCACAGGTGCGGAGCAGCCGTCCGTCCCGCAGTTGAGCGAGCAGGCCTTTCAGGCGCAACTCTCGACGCAGCCGGGCTCGCCTGCTCAGCTCAAGGCCGACGACACCGTAGCCGGTGACACCAGGCCCGGTGCAAGCATCGGCCGTACCGTCACGAAGCCCGTTCAGCAGTGGTGGCAGGCGCGCAATGACCGTATAGCGCGCGAGGCTGCCCAATTCAAAGAGGACGTCGCAGCCCTCGACGCGACGTCTAGGAATGACGAGTACTCCAAGCAGTACATTCAAATTTTGTACCGGTTCCCGGGCATCTCCCACGCTGTGCTGTTGATCTTCAATAGTCCTCCACCGGAGGGAATAAATCTCTGGGGGATACCACGTGCATCTGATCAGGACCGGCGTTAGGGCGCCGGTTCGGGAAGGTAGTCCACGGACGAGTCCGAGGCCAACGCGACCGGCCAGGCGTCGGCGGTGGGTTCGTCGATCGGGGTGGGGTAGAGTCCAGGGAGATGCAGAGCGGGCTGCCCGTTGGGGTCGCGGCGTTCGTCGGCCGCGAGCATGAACGTGCGAAGGTGGCCGACCTGGTCGCGGACGCCCGGGTGGTGACGTTGACCGGTTCGGGTGGCTGCGGCAAGACGCGGTTGGCGGTTGAGGTCGTCGGGGACGTGGCGTCGGGATTCTCCGACGGGGCCTGTTGGGTGGACCTGCAAGGGGTGAGCGACCCTGGGCTGGTCGCACCGGCCCTTGGCGGGGCGGTGGACGTCCACGAGCGACCCGGACAGGCGCTGACCGACACGCTCGCCGAGCAGCTTCATGGACGGCATCTGCTGGTCGTGCTCGACAATTGCGAGCATCTGGTGGAGGCGTGCGCCGAGCTGGTCGGCGCGTTGTCGTCGGCGTGTCCGCAGCTGCACGTGCTGGCCACCAGCCGCGTGCCGCTGGTCGTCGAGGGTGAGGCGACCTTCGATGTCACCGGGCTGCCGGTGCCGCGCCCTGATGCTTCCTCCGCCAGCACGGTCGCAGCAGCGGACGCGGCGCGGCTGTTCGAGGTGCGGGCCCGGCAGGTGGCTGCCGACTTCCGGATCAGTGCCGACAACGCTTCGGACGTGGCCGAGATCTGCCGGCGTCTGGATGGGATCCCGTTGGCGATCGAGCTGGCGGCGGCGCGGGTGCGGGTGCTGGCGCCGGCCCAGATCGCGGCCGGGTTGTCGGACCCGTTCGGGTTGCTGACCGGCGGGGTGCGGGGGGCGCCGGCACGTCAGCGAACGCTGGAGGCGTCGCTGGACTGGAGCTACGACCTGCTCGACGACGTGCAGCGCTCGGCGTTGGCGAGGCTGTCGGTATTCGCCGGGTCGTTCGAACTGGATGCTGCCGAGGCGGTGGTGGGCGGGGAGGACATCGACGGTGACGGCGTGCTCGACCTGATCACGGGGCTGGTCGAGCACTCGCTGGTGCAGGTGACCAGGCGTCACGGCAGCGCCCGCTACCGGCTGTTGGAGACGATCCGGGTGTATGCCCGGCAGCGGCTGTCCGAGCTGGACGATCCCGATCGGGTGCGTGGCCGCCATCTGCAGTTTCACGTCGAGCTGGCCGGGCGGGCACACACGGGTCTCACTGGCGGACAGCCTGGGCCCTGGGTGGCACGGCTTGCGGCCGATCTGGATGACCTGCGCGCCGCGATGGACTGGGCAGTGCAGACAGGGGACCTGCGGGGGCTGGTGGACCTCACCGAGCCGATCGTCCGCTTCTGGTTCGACCGCGGCCTCTCCCGGGAGGTCCACCGACGCCTGCACGACGCCGCAGAGGCCCCGGGCGCCCCCGCTGACGAGCGCCTGCGGGGGTTGATGGGCGCGGCGGCCCTGGCCCTTGCCGGCAGCGAGCCCGCCCGCGCCTATCGGTCGGCGAGCCAGGCGGTCGCCGCGGCACACGCCGCTGATGTGGCCGGTGCACTCGCGCTCGCGTTGGGCCAACGAGCTCTCTCGGGGGTGCTGTCGGGGCTGTCGACCAGCGAGCAGGTGGACGCTGACGTCGAGCAGGCGCTCCAACACGCCCAGCGGTGCGAGGATGCGTCGACCCACGCCTACGTCCTGGCGTTCGCCGGAGCAGCGCAGGCCCACAACCGCTCGATCGACGCCGGGTGCAGCCTGTTCGAACAGGCCGTAGAGGTGTGCGAGGCCAACGACCTCACCTTCCAGTTACCGGCCGCCCACGCGGCCATTGGCGCGGGCCTTGGGCCGGGGCCGGAGTGGTCCGGGCGGCTCGACCGGTCACGCCGACACGCTCGACGAGCCGTCGAGCTCAGCCGGCAGGTCGGACGTCCCGGGTGGGAAGCGGCTGGGCTCACCGGGCTTGGTGCAGCTGCCGTCCTGCAGGGTGATCACCGCCGAGCGCAGGAATGGCTGTCCAGGGCGCAAGCTGTGTTGCGGTCACGGGCCCTGGAGGGGTCTCAGTACGACCTGGCCTTCCGCCACTGGCTCGCATTGTCGGCGTACGCATCCGGCGACCTGGAAACTGCTCGGGCCACGGCTGCGGAGATCGTGCGGACCGGCCGTGGTGGCGGCAGCCGCTGGGACGAGTCCGTCGGTGAGTGGCTGCTGGGCGTGCTCGCACACGGCCAGCAGCGCTACGACGACGCGCGAGCACATCTTCAGGCCAGCCGCGCACTGTCGACCGACCCGCGGCTCCCGTGGCCGCTGGGTCGGTCGTTGCTCGGCCTCGCGGAGTTAGCCGAGGAGGACGAGGACCTCGACGAGGCGTGGGAGCTGGCCCATGACGGCCTGGAGGTCCTGGACCACTACGGCGACCAGGTTGGGGCCGCCGCGGCGCTGGAAACGATCGCCGACCTGGCCCTAGCCCTCGGCGAGCCCGAGCGGGCGCTTCGCCTGCTGGCCGCGTCGCAACGGTTCCACACCGACACGGGCATCGCCCGCTTCCCGGTCCAGGCCGACCGCTTCGATCGTGCCCGCACCGCGGCGCAAGCCGCGCTGGAACCCACCGACGCGGCCGCATGTTGGGACGCGGGCGGCGAGCTGTCGCTGGCCGACGCGGTCGCCTACACCCGCCGCGGGCGGGGCGAGCGTCAACGCCCGCGGATCGGCTGGGCGTCACTGACTCCCGTCGAACGCGACGTCGTGCGGCTGGTCGCCGAAGGCCACACCAACGCCGAGATCGGTCACCGCCTGTTCATCTCCGTCAACACGGTGAAGAAGTACCTGTCCCGCGTCTACGCCAAGGTTGACGTCGACGGACGCGCGGATCTCGCCGCACAGGTCGCCCGCCGCGACCTGTAGTACCCCCTGACCGCCGAAACGTAGCCGGTCGGGTGACATTCTCCGACGTCTTCGGCGTCATCGTTGCGGGCATGACCACACGAGACGCAGGGAGACGGCAATGAGCAACCAACGCACCCACTACGTCACCACCACCGACGGCGTCGTCATTGGCGGGGCCGTGCACGGCCAGGGGCCGCCGCTGGTGTTCCTGCAGGGGGCCGTAGGCGATGGGGACATCGACTGGAACCGGGTGGTGGTGGAACACCTGACCGGCTGGTTCACCTGCTACCTGCCGAGCCAGCGGGGCCGTGGTCTCAGCGGCGATCACCCCGACCTCAGCCCCGCTCGGCAGGCCGACGACATCCTCACCTACATCGACAGCATCGGGGAACCGACCGGGCTGGTGGGCTGGACCGGCGGCGCCAACTTGGCACTCGCCGTGGCGGCGCAGTCCGACGCGGTGCACGCGGTGGCCCCCTTCGAGCCGGTGATCCTGAGCGTGATGGACGAGCAGGTGCAGGCGGCCCTCGGCGACGCCCTCGCCCGCACGGGCGCGCTGGCCGCCGAGGGCAGGTTGACGGCTGCGGTTCGCGCGTTCCTTGGTTGGCCCTTCAACGACGAGGAGATCGCCGTGGCCGAAGACGCCGGCTACGTCGAGGCCGCAGGGCGCTACGTCCCGAACCTGCTCAACCTCCTCCAGCAAGTGATGGAGCACGGAGACCCCGCCGCTGACCCGGCCGTGCTCGGCGCGATCTCCGCTCCGGTGGCGGTGCTGCTCGGATCGGACACCAAGCCCTTCTTCACCGCCAGCGCGCGGCACGTGGCCGACCACGTCCCCAACGCACGGGTGCACGAGATCCCCGGCGCCGGGCACGCCGCCCCCCTGACCCATCCCAAGGCGCTCGCCGAGGCACTCACCGAGTTTTTCGCGCCGGCCCGGCAGGGGACCTGACCCTGCTCGTCTGCGCGAGCCCGGCTCAGGAGGTGAACAGCAAGCCGCGTGACACGCCATCCACAGGTCTTGACGATTCCTCACCTGGCTTCAAGCCGAGGACAGCGCGGCGCCAAGGACCTACGCCAAGTGCCTCGACGGCGGCGACGCGCTGATCCGCCGGCGCCCGGACGCCGCCGGACACGCAACACGGCCGCTGACCATCATCCACACAGGTCAGCGGCCGTTCCACACGAGTGTTGGGTGGTAGCCCCGAGCAGATTCGAACTGCCGTTACCGCCTTGAGAGGACCCGACGCTACCTCAAACGTTGGCCTGCTGACGTGCAGCTTCCCTGCCGGCCCGTAACCTCCTGTCAGGCTGCAGGCACGTATCGGGCACAACCCGCCCAGATGGAGTGGTCGAGCTCGAGGATCTGAGCGCGGTGACCACCTGCCTCGTGGCAAGAGCCGTCAGCCCGTAGGTTGATTGAGAAGAGAGAAAAGCAACCTGAATTGATCTCAGAATCTCATCAATGGTGATCGTTTCGGCATCGCGTCATCGGGACGATTTGACAGACAAGACAAGCCGCCATACGGTCCCCGTTATCCCATTAGTGGTTACCAATCCCCCAGGAGGTGAACCACAGCAAACCCCAGGCGATTCACAGCAATCCCCCAGGTACATCACAGCATCAAGGATGCGCCTTCGCGCACACACTCGGCTCTGCCTGTCCTTTGTATTGGTTCTGCAGCCAAAGCGTGCCATGAGACGCTGGTCTTGGCGGCGTTGAAACAGCAGAAAGGATTCCCTTTAACATGTCATCAATTGCTCCGGGAGCCGCTGCGGCGAGTGCAAGTCGCCGACGGCTGGCGATACTGCGCCCCCGGTATGTGCTGCCGCTAGCCACCGTCCTCCTGCTCGTGCTGGCCACAACGGCCTCCGGGCTCATCGGCCGCGCCACCGCTGAGGAGGACACGTACGAGATGGACGGGGTGACGGTCACGGCGGACCGGGACTCCCCGGACGACTCGTCATCTGGCCCCAACTCCAGGGGGAACCCCTCCCAGAGCGCGGTCACCGCAGCCAACAACGCCGCCAAGGCGCAGACCGCCGCCGCCGAGGCTGCCCTGCTGTCGGGGTGGACCTCGCAGCTGTTCGGGTTCTCGATGGGCAAGGCGAGCATCGCCGGCCGCGCCGCCGCCGCCAAGGACCACGCTGACAAGGCCTCGCAAGCCGCCAGGTCAGGTGATGTTCAAGGCAGCTATGCGGAGCTGGCCGCGGCCCTCGCCGAGCTCGAGGGTGCTGCCCGCGAGTTGGCCGGGATCGCCGAGATCGCGGTGCGGGACGGTGATCCGAACGGTCTGACCGCGCGTGACGGTGCCAGCCAGGCCTTGACGGCCGTCCAGGAGCTGGCGAACGAGGCCGCAGCAGAGAATGCAGGCGGTAACAATAGTGGCGGCGAAGACGCCGACGAGGGCGGGGGATGATCGCGCCTTCGTCGACCGCGAAGCCACCATCGACGAGTCCAGCGCCTGGATCGCCATCATCCGATCCGGTGCCCACGGCCGAGATCTCGGCCGTGGGCACCGCCATATCCAGGCAGGCACGATCACGAGCGCGCTAACAGTCACCCTGTGACTCCGCCCGCAGGGCGGCTTGAAACCGTAGGGAAGGCTCCTGCTCGCTGCGTCTATGCTGCTCGCTCCCGGTAGCAGCACAGCAGGCTAGATGAGTGATTCCAGGGGGTGTTAGTGGTCGTAGGCGGTCAGGGATCGGAGGGTCGCTTGCCCGGTCTTGTCGTTGTGCCAGATCGCGCTGGTGAGGGCGAGGATGCGCTGCAGGACCCGGACCGCGATGCCAGCGGGGGTGCGGCCGCCGTGCCGTTCGAGGTCGAGCTGGCCCTTGAGGGTCTGGTTGACCGATTCGATGAGCTGCCGCAGCGGTTTGAACAGCCGGGCGGTAGGCCGGTCGGGCTCGCCACGGCGGGCGGGGCGCAGCAGCCGCACTCCGGTCTGGGCGAGGGCGTCCTCGAACGCGCGGCCGTAGTAGTTCTTGTCGGCGATCACGGTCTGGCCGGGTCGGGCGGCGACCAGCTCGGAGTCCACGGCCAGCAGGTCCAGCAGGACCTCCCGGTCGGGGGTCTTGGCGCCAGTGAGCGCGAAGGTGACCGGCAGCCCGTGCAGGGTGCACAGCAGGTGCAGCCGCAGGCCCCAGAAGGAGCGGGTGTGGCTGGGCAGTAGCCGTACTCGGCCCAGCCGGCCAGGTCCGAGCGCTTGACGGTCTCGCGGGAGCAGCCGCACGCGACCGGGGTGGAGTCCACGACCCACCCATCGTCGGTCCACAGGGTGGTGTCGCTGGCCAGGGCCCGGATCGCCGAGCGCAGCAGCCCGGCCGCCGCGCGCAGGCGCTGGTTGTACCCGCTCTGCCCTGGCAGGTTGGGGAACAGGCCGCGCAAGTGGCGGGTGGCATAGCGCAGCCAGCGCGCCTCGGAGGTGAACCCCAGCAGCGCTTGCATGACCGCCAGGGTGACCAGCTCAGCGTCGCTGAGCCGGGGTGGGATCCCCACCGCTGGCCGCCATGGCGCGAGGTGTGGCGAGGCGAGCAGCAGATCGTCGACCTTGACGTACAGTGCGGTCGCGAGGGTGTCCAGGTCGGCGTCCACCGGGCCTCCGGGCTCGACGTTGGGTAGCAACGCCGATCATGGGCACCTTCGCTCGTTCCCGCACCCACCCCTTGGAATCAATCGTCTAGTCCGTCCAGCCCGCGGCGGACAGAGCGGCGGCGGCAGGCAATGACCGTGGGGCGGGAGACGCCGACCCGCTCAGCGATCTCGGTGTTGGAGACGCCGTCGGCGGCCAGGAGCAGGATTCGGGCCCGCTGGACGAGCACGGCTGGTAGCTGGGCAGACCGTGCCCACCGGCGCAGCTTCGCCCGATCGTCAGGGGGCAATGCGCAGCGGAGCGGCGAAAGGCATCGGTCATCGTCCCACACCGACGACACCAGCCGACGATTCCCCACCCGCCTCCATTCCGATGGGCTCATGCGAGCGCCCGTCTTAGGGGTTGGCGGCTAGTTCGATGAGCCCGGCGGCCAGCTCGGCGGCCTCGGCATCGCTGAGGGGGGCGAGGGCGCGCCAGGTGTGGAGGTCGACAGCGGCGCGGGCGGCGGCGTCAACCCGTTGGCGGTGACGTCCGCGGGCGCCGAGGGGCTCGGTGAGGACCTGGCAAGCTTGGTCCAGGTAGCGCAGCAGGCCGCCTTCGAGGATGGCGCGGAGGGCGGGCAGGACCTGGGCGTCGCGCAGGACGTTGGCCGTCATGGGGTCGGTCTCGCGGTACCAGCCATAGAGCTGGCGCAGGCCCAAGCGCAGCCGCGCCCCGGGGTCTGGGACGGCGCGCCAGGCGGCCAGGTCGGGGGTCGGGTGCAGCGCCCGCCAGTGGGCCGAGCAGGCGGTCAGCAGGGCGGTGTCGTTGGGGAAGTGGTTGTAGACGGTCATGCGCTGCACGCCGGCGCGGCGGGCGACCTCGTTGATGTGGGTGGCTGCCGGACCGACGGTGCGGTGCAGCTCGACGGTGGCCTCGGTGATCCGGCGGCGGGTGTCGGCCAGCCGCTCGGCCCGCTTCTTCAGCTCGTACTTCCGCTTCTCACTCATTTCGTTAGACACGATGATAGTCGAACTTGACGCCGAAGGAGGTAGGTCGCATCCTTCGATGGACGCAGCGTCAATCGAAAGGGATCCGACGATGCCCACAGCGGTCACCCACCTGCTCGGTCCGGACCAGGGCCAGGTCGTGCACCTGCTCGCTCTCGGGGTCCGCTTCATGATCGACGGGGAGAGGACCGGCGGCGCGTTCAGCCTGGTCGAGCACCCGCTCCCGCCGCGGGCCCTAGGCGCCCCACTCCACACCCACCACAACGAGGACGAGTACTCCTACGTGCTGGAGGGACGCTTCGGCGTCCAGCTCGGCAACGAGGTGCTCGAGGCCGGACCCGGGGGCCTGCTGTTCAAGCCCCGCGGGGTCGCGCATGCGTTCTGGAACGCTGGCGAGGAGCCGGCCCGGCTGCTGGAGCTGATCTCCCCAGCCGGCTTCGAGAACTACTTCCGTGAAATGGCGCCCCTGCTGGCCGCAACCGAGCGGGACGAGGCCGCCATCGGTGAGGTGGTCGCCCGCTACCAGCTCGACATCGACTTCACCACCATCCCCACCCTGGCCCAACAGCACCACCTGCGCCTGGGATAGCCGAACCAACCGACAGGACACGCCGTGGCGGGGCAACTCGTGGCCTGCCACGGCGCCGCTGTGAGCGCCGCGCCTGACAACCGCAACCCAGGAGCCATGCCAGGCCGACGGCGGTCCAAGCGCCACGGCGCGCTGGTCCGATCAGACGGTGCCACCACTCTCCACCGTCAAACCAACTCAGCGACGCAGCACTAGTGTGCCGCGCCAGAGATTATGCGTCTTAATTCGTTATTGGTTGGCTGGTGTTT
>DATFRI010000090.1:0-28171 GCA_035263405.1 Actinomycetes bacterium | reverse complement strand
TGGGGTCCGGGGGGGCGGAGCGCAGCGCCCCGCACCGCGGGAGAGGACCGGGGGGGTCCGGGGGGGCGGAGCGCAGCGCAGCCCCCTCGGTCGATCGGGGACGGTGGTTAGTGGTCGGGATCCTCATGGCCGCCACGGTGGCGCTGATCGTCGGGCTGATCGGGACCCCGATCGCGATCCGCGTCTTCCGTGCCCGGCACCTGGGGCAGCTCATCCAGGTCGACCTGCCCGACAGCCACCAGACCAAGCGGGGCACGCCGACCATGGGCGGCCTGGTCATGGTCGGCGGCGCGGTCGCGGGCTACCTCTCGGTCCACAACCGGCTCACCGACGTCGACTTCAGCCGCGGGGGGATCATGGTCGTCGGGACCATGGTCGCGCTCGGGCTGGTCGGGTTCGCCGACGACTACCTGAAGGTCCGCAACTCGCGCAGCCTGGGCCTGACCAAGACCGCCAAGTTCACCGGCCAGGCGCTGTGCGCGCTCGGCCTGGCGCTCGGCGCCTGGTACTGGGCGGACGCCTGGCACGGGCTGTCGTTCATCCGCCCGCTGAGCGGGACCCAGATGATCCTGCTGGCGTTCGTGGTGTGGGTGTTCCTGATCGTGGCGGCGGCGTCCAACTCGGTGAACCTCACCGACGGCATGGACGGCCTGGCGTCGGGCACGACCACCCTGGTGATGGCGGCGTACGTGGTGATCACGTTCTGGCAGTTCCGGCACGCGTGCACGCTGACGCCGGTCAACTCTCCCGGCTGCTACCAGATCTCCACGGCCGAGGCGCGGGACCTCGCGGTCGCGGCCGCGGCGATGATGGGCGCGTGCGCCGGCTTCCTGTGGTGGAACGCGCCGCCGGCGAGGATCTTCATGGGCGACACCGGCTCGCTCGCGCTCGGCGGCATGCTCGCGGCGCTGTCGCTGTTCACCGACACGCAGCTGCTGCTGGTCGTGCTCGGCGGGCTGTACGTGGTCGAGACGCTGTCGGTCATCCTGCAGATCGGCTCGTTCCGGCTGTTCCGGCGGCGGGTGTTCCGGATGGCCCCGCTGCACCTGCACTTCGAGCTGCAGGACTGGCCCGAGACCACCGTCATCGTGCGGTTCTGGATCCTCGGTGGGCTCGCGGTCGCGTTCGGGCTGGGGTTGTTCTACGCGGAGTTCCTGGCGACGGGGGGGTCCGGTGGCTGAGCACGTGCCGTCAGGGAGCGGCCTGGAGCCGCAGGCGTTCGCAGGGCTGCCGGTCCTGGTCGCCGGTCTCGGCCGGTCCGGCCGGGCGGCGGCGCGGCACCTGGCGGACGCGGGCGCGGACGTGATCGCCGCCGACGACGCGACCGGCCTGGACGTCGTCGAGCTGACCGTCCGCGGGGTGCGGGTCCACCTCGGGCCGGGCGCGGTGGAGCTGCTCGGCGGCCGACGCCTGGTCGTCGTCGGGCCCGGCCTGCCCGAGCGGCACCCGCTCATCCGGGCGGCGCTGGGCGCGGGCCTGCCGGTGTGGAGCGAGGTCGAGCTGGCGGCGCGGCTGGCGACCTGCCCGCTGGTCGGCGTGACCGGCACCAACGGCAAGACGACCACCACCGAGCTGGCGACGGCGATGCTGGTCGCCAGCGGGCTGCGCGCGGTGGCCGCCGGCAACGTCGGGACCCCGCTGATCGACGCCGTGCTCGCGCGGCCCGCGCCCGACGCGGTCGTCGCCGAGCTGTCGAGCTTCCAGCTGTGCTTCACCGACCGGCTGCGGCTGGCCGCCGGGGCGTGGCTGAACCTGGCCCCGGACCACCTCGACTGGCACCCGACCATGGCGCGCTACGCGGCCGCCAAGGCCCGCGTCTGGGCCAACCAGACCGCGGAGGACTGGGCGCTGTACCCGGCCGACGACCCCGTGGTCGCCGAGCACGCCGAGCGCGCGGGCGGCACCCTGGTGCCCTACCAGCTGCGGCCGCCGCCGCCGGGCGGGCTGGGGGTGGAGGCCGGCGTGGCGCTCGCCCGCACGTTCCGCGAGGACACGCCGCTGTGGCGGGCCGCGGCGCTGCGGCTCCCCGGCCGCCACAACCTCGCCAACGCGCTCGCCGCCTCCGGGCTCGCGCTGGCGCTCGGCGCCAACCCGGCGGGGATGGCCCGCGCCGTCGCGGCGTTCCGGCCGCGCCCGCACCGGCTGGCGACGGTCGCCACCGTCGGGGGCGTCGCGTTCGTGGACGACTCCAAGGCGACCAACCCGCATGCCGCCGCCCAGGCGCTGCGCGCCTTCGAGCGGGTCGTGTGGCTGGCGGGCGGCCGCAACAAGGGGCTCGCCTTCGACGAGCTGGTCGAGCAGGCGGTCGGCCGGCTGGCCGGGGTGGTGCTGCTGGGCGAGGCCGCCGAGGAGCTGGCGTTCGCGCTCGGCAAGGCCGAGTTCGAGGGGCCGATGCTGCAGGCGGCGTCGATGGCCGAGGCGGTCGAGCTGGCCGCCGGCGTGGCGGCGCCCGGGGACACCGTGCTGCTGGCGCCCGCGTGCGCGAGCCAGGACATGTTCACCGACTACGCCGCGCGCGGGGACGCGTTCGCCGCCGCGGTCGCGGCGCTGCGCGACCGCACGCCCGAGCGCCGGTCCGCCCCCTCCGGGACGCCGGCCACGGGAGGTGAGCGGCGTGCCCGCGGCTGACCAGCCGGGCGGGGCGCCCCGCGCCCGGGCCCCGGCGGGGCGCGCCCGCCCCTCCGCGCTGGCGCCCGTGCCGCGCCCGCGCGAGAGGGCGCCCGCGCCCGCCCCCTCGCCGGGCCGGCGGGGCCTCGGCCTGGTCTCCAGCTACCGGCTGCTGGTCGCCGTGATCCTGATCCTGGTGGCGATCGGCGTGGTGATGGTGCTGTCGGCGTCCTCGGTGGTGGCCTTCGCCGAGTACGGCAACTCCTACGCGGTCTTCAAGAAGCAGCTGGTGTGGGCGCTGGTCGGGCTGGCGATCATGCTCGCCGTGAGCCGGGTCGACTACCGGCGCTGGCGGCGGCTGGGCGCGCCCCTGCTGCTGGTCGCGGTGCTCGCGCTGGTGTGGGTGACGGTCGCGCCCGGCGGCGTCGAGATCTCCGGCTCGACCCGCTGGATCGAGGTCGCCGCCGGGCTGCGCTTCCAGCCCTCGGAGCTGGCCAAGCTCGCCCTGCTGGTGTTCGGCGCCGACGTCCTGACCCGCAAGGCGCGGCTGCTCGGCGACGTGCGCCACCTGCTGGTCCCGGTGCTGCCGGTGACGCTGCTGCTGGCCGCCCTGGTGATGCTCCAGCCCGACCTCGGCACGACCGTGCTGCTGTGCGCGATCGCGTCCGGGCTGCTGTTCCTGGCCGGGACGCCGCTGCGTACCCTCGCCTCGCTGACCGCGCTCGGGCTCGCCGCCGGCTTCCAGCTCATCCTGGCCGCGCCCTACCGGCGGCGCCGGCTGTTCGCGTTCCTCGACCCCACCGCCGACCCGCAGAACACCGGCTACCACCTGATCCAGGGCCAGCTCGCGCTCGGCTCGGGCGGCCTGCTCGGGGTCGGCCTCGGCGCCAGCCGGCAGAAGTGGAGCTACGTGCCCAACGCCCACACCGACTTCATCTTCGCCATCATCGGCGAGGAGCTCGGGCTGCTGGGGACGCTCGCGGTGGTCGCCCTGTTCATCGTGTTCGCCTACGCGGGGGTCCGCGTCGCCCGCCGGGCGCCCGACCCGTTCGGGCGCCACCTCGCCGGCGGCGTCACGATCTGGATCGTGGTGACGGCGCTGATCAACATGGGCGCGGTCGTGGGACTGCTGCCGATCACCGGCGTCCCGCTGCCACTGGTGTCCTTCGGCGGTTCCAGCATGATCGTCCTGCTCACCGCGCTCGGCCTGCTCCTCAGCATCGCCAGGCAGGAGCGTGCGCGCGTGCGCACGCCGGTGCTCGCCACGGTCGCGGCCGGCGGCGCCGCCAGCCGCCGCGGGCCGACCAGGACCGGGGTGCGGGCCGGAGCGCGCGCCGCCGGGCCGGGCGCGCGGGGAGGCCGGCGATGACCGCCGCGCCCGCGTCCCTGGACGTCCTGGTCGCCGCGGCCGGCACGGGGGGCCACATCTTCCCCGGGCTCGCGCTGGCGCGGGCGCTGGTCGCCCGCGGGCACCGGGTGACCTTCGCCGGCACCAGCCGGGGGATCGAGACCCGCACGGTGCCGGCGGCCGGCTTCGAGCTGGACCTGCTGCCGATCCTGCCGCTGTCGCGGCGGCTGTCGCCGGAGACCGTCCTGGCGCCGTTCGCCGCGGTCGCGGGCGTGGCGGCGGCGCACCGCCTGGTCCGCCGCCGGCGCGCCGACGTGGTGGTCGGCATGGGCGGCTACGTCACGCTGCCGACCGCGCTCGGCGCGCGGCTCGCGGGCGTGCCCGTGGTCCTGCACGAGCAGAACGCGGTGCCGGGCATCGCCAACCGCCTCGCCGCGCGGGTCGCCGCCCGGGTGGCGCTCGGCGTGGAGGAGGCCGCCGGCGCCTTCCCGGCGGGCCGGACCGTCATGGTCGGCAACCCCGTCCGGCCGGAGCTCGCCCACGTCGACCGCGCGGCCCTGCGCGCCGACGGCCTGGCGGCGTTCGGGCTGGACCCGCAGCGCCGCACGCTGTTCGTGTTCGGCGGCAGCCTCGGCGCCCGCCGGATCAACACCGCGGTGGTCGACTCGGCCGGCCGCTGGCCGGCGGCGGGGGGCCTGCAGATCCTGCACGCCTGCGGCCGCCGCGACGAGGTGACGGTGCGCGCCGGCTGGGCCGGGGCCGACGCCGGCGGGCTGCTCGTGCGCGTCGTGCCGTTCGTCGAGCGGATGGATCTCGCCTACGCCGTCGCCGACCTCGCGGTCAGCCGCGCCGGCGCGCTCACCGTGGCCGAGCTGACCGCCGCCGGGGTGCCGGCGGTCATGGTGCCGCTGCCGCACGCGACCGCCGGGCACCAGGCCGCGAACGCGCGCGTCCTGGCGGCCGCCGGCGGCGTGGTCGCGGTCCCCGACGAGGCGCTCGACGGGGAGCGGCTGGTGCGCGCGGCGGCGCCGCTGCTCGCCAGCCCCGACACGCTCGCCGCGATGGCGAAGGTCATGCGCGACCTGGCCCGGCCGCACGCCGCCGACGACCTCGCCGACGTCGTGCTCGCCGCGGCCCGCCCGCCGCGCCCGGCCCGGGACGGCGGCCGGTGACCGCCGGCGCGCCCACGGCGGGCTGGCTGCGGCGCCCGCGCACGATCCACCTGATCGGCGTCGGCGGCGCCGGGATGAGCGGCCTTGCCCGCCTGGCCCTGGCCGCCGGGCACAAGGTCACCGGCTCGGACGCGGCCGGCTCGCCGACCCTGGACGCGCTGCGGGCGCTCGGCGCCGACGTGTGGGTGGGCCACGACGCGGCCCGGCTCGGCCGGCCCGAGCTGGTCGCGGTCTCGACCGCGGTCAGGCCGGCCAACCCGGAGCTGGTCCGGGCGCGCGAGCTGCAGATCCCCGTGGTCCGCCGCGCGCGCCTGCTGGCGCTGCTGATGCACGGCAAGTCCGGGATCGCGGTCGCCGGCACCCACGGCAAGACCACCACGACCACCATGGTCACGCTGATCCTGCAGGCCGCCGGGCTGGCGCCGTCGTTCGCGATCGGCGGCGACCTGCTCGGCCGGGGCGTGAACGCCGGGACCGGCACGGGGCCGCACTTCGTCGCCGAGGCCGACGAGTCCGACGGCTCGTTCCTGGAGCTGGACCCGGCCGTCGCGGTCGTGACCAACGTCGAGGCCGACCACCTGGACCACTACGGGACCCTGGACGCCGTGCAGGCCGCGTTCGCCGAGTTCGCCGCCCGCCTGCCCGCGGACGGCACCCTGGTCGTGTGCGCCGACGACCCCGGCGCGAGCGCGCTCGCCGGCGTGGCGCGCTGCGCCGTGGTGCCCTACTCGCTGCGGCCGCCCGGGAGCGGCACGGCGCGGGCGCGCCTGGTCGCGCTCGACGTGGCCGCGGGCGGGGCCGGCTCGGCGTTCACCGTCTGCCGCGACGGCCGGTCGCTCGGGCGCGTCGAGCTGCCGCAGCCGGGCAGGCACAACGTCGCCAACGCCCTGGCCGCCACCGCCGCCGCGCTGGCCGCCGGGGCCGGCTTCGACGCCGTCCAGGCCGGCCTGGCCGGCTACGGCGGCGTCGCCCGGCGCTTCCAGCGGCGCGGCACGGCCGGCGGCGTGACCGTGGTGGACGACTACGCGCACCACCCGACCGAGCTGGCGGCGACGCTCGCGGCCGCCCGGCTGGGCGACTGGTCGCGGGTGGTCGCGGTGTTCCAGCCACATCTGTACTCGCGCACGCGCGCGTTCGCCGGCGCGTTCGGCGGCGCGCTCGCGGCCGCCGACGTGGCGGTCGTCACCGACGTCTACGGCGCGCGCGAGGACCCCGTGCCGGGCGTCAGCGGCCGGCTCGTCGCCGACGCGGCGCGCCGCGCCCGCCCCGGCCTGGACGTGCGCTACGTCCCCGAGCGCGCGGGGCTGGCGGCGGCCGTCGCCGCGCTCGCCCGTCCCGGCGACGTCGTCCTCACCCTCGGGGCCGGGGACGTGACCGCGCTGGCTGGCGAGCTGCTGCCGCTGCTGGGCAGGCGGACGCGATGACCGGCGCCGAGCGCTCAGCGATCGAGGAGGGCGCCCGGCTGCTCGCGGCCCGCTGCCCCGGCCGCGTCGCCCGCGACCGGCCGCTCGGCCCGCTCACGACCTTCCGGCTGGGCGGCCCGGCGGCGCTGTTCCTCGACGCCGCGACCGTCGAGGACCTCGCCGCCTGCGCCGAGCTGCTGGCGCGCGTGGAGCTGCCCCTGCTGGTGATCGGCCGCGGCTCCAACCTGCTCGTTGCCGACCCGGGCTGGCCCGGGCTGGCGGTCCGCCTGGGCGCCGGGTTCCGCGGGATCCGGCGTGACGGCGAGGAGCTGGAGGCCGGGGCCGCCACGCCCATGCCCGCGCTGGCCTCCCGGTCGGCCGCCGAGCGGCTCGGCGGGCTGTCGTTCGCGGTCGCCATCCCCGGCACAGTCGGCGGCGGCGTGCGCATGAACGCCGGCGCGCACGGCACCGAGGTGGCCGACCGGCTGCTGTGGGCGGAGACCGTGCCGCTGGCCGGCGCCGGCGCCGGCCGACCGGCGCGGGTGCCGACCGCCGGGCTGGGCCTGTCCTACCGGCGTTCCGCCCTGCCGGCGGCGGCCGTGGTCACCCGCGCGCGCTTCCGGCTGGAGCCCGCGCCGGAGGCCCGGGTCCGGCGCGAGATCGACGAGGCGCGCCGCTGGCGGCGCGAGCACCAGCCGGTGAACGAGCCCAACTGCGGCAGCGTCTTCGCCAACCCGCCCGAGCTGGCCGCGGGCAGGGCCGTCGAGCTGCTCGGGATGAAGGGGGAGCGGCACGGCGGCGCCCGCTTCAGCGACGTCCACGCCAACTTCATCGTCGCGCGCGACGGCGCCCGCGCCGCCGACGTGCTCGCGCTGGTGCGCCGGGCGCAGCGCCGGGCGCGCGCGGAGCTGGGCGTCGAGCTGCGCACCGAGGTGCAGCTCAAAGGCTGCTTCGCGGAGTCGGAGGTGTGGCTGTGACCGCCCGCACGGCCTCGCGCCGCCCCGCGCCCCGCGGCGCCGCCAAGGCGTCCGCGGCGTCCGGCGCCAGGGCGTCGAGGTCGTCGAAGGGCTCCGCGGCCGGCACCCGGTCCCGGCCCTCCGCGACCCCGAGGGCCTCCAGGGCGGCGCCGGACCGCCGCCTGCTCGAGCGCCGCCGCCGGGTCGCGCGCGAGCGGGCGCGGCGGCGGCGGCGCGTGCTGCTGCTCGGCCTGGGCGCGCTGGCCCTGGCGGCGCTGCTGTGGCGGCTGTCCAGCTCGTCGCTGTTCGGCCTGTCCGGGGTGGACGTCCAGGGGGCCGGGCACCTGACCGACCGCCAGGTCGTGGCCGCCGCCGGGATCCGGGTGGGGGAGCCGGTGCTGCGGCTGGACCTGCAGGCGATCCGGGCCCGGGTGGAGCGGCTGCCGTGGGTGGCGCACGCGGCGGTCGTACGCGTGGCCCCGAGCGGGCTGCGGATCGAGGTCACCGAGCGCGTCCCGGCGGCCAGCGTCGCCTCGGGCGGCCGCCACTGGCTGGTGGCCGCGGACGGGGTGGTGCTCGCCGGGTCGGCGGACCGACCGGCGGGCGTGCCGTTCGTGAGCGGCGTCCCGGCGCGGCGGCTCGCGCCCGGCGTCCGGATCAGCGGGCACGGCGCGCTCGCGAACGCGCTCGACGCGCTGGCGGGGATGGATCCCGCGCTGCGCCGGCAGATCACCGGCGTCCGCGCGGCGTCGGTCGAGGGGCTGGCGTTCTCCCTGCGCGGCGGCGGGACGCTCGTCTACGGGCTCGCGGAGCGCCGCGCGGCCAAGGACGAAGCGGCGCTGCTTTTGCTGCGCCACGCGCGCGCAGCGCGAAAGGAGGTGGTGAAAATCGATGTCCGGGCGCCCGGCACGCCGGTAATGCAGACAAAAAACGCGACGGTAGTTGAAAACGACTAGAGCCGCCGGTAGAGTCACGCGACGGTCGAGGTTGACATAACGCTGAACCTGAGGTCAAGGCTGAGGCGAACAGCTCGGCGCGGACCGGGATACGGGCCGGGCCGGCTGGCGTCACGGACGACCCGCAGCACACTTCCCCTGTTCGTGTGGCCGCCCGGCTTGAGGATGCCGGTGGCGCGACGGGCTCCCGCGAGCCCTGCGCGCCCTGACCGGTCCGGACGGGGGGTGCCCGCCCGGACTCGAACTGCTCGCTTGACGGGGCACCTGAATAGGGAGGTTGCTCGCATGGTGATGGCGCCCCAGAACTACCTGGCGGTCATCAAGGTTGTCGGCATCGGCGGCGGTGGCGTCAACGCCGTGAACCGCATGATCGAAGCCGGCCTGAAAGGCGTCGAGTTCATCGCCGTGAACACCGACGCGCAGGCGCTGCTCGCCTCGGACGCCGACGTCAAGCTCGACGTCGGCCGTGAGCTGACGCGCGGGCTCGGCGCGGGCTCCAACCCCGACGTCGGACGTCAGGCGGCCGAGGACAACGCCGACGAGCTGGAGGAGGTCCTGAAGGGCGCCGACATGGTGTTCGTGACCGCCGGCGAGGGCGGCGGCACCGGCACCGGCGGGGCCCCCGTGACCGCCCGCATCGCCAAGGCCCAGGGCGCGCTCACCATCGGCGTGGTCACCCGGCCGTTCAGCTTCGAGGGCCGTCGCCGCTCGGCCCAGGCCGAGCGCGGCATCGAGGCGCTCAAGCACGAGGTCGACACGCTCATCATCATCCCCAACGACCGCCTGCTGCAGGTCGCCGACAAGCAGACCTCGATGCTGGACGCGTTCAAGCTGGCCGACCAGGTCCTGCTCCAGGGCGTCCAGGGGATCACCGACCTGATCATGATCCCGGGCCTGATCAACCTGGACTTCGCCGACGTGCGCGCGACCATGCGCGAGGCCGGCACCGCGCTCATGGGGATCGGCTCCGCGCGCGGCGACGAGCGCGCGGTGGAGGCCGCCAGGAGCGCGATCTCCTCGCCGCTGCTGGAGGCCTCGATCGAGGGTGCCCGTGGCGTGCTGATGAACATCTCCGGGGGCTCCAACCTCGGCCTGTTCGAGGTGAACGAGGCGGCAGAGGTGATCGCGTCGGCGGCGCACCCCGACGCGAACATCATCTTCGGCGCGGTGATCGACGACGCGCTCGGCGACGAGGTGCGCGTCACGGTGATCGCCGCGGGCTTCGACCAGGCCGAGGGCGAGCGCGCGGCCGAGCCGGCGCCGGCTCCCGAGGTCGTCCGGGCGCCGGCGCAGCGTGCCTGGTCCGCGCCGGACCGCCCGGCGGCCGAGCGCCGCCCACGGCCGCCCGAGCCGGCCCGCGGCGCCCAGCGGCCCGCCCGCCTGGACGACGACGATGACGAGCTGGACATCCCGTCGTTCCTCAAGCGTTGACCGCTCCAGCCGGCATGCGCGTCGCCGCCGCGACCCCCGGCCCGGGCGGGCGCCCGGGCGCGCTGGCATGGCGTGGGGTGCCGCCGGGCCGGCCGCCCGGTGAAGGCGACGCCCGGCCGCCGCTGCTGGTCGCCGAGGACCTCCTCGCGCGCGGCGTGGTCGCCGCCTTCACCGGGCGGCGCGGCGGGACCAGCGCGCCGCCCTACGCCGAGCTGAACCTGGGGCTGCGCGTGGGCGACGAGCCGCGGCGGGTGCTGGCCAACCGGCGCGGGGTGCTCGCGGCGCTCGGGCTCGCCGGCCGCCCGGTCGCCACGCTGCGCCAGGTGCACGGCGCCGAGGTCGTCAGCGCGACCCTGGCCGCGCTCGGCGGCGGGCCGCCGGAGGCGCGGCCGCCGCTCGCCGACGCCGACGGGGTGGTCAGCTCGCAGCCGGCCGGCCCGGTCCTGCTGGTGCTGGTCGCCGACTGCGTGCCGGTGCTGCTGGCGGATCCGGCCGGTCGCGTGGTCGCCGCGCTGCACGCAGGCTGGCGCGGGCTCGCCGCGGGCGTGGTCGAGGTGGGCGTGGCGGCGCTGCGGGCTCACGGCGGCGACCCGGCACGGACCGTCGCACTGGTGGGCCCGTGCATCGGACCGCAGGCCTACGAGGTCGGCGCCGACGTGCGCGCGCGGGTCGCGGCGCGCTACCCGGCCGCGGCCGCCGTCACGCGCCGGGGCGCGCCCGCGCTCGACCTGGCCGCCGCGGCGCGCGCCGCGCTGGAAGGGGCGGGCGTCGCCGAGGTCCGCTCCGCCGCGGAGTGCACGCACGACCTGCCGGAGCGCTACTTCTCCCACCGGCGCGACGGCGACCGCGGCCGCGCGGCGACCGGCCGCCAGGGCGGGCTGATCGCCCTGCTCGGCGGGGACGGTCCGAAGGTGGGCCCGTGACCCCGGAGGAGGGGGCCGCCGACCTCGCCACGGCGGTCGCCCGGCGCGTGGCCGCCGTCCGCGGCCGGATCGCGGCCGCCGCCGCGCGCGCGGGACGCGACCCCGGCGCCGTGACCGTCGTCGCGGTCGCCAAGCTGCAGCCGGTGGCCGCGATCCGCGCCGCCCTGGCCGCCGGCGTCCGCGACGTGGGCGAGAACTACGCGCAGGAGCTGGTCGCCAGGGCCGCCGAGGTGCCGGGGGCGCGCTGGCACATGGTCGGGCGCGTGCAGCGCAACAAGGCCGCCGCGGTGGTGGCCACGGGCGCGCTGGTCCACTCGCTGGACTCGCTGGCGCTGGCGCGGGCGCTTGGCGGCCGCGCCCGGCGTGCGGGTACGGTCGCCGAGGCGCTGGTGCAGGTCGAGACCGGCGACCGCCCGGCGGCGCACGGCGTGCCAGCGGGTGAGCTGGACGCCTTCGTCCGGGCGTGCCGGGCGGTCGAGGGCCTGCGGCTGCGGGGCCTGATGGTGATGCCCGCGCCCGCCGCGGACCCCGAGGCCTCCAGGGCCGCCTTTGCCACGGTCACGGAGCTTGCGGGGAATCTCGGGGGAGAGATGCAAGACTTGTCGATGGGGATGACCGCCGACCTCGAGGTGGCGGTCGAGGAAGGTGCGACCCTGGTGCGGGTCGGCACCGCGATCTTCGGTCCCCGGCCGGACGCGGGGGGCGCGCCGGCCGGGGGAGGCACGAGCCTGACAGCGAGGGCTGGCGGGGAGGTAGGTGGACGACGGTGGCCGGCCGGTTGAAGCGAGGAATGGTCTGGCTCGGGCTCGTCGAGCCCGAGGACGAGCAGGATCTCCAGGAGCAGGAGGCGGGCGGCCGGGCCGCGCCGCCGGCGACGTTGCGGCGGGTCCGCGAGGACCACGTCGACCTGCGCGAGCGCTACGACGAGCCCGTGGAGGCGGTGGTCAGGTCGATCCCCTCGGCGCAGCCGGGCAAGGTCCACCTGATCGAGCCGACGGGCTTCAACGACGCCGAGGAGATCGGCGAGAAATTCAAGGCGGATATCCCGGTCATCGTGAACCTGCAGGGCATGGACAACGACGTCTCCAAGCGGCTCATCGACTTCGCCGCGGGGCTGACGTTCGGCCTGGACGGGCGCATCCAGCGGGTCGCGGACAAGGTCTTCCTGCTGACACCGCGTAACATCGAGGTGTCGGCCGAGGAGCGCCGGCGGCTTCAGGAACGAGGCTTCTTCAACCAGTCGTGATCGGAGGCACGTGGTCGGAAACCTGCTGAGCGCATTGCTCGGCCTCTACACGTTGATCCTGATCGCCCGGATCGTCCTCGACTTCGTGGTCGGGTTCGCCGGGCAGCGGGGGCCGTCGGGGACGACGATGGTCCGGGTCTACGGCATACTCTACGATTTGACCGAACCCGTCCTGCGGCCGTTCAGGCGGTTGATCCCACCGCTCAGAGTGGGGGTGGCCGCGCTCGACCTGTCGCCGATCATCGTCTTCGCGTTGCTGTGGGTTCTGCGGGCATTCGCCGCGACCCTCCAGTTTTGAGGTAGCCTGCCCACTGCACCGGACGGCGCTCGGGCTGCCCAGCCCGACCGTTGGGCGAAAGGAGTCCACATGCCGCCGCTGACCCCGCTGGATATCCAGCACAAGGAGTTCACCAAAGCCATGCGCGGGTACGCCATGGCGGAGGTGGACACCTTCCTCGACCAGGTGACCGAGGAGTTCACCCGGCTCCAAGAGGAGAACCAGCGCCTGAAGGAGCAGCTCGCGCACGCCCGCAGCGCCCAGGCGATGGCTCCGGCGGCACAGCCTCCCCCGCCACCACCCGCCTACCACCAGCCGCCGCCGCCCCCCACGCCGGAGACCACCGGGCCGCAGGAACGGGTCGGCGAGGAGGCCATCGCCCGCGCGCTGGTCATGGCGCAGCAGATGGCCGACCAGACCGTCGAGGAGGCCAAGGCCCGCGCCAAGGCGATCCTCGACGACGCCGACGGCCGCGCCCGCGCCACCAGCGAGGAGACCCAGCGCCGCGCCCGGGAGATCACCGAGAGCGCGCAGCTGCGCGCCCGCGAGGTCACCCAGGCCGCCGAGCAGCGCGCCCGGGAGATCACCGAGGCCGCGCAGGCCCGCGCCCGCGACCTCACCGAGGGCGTGGAGGCCAGGGCCAAGGAGCGCATCGAGAACGCCGAGCGCCGCGCCCGGACCGCCGAGGACCAGGCCCGCACCCAGATCCAGCAGGTCACCGAGCAGGTCGCCCGGCGGCGCCAGGAGCTGGAGGGCTCGGTCGAGGCCCTGCGCGCGTTCGAGCGCGACTACCGCGCCCGGCTGCGCGGGTTCGTCGAGGGCCAGCTCAAGGCGCTCGAGGACGCCGCGCCGTCCGGACCGGTCGCGCCGCCGCCCCCGCCCGGGCTCGGTGGCCGCGGCTTCGGCGACGACCTGCCCGCCGTCACCGGCGCCGGCCGCGCCAACAACTCCTACCAGCCGCTCCGCCCGGGACCCGGTGAGGCGCGGCCGGGTCGGCCCTGACCCGCGCGACCGACCCCCCTCGGGAGCAGACGATGACCGCCGGCGCGCTGATCAGCCTCGGCGCAGCCGCGTGGCTGCTCATCCTCGCGCTCACCCGGCGCTCGGGCAGCCTGCCGTACGTCGTCCTCTCACTGATCGCCGACGCCGCGGCCTTCGGGTTCCTCACCGCGGCACTCTCCCGGCGTGGTCGCCGCGGAGCTTCCCCCGAGCCTCCCGCTCGCCTCTGACCACGACGACCGCCTACCGGCCCCGGGCCAGCTCCTCCTCCACGCGCCGCGCCGCCCGCTCGAACGGGTTGCGGCGGTAGCCGCTCACGCTCGCCAGCAGGTACGCCGGGTAGAAGGCGACGCCCCAGCGCTCGTGCTGACCGACGTGCGTCAGCTCGTGCGCGAGCAGCCGGTCGCCGGCACGGCCGACCACGACGATCACGTGGCCGAGCGTGATCGCGGCGAACCCGCGCCGCCGGATGAACCAGGCCACCCCGCCGCGCGACTGCTCGATCAGCAGCGTGCCCCGCCAGCGCACCGCGCGCCCCCGCACCGTCGCCGCCGCCAGCAACCCCACGAGCGTGTTCGGCGCCGCCCACAGGTACCCCCACCGCGACCGCCGCGCCGGCACCGCCGCCCCCAGGCCGTCCTCGCGCCGCCCGTCGCCGCCTCGTGGCCTGCTCAACCTCACGGCCGGGGGACGGGCCGCAGCCAGATCCGCACGGGCGTGCCGTCCAGCTCGACGCGGGTGTCGTGGCCCTCGCTCCCGGGGGCGTCGCGCAGGCTCGTCGCCAGGGTCTCCGCGAGCAGGCGGTCGCGGTGGGCGGCGAGCGCCTCGCGGACCCGCCCGTCGGCCTCGACGGCCAGCTCGATCCGGTCGTCGACGGCCAGCCCCGACGACTTGCGCAGGTCCTGGACCGCGCGGACCAGCTCCCGGGCGAGTCCCTCCCGGCGGAGCTCGGACGTCAGCTCGAGGTCGAGGGCGACGCTGGTGGCGCCGTCGCGGGCCACGCGCCAGCCGGTCACCGGCACCTCGTGGACCTCCACCTCGCCCGGGCCCACCTCCACCGGGCCGGTTCCCGGCACCTCGACCGCGACCCGCTCCCCGGCGAGCAGCCGCGGGCCGAGCGCGCCCGCGTCGGCCGCCCGGATCGCGGCCGCCACCGCGCCGGTCGCCTTGCCGAAGCGGGGGCCGAGTGCGCGGAACCCCGGCTGGAGCCGGTGGCTGACCAGCCCCTCGGCCCCGCTCGCCAGGCGGACCTCCTTGACGTTCAGCTCCGCGGCGATCAGGTCGGCCAGGCGCTCGACCCCCGCGCGCCGCGCGGGCGCGACCGTGACCAGGGCGCGCGCCAGCGGCTGACGGGTCCTGACCTGCGCGTCGGTACGCGCCTGCCGGCCCAGCGCGACCAGTCGGCGCACCTCCGCCATGGCCGCGGACAGCTCGGCGTCGGCGGCGCCGGCGGGCTCGGGCCAGTCCGCCAGGTGCACCGAGTCGGGCGCGCCCTCGTCCACGCCCACGACCAGCCGCTGCCACAGCGCCTCGGCCACGAACGGGGTGAACGGCGCCAGCAGCAGCGCCAGCGTGCGCAGGCAGGTCCACAGCGTCCGGAAGGCCGCGTCGCCCTCGCCGGTCCCGCGCCAGAAGCGCCGCCGTGACAGGCGTACGTACCAGTTGGACAGGTCCTCGACGAACGCGGCGAGCCGCTGCGCCGCGGACGTCGGGTCGTAGGCCTCCAGCGCCTGCGTGACCGAGCGCACGGTCCGGTCCAGCTCCCCGAGCGCCCAGCGGTCCAGGTCGGTCGGCTCCCCGCGGGCGGGCGCGGCCGGGTCGAACCCCTCCAGGCGGGCGTAGAGCGCGAAGAACGAGGCCGTGTTCCACAGCGTCAGGAAGAACGTGCGCGTGATCTCGCCCAGCGCCTCGGGGCTCAGCCGCCGCGGCGACCACGGCGAGCCGGACGCGATCATGAACCAGCGCAGCGGGTCGGCGCCGTAGCGGTCCAGCAGCTCGAACGGGTCCAGGATGTTGCCGAGGCTCTTGGACATCTTGCGGCCGTCGCGGTCGACGATGTGCCCCAGGCAGACCACGTTGCGGTACGGGCTGGCGTCGAACAGCAGCGTGTTGACCGCCAGCAGCGAGTAGAACCACCCTCGGGTCTGGTCGATCGCCTCGGAGATGAAGTCGGCGGGGAACGCGCCGGCGAACCGGCCGGGGTCCTGGTGCGGGTGGCCCCACTGGGCGAACGGCATCGAGCCGGAGTCGAACCAGGCGTCGAGCACGTCCGGCACGCGCGTGGCGGTCAGCCCGCAGGCGCGGTCGCCGACCCGCTCGGGGCAGGCGAACGTCACCTCGTCCACGAAGGGGCGGTGGGGGTCCAGCGCCGACAGGTCGCGGCCGGCCAGCCCGCCCAGGGCCGCGCGGCTGGCCACGCTGGTCACGTGGCCCTGCACGCAGCGCCACAGCGGCAGCGGCGTGCCCCAGTAGCGGGCGCGCGACAGCGCCCAGTCGACGTTGTGCTCCAGCCAGTCGCCGAAGCGGCCGCTGCGGATGTGCTCAGGGTGCCAGCCGATCTTCGCGTTCTCGGCCAGCAGCCGCCCCTTGACCGCGGTCGTGCGCGCGTACCAGGAGGTCAGCGCGTAGTACAGCAGCGGCGTGCCGCAGCGCCAGCAGTGCGGGTAGGCGTGCACGTACGGCTCGGCGCGCCACAGCAGCCCGCGGCGGCGCAGGTCCTCGACGATGTCGGCGTCGGCCGCCTTGACGTGCCTGCCGGCCAGCCAGCCGGTCTCGGGCCCGAAGTGGCCGTCGGGCTGGACGGGGTGCAGCACCGGGGTGCCGTACCTGCGGCCGACCGCGAGGTCCTCGGCGCCGTACGCGGGCGAGGTCTGCACCAGGCCGGAGCCGTCGGTGGTGGTGACGTACTCGTCGGCCACGACCCTCCAGCCGTGCTCGGCCTCCCGCTCGCTCACCGGCACCAGGTCGAACGCGCGCTGGTAGCGGGTGCCGACCAGCTCCTCCAGCGGCACCGGGCGCAGCACGCGCGCGCCCGGGCCCACGGCCTGCTCGACGAGCTGGGCGGCGACCACCAGCCTGCGGGTCCGCCCGTCCCGCTCGGCCTCGACCAGCGCGTAGGGGATGTCCGGGCCGACCACGACCGACACGTTGGGCACCAGCGTCCACGGCTGCGTGGTCCACACCAGCAGCGCCGCGCCCTCCTGCGCCAGCCGGCCCGAGGTCGCGGGCAGGGCGACGTACGCGGCCAAGTCCTCGACCTCGCTGTAGGTGTCCGGGCTGACCTCGGCGTCCGACAGCGCCGTGCCGCAGCGCGGGCAGTAGGGGACGACCTTGTAGTCCTCGAACAGCAGGCCGCGGCGGTGCAGGGTGTCCAGGGCCCACCACACGCTGTCCACGTACTCGGGCGTCATCGTCCAGTACGCCTGGCCGGTGTCCAGCCAGAAGCCGATCCGCTCGGTCAGGTCCTCCCAGACGTCGACGTACCGCTGCACCGACGCGCGGCAGCGGGCGTTGAACTCGGCGATGCCGTACGCCTCGACGTCGCGCTTGTGGTGCAGGCCCAGCTCCTTCTCGATCTCCAGCTCGACCGGGAGGCCGTGGCAGTCCCAGCCGCCCTTGCGCTCCACGCGCCGGCCCCGCATGGTCTGGAAGCGGGGGAACAGGTCCTTGAACGTGCGCGCCTCGACGTGGTGGACGCCCGGGCGGCCGTTGGCGGTCGGCGGTCCCTCGTAGAACACGAACGGCTCGGCGCCCTCGCGCTGGTCCAGGGAGCGCTGGAAGACCTTGCGGTCGTGCCACAGCCCGAGGACCTCACGGTCGACCGCGGGCAGGTCCAGCGCCGGCTCGAACTCGGGGAATCGGGCCATCTCGGTCGGTGTCTCCTTCGCAGCGGTCGTCGGCGCCCGGTCGGTGCGAAGGGACGAGGCTGCCGCCCCGCGGTACCACCCCTCTTGCCGGCGGCTCGCTCCGCCGACCGCTCGCGGCCGTCCCGCGGGGCGGCCTGCCGCTGTCACGGGCGGGCCCGGCTGCGTCTACTGGGCGGCACGTGGCCCCGGCGGGGGCGCGTGGCGCCGTTCGGGCAGCGGCTCGGGGAGGATCTTCGCGGGTGCCGTGCCGCCGGGCTCGCACCGTCCCCGGCTCGCTCGGCGGCCGGATGACCCGACCGTTGGCCGTGCGGCCCGCTACTCGTTCCCGTCGTCGCCTGTGGCGGCAGTGTACCGCCAGCGCCGGCCGGGTCGCCCACGCCCCGCGCGGGGGCGCCCGGGCCGCCGGCGCGCACCGGGTCGCCTACACTCCACCCTGGCAGGTCGACAAGGCTCCCGGTGAGGTGTGGATGCGACGGCGGCGGCTGGCACTGGTGTACGGGACCGCCCTCGGCGTGCTCGCCGTCGACCAGCTCACCAAGAGCCTGGTCGTCGACCGCCTCGCCGGCCGCGGCCCGGTCGAGGTGCTCGGCTCGGTGGTGCGGCTGCGCTACACCACCAACACCGGCGGGGCGTTCTCGCTGTTCCCCGACTTCCCGCTGTTCTTCGCGTTCATGGCGGTCGCGGTCGCGGTCGCGATCGCGCTGTACGCGCGCCGCGTGGCCACCACCGGGGTGCTGCTCACGCTCGGGCTGATCCTCGGCGGGGCGCTCGGCAACTTCACCGACCGCCTGCTGCGCGGCGGCACGCTGCTGCACGGCGAGGTGGTCGACTTCATCCAGGTCCGGCCCTGGCCGGTGTTCAACGTCGCCGACTCGTGCATCACCGTCGGGGCGGTGCTGCTCGCGCTGGTCATGGGCCGGGTCGAGCGACCGGGCCGGCGCTCGCGCGGCGCCGGCGAGCCCGAGCCCGAGGCGGCCGCCGCGGCGCGCGAGCACGACGACCCCGGCACACCGCCGGCGCCGGCGAGGTGACCGGCGGGGCCGGCGTCCCCGCGCACGCGGCCGGGCGCCGGCTCGACGACGTCCTCGCGGAGGTCGCGCAGGTCTCCCGCGCGACCGCGGCCCGCTGGGTCGCCGCCGGCCGGGTGCGGGTCGACGGGCGCCGCCGGCCCAAGTCCCACCGGCTGCGCGGCGGCGAGTCGCTGGTGTGGGAGCCCGACGAGCCGGAGCCGGCCGGGCCGCCGCGGCCCGAGGCGCTCCCGCTCGCGGTCCGCTACGAGGACGAGCGGCTGCTGGTCGTCGCCAAGGCGGCGGGCGTGGTCGTCCACCCCGCCCCGGGCCACCGCACCGGCACGCTCGTGCACGCGCTGCTGGGGCGCGCCGGCCCGCTGTCGGCGCTCGGCGGCGAGCAGCGGCCGGGCATCGTCCACCGGCTCGACCGGGACACCTCGGGGCTGCTGCTGGTCGCCAAGGACGACGCCACCCACCGCGCGCTCAGCCGCGACCTGGCCGCGCACCGGGTCGAGCGCCGCTACCTGGCGCTCGCGCAGGGCCACCCGCGGCCGGAAGGGGGCGTGGTGGACGCGCCGGTCGGCCGGCACCCGCGCGACCGCCGGCGCATGACGGTCGTCCCGGACGGTCGGCCGGCGCGGTCCCGGTGGTCGGCGGTCGAGCGCTTCCCGGCCGTGACCCTGGTCGAGGTCAGCCTGGAGACCGGCCGCACCCACCAGGTCCGCGTCCACCTCGCCCACCTGCGCCACCCGGTCGTCGGCGACCGCGCCTACGGCGCCGACCCCAGGCTCGCCGTCGCGCTCGGGCTCGACCGCCCGTTCCTGCACGCCTGGCGGCTGGCGTTCGCCCACCCTGCCGACGGGCGCCGGGTCGAGGTCACCGAGCCCCTCCCGGCCGACCTGGAGGCGGTGCTCGCCCGGCTGCGCGCGGGCCGCGGCCGGCCCTGAGCCCGCGCCGGTCCGCCCGCCGCCCCGGCCGGCGCCGGCCGGGCCCTGTCGGCACCCGGAGGTAGCCTCGCCGGGACGGCTCGCCGGCCGGGCCGTCGCCGTGTCGCCGTCGGCGTCGTTGCTCCGCCGATCGCCGAGAGGTACGCTGCGACTCGGCGAATCACACGCCTGTAAGTTCTCCACAACACCATCCACAAGCAGCGCAAACACTGTGGATGGCGCTGCCCGACCGAGGAGCCATGGCCGACAGCTTCGTCCACCTCCACGTGCACACCGAGTACTCGATGCTCGACGGTGCCGCCAGGGTCGACGAGCTGTTCGGCGAGGCCGCCCGGATGGGGATGCCGGCGCTGGCCATGACCGACCACGGCTTCCTGTTCGGCGCGGTCGACTTCTACCGGGCGGGCAAGCGCCACGGGGTCAAGCCGATCCTCGGCCTGGAGTCCTACCTGGCCCCCGGCAGCCGTTTCCACAAGCGCCGCGACGGCGCGCCGGCCGGCCGCAAGGCGGAGCCCTACACCCACCTCACCCTGCTCGCCGAGACCCAGCAGGGCTACCGCAACCTCCTCAGGCTCTGCTCGCTGGCCTCCCTGGAGGGGTTCTTCTACAAGCCCAGGGTCGACCGCGAGCTGCTGGCCGAGCTGCACGAGGGGATCATCGGCACGACCGGCTGCCTGGGCTCGGAGGTCAACCAGCGGCTGGTCGCCGGCGACCGCGACGGCGCCCGCGCCGAGCTGGCGGCGATGCGCGACATCTTCGGGCCCGACCACTACTTCGTCGAGCTGCAGGACCACGGGATCGCCGCGCAGCGGGACGTCAACCCCGCCCTGATCGAGCTGGGCGCGGAGCTGGGGATCCCGCTGCTGGCCGCCAACGACCTGCACTACACCCACAAGGCCGACGCCGTCCCGCACGAGGTCCTGCTCTGCATCCAGACGGGCTCGACCCTGGCCGACCCCAACCGCTTCCGGCTCGACGGCCAGGAGTTCTACCTGAAGTCGCCGGCCCAGATGCGCGCGCTGTTCCCCGACCACCCCGAGGCCTGCGACAACACCCTCGCCGTCGCCGAGCGCTGCGAGGTCGAGCTGGAGTTCGGCTCCAACCACCTGCCGCACTTCGACGTCCCCGAGGGGCACACGCTGGAGACCTGGCTGCGCGCCGAGGTCGAGCGCGGCGCGCGGCTGCGCTACGGCGACCCGTCCCCGGCGGTGCGCGAGCGGCTGGACTACGAGCTGGAGATCATCACCGCGCTCGGCTTCGCCGGCTACTTCCTGATCGTCGCCGACCTCTGCCGCCACGCGCGCGAGCAGGGCATCCGGGTGGGGCCGGGGCGGGGCAGCGCCGCGGGCAGCTGCGTGTCCTACTGCCTGCGCATCACCGAGCTGGACCCGCTCGCCTACGGGCTGATGTTCGAGCGCTTCCTCAACCCCGAGCGGCGCGAGATGCCCGACATCGACATGGACTTCGACGAGCGCCGCCGCGGCGACATGATCCGCTACGCCACCGAGAAGTACGGCGCCGACCACGTCGCCCAGATCGTCACGTTCTCCACGATCAAGGCCAAGCAGGCGATCCGCGACTCCGCCCGGGTGCTCGGCTTCCCCTACAAGCTCGGCGACGACATCGCCAAGGCCATGCCCCCGCCGGTGCTCGGCAAGGAGCGGGCGCTCGCCGAGGCGTTCAAGCTCTCCGCGGAGCTGCGCACCATGCGCGAGGAGAGCCCCGACGCCCGCAAGGTCCTCGACACCGCCGCCGGGCTGGAGGGCCTGCGCCGCCAGTGGGGCGTCCACGCCGCCGGGGTGGTGATCAGCCGCGACCCCCTGATCGAGCACCTGCCGATCATGAAGCGCGAGGCCGACGGCGCGATCGTCACCCAGTACGAGATGAACGGGGTGGCCGAGCTCGGGCTGCTCAAGATGGACTTCCTCGGCCTGCGCAACCTGACGGTGCTGGACGACTGCCTGGCGCACCTGCGGGCGCAGGGGATCGAGCTGGCGCTCGGCGAGCTGCCCACCGACGACCCCGCCAGCTTCGAGATGCTCCAGCGCGGCGACTCCGACGGGGTGTTCCAGATGGAGTCGGAGGGGATGCGGCGGCTGCTGCGGCAGCTGCGCCCCGACCGCTTCGAGGACATCGTGGCCCTGATCGCGCTCTACCGCCCGGGGCCGATGGAGCAGATCCCCGTCTACATCCGCGGCAAGCACGACCCCGGCTCGATCACCCACCTGCACCCGCTGCTGGAGGAGATCACCGCCGACACCTACGGCGTGATGGTCTACCAGGAGCAGATCATCACGCTGCTGCAGAAGGTCGCCGGCTACACGGCCGGGCAGGCCGACATCGTCCGCAAGGCGATCGGCAAGAAGAAGCTGGAGCTGATGCAGCAGGAGGAGCCCCGCTTCCTGGCCGGCTGCCGGGACCAGGGGCTCAGCCAGGAGCAGGCCCGCACGCTCTGGAACCTGATCCAGCCGTTCGCCGGCTACTCCTTCAACCGCGCGCACGCCGCCGGGTACGGGGTGGTCGCCTGGCAGACCGCCTACCTCAAGGCCCACCATCCCGTCGAGTACATGGCGGCGCTGCTCACCAGCGTCAAGGACGACAAGGACCAGCGCCCCAAGTACCTGGCCACCTGCCGCCGGATGGGGATCACCGTCCTGCCCCCGGACGTCAACGACTCCGACCTGAACTTCACCCCCGTCGACCTGGGGGTCCGGGGGCCCGGAGCAGCTGCGGGGCCCCCGGGGGATGCAGCTGACGGCGACGGGCGGGTGATCCGCTTCGGGCTGTCCGCGGTGCGCAACGTCGGCGAGCAGGTCGTCGTGGCGATCCTCCAGGCGCGCCGGGATCGGGGGCGGTTCACCAGCTTCTTCGACTTCTGCGACAAGGTGGACGCGGGCGTGCTCAACAAGCGGGTCGTGGAGTCGCTCATCAAGGCGGGGGCGTTCGACTCGCTCGGGCACCCCCGCAGGGCGCTGTTCGACGTCCACGAGGTCGCGATCGACCGCGTGGTGGCCCGCAAGCGCGCCGAGGCCGCGGGGCAGTTCTCGCTGTTCAGCATCGGCGACGCCGCGGTCCAGGTGGCCGAGCCGCTGCCCGCGCTCGGCACCCAGGAGTGGGACAAGACCCAGCGCCTGGCGTTCGAGAAGGAGATGCTCGGCCAGTACGTCAGCGACCATCCGCTGCTGGGGATGGAGGAGCTGCTCGCCGCCGCCGCCGACGCGCCGCTGTCCGGCCTGGCCGAGCGCGCCGACGGGTCGGTCGTGACCGTCGCCGGGATCCTCACCAAACTGCTCAAGAAGCTCACCAGGCGCGGCGAGCCGTACGTCACCGCGGAGATCGAGGACCTCGAGGGCGCCGCCGAGTGCATGTTCTTCCCCCAGGTCTACGCCCAGTACCAGGGGCTGCTCGTCGCCGACCAGGTGGTGGTGGTCAGGGCGCGGGTCGACGTGCGCGACGAGACGCCCAAGCTGATCGCCCTGGAGGTGCGCCCGCCCTCGGCGGTGGCCGCCGAGGAGGGCGCCGGCAGGCCGGTCGAGCTGGTGCTGGAGGCGCGCTCCTGCAACGGGCAGATGGTCGACCGGCTCAAGCGGATCCTGCGCGCCCACCGCGGCCGCGCGCCGGTGCACCTGCGCATCCGCGGCATGAACAAGACCATGACCGTCCGCCTCGGGGACGAGTTCCGCGTCGACCGCCGCAACGGCCTGTACGCCGAGCTGAAGGCCACCTTCGGCCCGAGCGTCCTGCGCGCGTAGCCGGCCCGCGCTCGCGCCGCCCGGACCCGGCGTCAGCCCGGCCCGCTGCCCAGGCGCGCGACGCGGTGGCGGACCGCCAGCCGCACCTCGCCGGCCTGCTCCGGGGGGAGCTTGGCGCCCCAGGCGGTGCGCACGTAGAAGACGTCGACCACCCGCGAGCCGAGCGTGTCGATCTTGGCGACGTGGATGTCCAGGTCCAGGTCGCTCAGGGCCGCCGTGATCGCGTACAGCAGCCCGAGCGCGTCGCCGGCGCGGACCTCGACGACGCTGAACCGCTCCGAGGCGTCGGCCAGGACGCGCACGTCGGGCTCCTGCCCCTCGCGCGCCGCGCCCCCGCGGTAGTCGCGGGCCTTGCGCTCCAGGCGCGCCTCGATCGCGATCCGCCCCGCGAACGCCGCCTCCAGGTCCGACCGGACCTGTCCCCAGCGGACCTGCGGCGTGGGGTCGACCACGAACCGCTCGAGCGCGAACCCGCCGGTCGTGGAGTACGCCTGGGCGCGCAGCACCGAGATGCGGTTGAGCGCGAGCACCCCGGCGGTGCGGGCCAGCGTCCCCGGGCGGTCGGGGACGCACACGGCGAGCACGGGGTGGCCGCGGCTGGGCTCGGTGTCCAGCAGGTGCCGCACCTCGCCGGGCCGCGGCGGCGGCAGCAGCAGGCGAAGCTCGCCGGCGATGTCGCCGACCGAGGCCGAGCGCGGGTAGGAGTCGGGGAAGGTGCGCAGCAGCCGCTCCGCGTCCGCCGCCAGGTCGGGCGCGTGCGCCGCCACCTCGCGGGCGCGCGCGGCGACGTCGTCCCCCAGGCGGCCGCCCGCCGCCAGGCTGGTGTCCAGCGCCCGCAGCGTCTTGCGGTACAGCTCGCGGACCAGCGCATCCTTCCAGCCGGTCCAGGCCTCCGGGCCGGTCGCGCGCGCGTCGGCGACGGTCAGCAGGTACAGCAGGCGCAGGCGCCGGGCGCTGCCCACCTGCCCGGCGACCGCCCGGATCACCGCGGGGTCGTCCAGGTCGCGCCGGGTCGCGGTCGTGACCAGCAGCAGGTGCTGGCCGACCAGCGTGGCCAGCTCGTCGGTCGCGGCGGGGTCCAGCCGCATGCGGCGGCCCGCCTCGCGGGCGAGCCGCTCGCCCTCGGCGCTGTGGTCGGTGCCCGAGCCCTTGCCGGCGTCGTGCAGGAGCGCGGCCAGGTACAGCGTGCCGAGGTCGCCGGCCTGGTCGGCCGCCTCCCGCGCGACCGGGGAGTCGGCGAGCGCGGCGGACAGCTCGGCCACGGTGGCGAACAGGTGCCCGTCGACGGTGTGCCGGTGGTACAGGTCGTACTGCGCCAGCCCGCGGATCCTGGCCCACTCGGGCAGCAGGACCGGCCAGCCGCCCACGTGGTCGAGCAGCTCCAGCGCCCGCCGGGCCGCCGGGCCGGGCAGCAGCTCGAGGAAGGCGGCGCGCGTCCCGGGGTCCCAGGCGTCCAGCGGGCCCCGCCGCTCGAAGCAGCGGGCGAGCCAGGCGTGCAGCGGCACCGCCAGCGGCCGGTCGGTGGCCGCGACGGCCGCGAGCAGGCGCAGCGCCGCCGCCGGCCGCGCGCCGGAGCGGTCGGCGCGGGCCAGGTTGAGCACGCCGTCCTCGATCCGCACCCCGTGGCCCAGGTCGACCACGCGGCCCGAGCGCCTGGGCCCGCCGAGGACCCGCTCGGCGGCGAGCTGCGCCTCGATCGCGCCGAGGTGCTCCACCGTCCGCGCCGCGGTGTGGACCTGGGCCATGAGCTGGTCGACGCCCTCCGGGCCGTCGAAGCCGAGCCGCCGGGCGAGCGCGGGCTGCAGGTCGATCCGGACGCGGTCGTTCCTGCGCCGGGCGCCGGCGTGCAGCGCCTCCCTGACCGCCAGCAGCAGCTCACCGGCGGCGGTGAGCCGCTCGCTCGGGCCGGGCGCGCCGGCCGCCGCCGCGACCCAGGCGACCGTGTGCAGGTCGCGCAGCCCGCCGACGTCCTGCTTGAGGTCGGGTGCGAGCACCCAACCGGCGCGCTGGACCCGGCGGTGGCGCTCGGCGGTGCGCTCCAGCACCGACCGGACCAGCTCGCGGCCGTGCGCCTCCAGCCAGCCCGCGCGGTGGGCCAGGAGCAGCTCGAAGGTCCCGGCGTCGCCGGCGACCAGCCGCGCGGACAGCAGCGCGGTGGCCGCGTCGGGGTCGCCGAGGGCGTGCTCGACCGCCGCGTCGGGGGAGCGGACCGCGTGGCCGACCTCCATGCCGGCGTCCCACAGCGGGTACAGCAGCTGCTGCAGGCGCTCGCGCGGCGGCTCGCCGTCGCGCGTGACCACCAGCAGGTCCACGTCGGACAGGGGGGACAGCTCACCGCGGCCGTAGCCGCCGACCGCGACCAGCGCGACCCCCGCGTACCCACGCAGCGCGTCCTGTGCGAGCCGGGCGAGCGCCCGGTCCACGGCGCAGGCGCGCCGGCGGGCCGGCGCGCCTGCGTCCGCGAGCGTGACCGCCTCGGCGACCCGCACGCTAGAGAGCATCCGCTCCCATCTCACCGGTGCGGATCCGCACGACCTGCGAGGCGGGCGTGACCCACACCTTGCCGTCGCCGATCTCCCCGGTCCGGGCGCTGGTGACGATCACCTTCACGATCTCGTCGACCAGGTCGCCGTCGGCGGCGATCTCGATCCGGGTCTTGGGCACGAACTCGACCTGGTACTCGGCGCCGCGGTACACCTCGGTGTGGCCCTTCTGGCGGCCGAACCCGCGCACCTCCGAGACGCTCATCCCGGCGACCCCGATGGCCGCGAGCGCCTCCTTCACCTCGTCGAGCTTGAACGGCTTGATGATCGCGGTGACCACGTGCATCAGGCCTCCCCTCCCTGGGGAACGGTCGCGGTGGGCGCGGGCCGCGCGGCCGCGACGGCGTGGTCGGCCGGCGCCGCCGCGAACCCGCCCTCGGTCAGCGCGTAACTCTGCTCGGCGTGCTGCGACAGGTCCAGGCCGGTCAGCTCATCCTCCGCCGACACCCGCAGCCCGACGGTGACGTCGACCAGCTTGGCGAGCAGGAAGCTGGCCGTGAACGAGAACGCCGCCACCGCCGCGGCGGCCAGCGCCTGCTTGCCCAGCAGGGTCACGCCGCCGCCGGCCAGCAGCCCGTCCGCGCCGGCCGGGTTGATGATCTTCTGGGCGAAGATCCCGACCATGAGCGCGCCCGCCAGGCCGCCGACGAAGTGGACGCCCACGACGTCCAGCGCGTCGTCGAAGCCGAAGCGGAACTTGAGCCCGACCGCCAGCGCGCACACCACGCCGGCGATCAGCCCGATCGCGATGGAGTCGAGCGGCCCGACGAAGCCGGCGCACGGGGTGATCGCCACCAGCCCGGCGACCGCGCCCGAGGCCATGCCCAGCGTGGTCGCCTTGCGCTCGCGCACCACGTCCACCAGCGCCCAGCCGATCGCGCCGCAGCCCGCGGCGACCTGGGTGACCAGGAACGCGTTGGCGGCCACGCCGTTCGCGGCGACCGCGCTGCCGGCGTTGAAGCCGAACCAGCCGAACCATAGCAGGCCGGCGCCGAGCACGGTCAGGGTGAGGTTGTGCGGGATCACCGGCTCCTTGCGGAACCCCCGCCGCCTGCCGATGACCAGCACGATCGCCAGCGCCGCCGCGCCGGAGTTCATGTGCACCACGGTGCCGCCCGCGAAGTCCAGCGCGCCGAGCTTGAACGCCCAGCCCTCCGGCATGAACACCCAGTGGGCCACCGGCGCGTACACCAGCACCAGCCACAGCGCCGTGAACGCGACGTAGCCGCTGAACTTGATGCGCTCGGCGAACGCGCCGGTGATCAGCGCCGGGGTGATGACGGCGAACATCAGCTGGAAGGCCGCGAACGCCAGCTGCGGCACGGTCTGCGCGGCGTAGGGGTAGACCCCCTGGTCGACGTGGCGGAAGCCGAGGAACTCGAGGTTGCCGATCAGCCCGCCGAACGCGTCGCCGCCGAACGCGAGGGTGTAGCCGATCAGCACCCACAGCAGGGACACGATGCCGAGCGCGAAGAAGCTCTGCACCACGGTGCTGAGCACGTTCTTCGCCCTGACCATGCCCCCGTAGAACAGGCCGAGCCCGGGTAACATCAGCATGACCAGGGCGCTCGCTGCCAAGACCCAGGCGGTGTCGCCAGTGTTCACGGCCGCTCCTCTCCGGATCGTTAGGTCGTGGACGCCGCTTCTGTTGGTATCGCGGCGATGTTGCCGGGGTGTTTCCTGACTGTTCGGCGGGCGTTACAGTGCGGCCGCGGGTCTGCTCGGCGAGCCGTCGACCCGGCCGGGCCCGGTCGGGTTTTGGCCTGTCGCCGACGGGCACCCTGTCGCGCAGACCCCGCCGAGCCACGGCGCACCCCAGCGTGCAGGCCGACACGGCGCGGGCTCGATGAGGTCTGCGCGCACCACGAGACGAGGAGGGACCGATGCCACTGCCCCCACCCGAGACCGCACGGTCGTGGCAGGGCCTGTCGGTGAACGACCCGGACGGCGCGGCCCTCGGCCGCGTCGACGACATCTACCTCGACCGCGAGACCGGGCAGCCCGAGTGGGCGCTGGTCCACTCGCCGGCGTCGGGCCGGTCGACGTTCGTCCCGCTCGCCGACGCCAGGCAGGAGGGCGAGCAGGTCGTCGTCCCCTACCCCCGGCCGCAGGTCGAGTCGGCTCCGTCCATCGAGATCGACGGGGAGCTGAGCGAGGACGACGAGGTCCGCCTGTACGAGCACTACGGCGTGGCCTACTCGCGGGCGGGCTCGGCCAGCGGCCTGCCGGCCGACCGCGCCGCGGCAGCTCCCGCCGCGGCCGGCGTCCCGGCGGGCACGCCCGCGCCGACGGTCACGCCCCCGGCCCCGCCCGGGGACCAGCCCGACGCCTTCGAGCAGCCGTCGCAGCGGGGCGCCGCCGCGGCCGCGTCCGCGGGGCTGGCCGCGGCCGCCGCCGGGATCGGCGCCGTGCTCTGGCGCCGCCGCCGGCGCCGGCCCGCGACGCCGATGGAGCGGGTCGCCGGCAGGGCCAGGTCCCTCCGCGACGCGGGCACGCGCGCGGGCCGGCGGACGGGCCGCCGGGCCGGCACGCTCGCCGGCGACGTGGTGGAGCGCGCGCGCGAGGCCACCCGGGCCGGCACCAGGACCAGCGCCCGGACGAGCACCCGGACCGCCGCCGCGGCGGCGAAGCTCGCCGCGACCGCCGCCCGGGCCGGCGCCCGGGCGGGCGCGACCGCCGCCAGGGCCGGCACGATGAGCGCGCGGACCGGCGCGAAGGCCGCCAGGGCGGGCGCC
>DATFRI010000089.1:0-12052 GCA_035263405.1 Actinomycetes bacterium | reverse complement strand
GGACGGTGTCGCTCTCCCGCAGCCGCTCCAACTCCTCGATGATCTCTCCGTGGAAGTTCGGATGGTTGAAGCCCAACACGATCAGCTGCACCGGCCCGATCGCCATGGTGCCTCCCTCCTTGTTGCTGCTTGGCTGTCAGTCGGCCGCCATGTCGCGGCCGTGGGCGGCGACCGCCCGGCCGCTGCGCTGGCGGTCTCCCCTGCCCGGGCCGCGGACGGATACGCCTCGTCGGACGTGTGCCGATCCCTCCCTCGCCTGCTCCTGACGGCGGGCCCTGCGGCTGGCCCGGCTGTTGCGTCGACTGCACCATCGCACTGGCCCGGTCGCGGTCATCACCCGTTTTGGATGACGTTTGCCGCTTGTGGGGTGGCGGTCGAGCGCCACGACGCGGACTACAAGCCCCCTCGGCTTGGCGGCGACCGCCGAGCGACAGGGGCCGTAGCCGGTCAGGACCGTCCCAGCTGTGCGTATCGCCGGCCGGCGAACCCGCCCACCAGCCCGCCGCCCGAGGCTCCCGAGGAGATCATCGACCCGTGGGCGGCCCGCCAGCAGGACTCCTCGCTCCAGCCGTCCAGGACCCCACCCGGACCGCGGCCGGCGAGGGTGGACCCAGGACAGCGCCTGGCGCGGACGGAACGGTGGAGCAGGCCGACGCCTCCGTCGACGGCGGTCAGATGGTCCCGGGCGACACCGGGGTGGTCGACGCCAGCTTGCTGCCGGAGGGCAGCTCGCCGGAGGGCAGCGTCTCCCCGGCCGACGGCAGCCCGTTCGACAACAGCATCATGACCAGCTGAGGCTGGCGAAGCCCACCACCGTGGACCCGTTCCATGACTTCGGGCCGTGGAACGGTCACGAAGTCATGACGATCGAACCACGATTGCGTAGTCATCCTGCTTCGGGCGGCTTGCCAGTCTTATGCTGGCTCAGCGGCCATGTGCCTTTTGGGCCCCGCGGAACAGTGCGGTGACGCCGCAGCCGCCCCATCGGTCCCATCGGTTCAGTGCTCAGCAGTGCCTCGTTCAGCCCTCCGCCGAGGTGATCCCATGCCGCCCGCGCAGCAAGCCGGCGTCGTCGCCGGTCGGGTCGCGAGCGTGCGGCGTGGTCGGGCCCGGCGCCCGCGCGCAAGGGGCCGACTGATCGTGGTGAGCCTGGTCCTGGTCCTGGTCGCCGCGTTCGTGCCCCGCGCGATCGCGGACATCGGCGACGGATCGGACGGATCGTGGGAGCCCGATCCGTTCACCGAGGTGCCGGACGGCGGCGAGCGCCAGGAGCAGCAGCAGGTCGTCGTGGACGGCAGCGGCAGCGGCACCGGGGGCCAAGGGCTGACCCAGACCCCCACCGACACCCCCACCGACACCCCCACCGACGGTTCGGAGCGGGTGCGGACCGCCACCATGGACCCCGAGCGGGTGCAGGCCGGCGACGGCATCCCGCTCGAGCAGTCCGAGATCTCCAGCGGGCAGCCCGGGGATCCCGGGCTCCAGACGCCGAAGCTGCTGGCCGGGATACAAGGCTCCGAAGGCCCGAGGAGCGACGAGTACCGCGTCCAAGGCTACGAGCGGATGACCGAGGACCCGAGGGTCCTGAACGCCACCCCCGTCGAGATCCTGAGGGAAACCCAGCGCCAGATCATGGAGCTGCGGAACGTCTTGACCACCTTGATCGCCGGCACCGATGACGAAGCCACCCGGAGGGTCGCCAGCCGTCAGCGGGAGCGCCTGCAGGAGGCGGCCCTGAGGGTCCAGGACGCGCTCGACTGGCAGGAGCAGCAGCCGCAGCAAGGGCCCGGCGGGCAGCAGGGCACCAGCCAGATGCAGGCGCTCCGGGAGGATCTCGCGCTCCAGCCGGGCGCCATTCAGGGCCTTGCCGCCGGCCGGCCGGACGATGTGCCGGTCTCGCCCGTTCCGCCGAAGGAGGTGCTGGTCGCGCCCTTGCCGCCGACGGACGGCAGCGCCGGGCAGGTCCTGCAGGGCAAGACCACGGTGCCCCCGTCGGTGAGGACCGAGGCGCCCGCCGCGTTGGCGGGCAGGCCGTCGGGCGGCCCGACGGCCCGGGACGTCGGCGCCCTCGGACCGTCCCCGGGCACTCTCGCCGAGCTGGGATGGCTGGGCCTTGGCGCGTACCTGCTGTACCGGGTGATCCGCTTCGCCCCGGCGGCCGGGTGCGGGGCCGCCGCGGCCGCGTGCGTCCTGACGCTCGCCCTCCTCCCGTAGGCGCGCCGGCGGTTCCCGCCGGTGTCCAGGACTGGCGCGGCGGCGTCTTCCGCTTCACGATCTCTTCACGATCCCCGATGCACGATCCTCCGACCTCCGACCACCGGGCGTGCGACCGGCCTCGGTGGGGAACGATCGGAGCGGGCCCGGGTGCTCGCCTCCACGGGTCCGCCCCAGGCCGCACGCACCGATCGGAGCGGGTGCATGTTCAAGGAGAACCGACGGACCAAGCTGCTCACCCTGGCGCTGAGCTGCTTCGGGCTGTTCATGGTGCTGCTGGACGTCACGATCGTGAACAACGCGCTGCCGTCGATCCAGACGCACCTCGGCGCCAGCCTCTCCGGTCTGCAGTGGATCATCGACGCCTACACCCTCGTCTTCGCCAGCCTGCTGCTCACCACCGGGTCGCTCAGCGACCGGCAGGGCCGCAAGCGCTGGTTCCTCATCGGGCTGGCGGTCTTCACCGGCGGCTCGGCCCTGTGCGGGCTCGCGCCCAACCTGGGCGTGCTGGTGGCCTCGCGGGCGCTGCAGGCGGTCGGCGGGGCCGCGCTGCTGCCGGCCAGCCTGTCGCTGCTCACCAGCGCCTTCCCCGACCCGCGCGAGCGGGCCCAGGCGATCGGGCTGTGGTCGGGCGTGTCGGGCCTCAGCCTCACCGCCGGCCCGCTGATCGGCGGGGCGCTGGTGGACGGGCCGGGCTGGCGCTGGGTCTTCTTCGTCAACCTGCCCGTGGGTGTGGCCGCGTTCGCCGCGACGCTGCGCTTCGTGCAGGAGTCGGTCAACCCGCGGCCCCGCCGCCTGGACGTTCCCGGCCAGCTGCTCGCCATCGGCACGCTCGCGTCGCTGGTCTACGCGCTCATCGAAGGCGGCAGCAAGGGCTGGACCTCGCCGCTGATCCTGTCGATGTTCACGGCCTCGGCGCTGGGGCTGGCCGCCTTCCTGGTGGTCGAGACCCGCCAGCCCGAGCCCATGATCGAGCTGCGCTTCTTCCGCTCGGCGCCGTTCTCGGGCACCAACCTGGTCGCGTTCCTGACGTTCTTCAGCCTGCTCGGGTTCACGTTCTTCAACACCCTGTACTTCCAGGAGATCCGCGGCTACTCGGCGTTCCACACGGGGCTGCTCGGCCTGCCGGCCACGATCGCGGTCGTGGTCGTGGCGCCGCTGGCGGGCCGGCTGGCGGGCGCGCGCGGCGCCGGCCTGCCGATCGTCGTCGGCACCGCGATGGCCGGGGTCGCCCTGCTGCTGCTGACCGGCCTGCGGGTCGACACCGACTACACGAGCATCTGGTGGATCTTCGGGCTGTTCGGCGCCGGGCTCGGCCTGATCCTCGCCCCCATGACCGAGGCCGCGGTGGCCGGGCTGCCGCGCTCGCAGGCCGGCCTGGCCTCGGGCATCCTCAACACCAGCCGCCAGGTCGGCGGCTCGGTCGGGATCGCGCTGCTCGGCGCGGTCTTCGCCAACCGCTTCCGCGACGCCCTCCCGCCGGCCGTGCGCGCCCGCGCCGGCGGCGCCGCCGGCGGCTTCCAGACCGTGGACCCGGGCAGCCGCCGGATGATCGGCGACGCGTTCGTCACGGGCCTGCACGCCGGGTACCGGGTGGCCGGGATCGCCCTGCTGGTCGCCACGGTCGTCGCATGGCTGCTCATCGGCGCCTTCCGCGGGCCGGCGCCCGTGGCCGGGCCCGAGCCGCCGCCCGGCCGCGAGCCCGCGACGGCGTCCGGTCGCACGCCGGGCTGACCGGGCCTATCCGGGCGGGTCGGCCAGCGGCCGGCGGCCGGCGAAGCCCGTGTCCGGCCAGTGCCACCATCCGACCTCGGGCTCGCCGAGCGTCCAGCAGAGCAGGTACTCGCGGCCGTCGGGCAGCCGGGCGGGGAAGTCGACCAGGCCCGCGTCCACGTCGCGGAGCACGATGCCGTCCCCGGTCAGCTCGTCCAGGGTGGCCTGGAGCCTGGTCGCCGCCTCGCCGTCCGGGGCGTGGCCGTTGCCCTCGACGAGGTCGGCGACCGCTTCGCGCGTCCGCCTCGCCTCGACGGCCAGCGAGCGGATCCGCTCCAGCAACGCCTGCACCCTCGGGAGGGCCGCGTTGGCCTCCTCGACCGTCCACATCCGCTCGCTCGCCATCGCCGCAGGTCCGCTCCTGTGCGCCCGGCCGCGCGGGCCGGGCGCGATCCGGTGTCCGGCGGGCCGGCGTCGGCGGCCCGGCCCTGGTTCGCGCCGCAGTCTGCCACGCGGTCGCGCCCCGGCGCCGCCGCCGGCCCGCGGTTTCCGGCCGCTGCCGGGGACGGCGGCCCGTGCCGGCCGTCCGGCCGGGCTGCTTCAGCTCCGGCGGGACCCTGCCAGGGCGGCCTGGGGCGCGGCGGCGGCGCGGCGGCGGACGCGGCTGTCGGCGGTGATCACCAGCGCCACGCCCGCGACGATCACGGCCCCGCCGGCGAGCATGAGCGGTGTGAGCGGCTCGGCGAGCAGCAGCGACCCGAGCGCGACCGCGACCACCGGGTTGACGTAGGCGTAGGTCGCGACCTTGGAGATCGGCGCCGTCTGCACCAGCCACGCGTAGGCGGTGAACGCGAGCAGGGAGCCGAAGGCCACCAGGTAGGCGAACGCCACGAGCGAGGCGGTGGACACCGAGCCGGCCGCCAGGCGGCCCGGCTCGCCCGTGACCGCGGCCAGCAGGGTCAGCACCAGGCCGCCGGCGAGCATCTCCACCGTCGTGGCGACGAACGGGTTGGCCGGCATGCGCCGCCGGCTGGCGATGAACGAGCCGATCGCCCACAGCAGCGTCGCGAGCACGACCAGGGCGACGTACGCGGGCGCGGCGCCCTCGGCGTGGCCGCCGGGGAGCAGCAGCATGGCGACGCCGGCGAACCCCAGGCCGACCCCTGCCAGGGTGGCCGGCGCGGGCCGGTCGCGGGCGACCAGGCGAAGGACGATCACCCACAGCGGGATCGCGGCCACGATCAGGGCGGCCAGCCCCGACGGCACCTGCTGCTCGGCGTAGAAGACCAGCCCGTTGCCGCCGACCAGCAGCAGCACGCCGACGACCGCCGCCGTGGCGAGCTGCGCCGGCGGCACCCGCAGCACCCGGAGCCCGCGGCGGGCCACGAGGACCGCGCCGAGCAGGGTCCCGGCGAGCAGGAAGCGGGCCCCGGCGGCGAGCAGCGGCGGCGCGGTCTGGACCACCACGCGGATGCCGAGGTAGGTCGAGCCCCAGACGATGTAGACGGTTCCCAGGGCCGCCCAGAACAGCCAACCCCGGCCGTCCACGGCCGCCGCCAGGACGCCCGCGCGGGCGGTAGGCTCCGGATGCTCGCCGTGCTCCGTGCGCGCCTGCCGGGTCGACGCCATCGAACCCCTCACGGTCAGCTCCCAGCCGAGCGGTGCCTGCGCAGATCCCAGGAAGGTCGAGGCCTAGAAGGTAGAGGCTACGAGGTATCATTGCCTTGATACCGTAGATCCATGATTGATTCAACCTTCAATCCGATAACAACGGTGGTGCTCGGGATGCTCGACGAGATCGACATGCAGCTGCTCGAGGCGCTCGCGGGCGACGGCCGCGCGACCACCACCTCGCTCGCCGCCCGGGTCGGCCTGTCAGGACCCTCGGTGGGGGACCGGCTGCGCAAGCTGGAGGCGGCCGGCGTGCTGCGCGGCTACACCGCGCTCCTGGACCCCGTCGCGGTCCAGGCCGGCACGGCCGCCTACGTCGCGCTCAACCTCGGGCCCGGCGCGCTCGACAAGGCGCGCATCGACGCGGCGCTCGCCGCCGAGCCGGCGGTGCTGGAGGCGCACGAGATCGCCGGGGAGGACTGCTACCTGCTCAAGCTGCGGGTCGAGTCCCCGCAGGCGTTGTCGGCCGCGCTGACCCGGCTGCGCCGCGTCCACCCCCACGCCGCCACGCGGACCACCGTGGTCCTGCGGACGGTGTTCGAGCGCCCCCTGCTCGCCGGGCGCGCGCCCGCCCGGCCGCCCAGCGCCCGGGTCCGCGGCGCCTGAAGCAGGCCGCCGGCCCCGACCGGCGGCCGTTCGACCAATGGGCCCCTCCCGGTCGGCCTGACGGCGCCGGGGTCGGTTTGGAGCCGTTGCGCGGGTATGCTCGGGTTCATGCTCGAAGCCGCAGACGCGCCCGACACGCCCGAGGTGGGCGACTGGCCGGCCTCACCGGAGCGGCCGCAGCGGCCCGCCGCCAGCTCGCCGGACGGGTCCGCGGCCGACCGGTCGGCCCGCGGCCCGCAGGTCGGGCGGCTCGTCGCGCGGCTCGCCGCCGTCGGCGGCGAGGCGACCGACCGCGCCGCGGCCGCCGAGCTGCGGGCGCTCGGTCCCGGTGCGATCCCCGCGCTGGTCGCGGTCCTGCTCGACGAGTCCCCCGCGACCCACTGGCCGACCGCGGGCGGCCTGCTGCACGGGCTCGGCCCGGCCGCGTTCGCCGCGGTGCGGGAGGCGGTCGCCAACGCTCCCGGCGACGAGGCCCGGCGCCGCGCGAGCTGGGCCTTCGTCGGCTTCGGGGTCGATGCGATGCCCCTGTACGAGCAGTCCCTGCGGCACGCGTCGCCGAGGGTGCGCGCCGACGCCGCGCAGGCCCTGCAGTGCCTGGGGGAGGCGGCCGCGCCCGCGGCGCTGGCGTTGGTGGCGCTGCTCGGCGATCCGGACAGGGTGGTGCAGCAGCGTGCGCTGTGGGCGCTCAAGCGCATGGGCCCCGCCGTGGTCGCGCCGTTGCACCTGGCCCGCCGCCGGGGCTCGCGGGTCGCCCGTCGCCGGGCGCTGGAGGCCCTGCGCGAGGTCGTGGGGGACGAGGGGCTCAGCCGGCGCGACCGGGTGCTGCTGGACCGGCTGGTGCGGCTGCGGCTGCGCGGCGACCGGCCGACCTGGTTCTCCGAGGAGAGCTGGATCGCGGTCCCGGGCGCGGACCAGGCGGGCGTCATGGCGCTGCTGGACCTGTCGCACCCGCGCCCGGCGACGTTCGTGATGGGCCTGGACGCGGTGCAGGGGGACTGGCAGGCGCTCGCCGAGCACGACCACCCGGAGCTGACGCGCGTGTTCATCACCCCCGAGCTGGCCGGCTGGACGCTGATCGTGGGCGCCTGGTGCGGGCCGTTCGACGAGTCCCGCCGGCGGGAGGTCCTCGCCGCCTGCCGGCAGCTCAGCCGCCGCTACGGCGCGGCACACGCCTACTCCAGCGACGCGCAGTCCGACGCGTGCTCCTGGACGCTCGCCAGCCGCGGCGAGGTCGTCCACCATCTCGCCTGGGACGGCGGCGTCACCGCCGAGGAGGGCGCGCCACCCCCCTGCGAGCGCGCCGCCCGCCCCGCGGACCTGGAGGACCACATCCCGTTCGTGGTCTACGACATCGCCGCCAAGTGCAGCGTCTCACCCGAGATGCTGGGGCCGCGGACACCGATGCGCGGCCACGGCCTGCTCGCCCGAACCCCCTACGGCCGCCTGCACGGCGAGCCGCGCCGGGCGCTGGACATCTGAGCGCCCGCCGCCCGTCCGGGACGGGAGCGGTCGCAGGGGGTGGGCATGCGGGCCTCCCGGTGAGCGGGGACGCTCACGCCTCGCGCTCGCGCTCCCGCTCGTACTCGCGCTCCCGCGCTCGGCCGCCGACCAGCGTGAACTGGCGGGACAGGCCGGTGCCGGGCAGGCTGACCGTGGCGTACCAGCGCCCGGTCGAGCTGCGGGTGATCCGCAGGCCGCGGAAGCCGAAGCTCCCCCCTGCCCCGCGCCGGGACACCGTCGCCCGGAACGGCCCGGCCGTCTTGGTCTTCCTGAACCGCCAACCCCCCATGACGCGCTCCTCGAACCGGTGGCGAGCCCGTCGCTCGCGATCGCTCGGCGTCGTATGCCCGCTCTGCGCGGTTCGGAAGCCTCGTATCGGCCCCGGCGGGCTCAGCGCCGGACGGCCGCGACGGTCTGCTCGAGCTGGCGCGTATGGGCCAGGTCGTGCCCCGCGACCTCCCGGGTCATCAGGCGGATGCTGAGCATGCCGCGCTGCGGATGGAGGCCGGCGCGCTCCCAGGCCGCTGCGGGGATGCTCCGGGCGAGGGCGACGTTCGCGTTGCGCAGGCCCGTGAACGCGGCCAGCAGCTCGGTGAACGGGGGCCGCGGCAGCCGCACCCAGGTCGCCTGGTCGTAGCCGGGCAGGCCGGGAGCGTCCTGGGTCAGGACCGATCGCGTCCGGAACGAGTAGACGACCTCGGCGTCCCACATGTGGCCGAGCAGCTCCACGATCGACCACTCCTCCGGCTCGGGGCGCCTGCCGAGCAGCTCGGCGGGCAGGCCGGCGGTCTGCTCCTGGACGGCCTGCGGTGTGGCCGCCAGCACCGCGACCGGATCCCGGTCGCCGAGCATCACCAGCAGCTCCTGCTGGTAGGCAATGGGGTCGGCGACCGGGTCGGCCGCGACGATCCGCTCCTCCATCGCTCCTCCAGTGCACCTTGGCTGTCGCCGCCGGTCCGGGCGGACGGGACCCCGGCCCGGCACGCGCGGCGGTCCGGACAGAACCAGGCCAGATGGGACCCGACCGGCGACAGGGTAACGTCCCGGAGCGCACCGGAGCGCATGCACCTGGTGACCGAAGCTGTCGTGACGCCTTCCGACCACAGGTGGACGTCCCCGGCGAAGGGCACGGGGACACCTTTCACCGGGCGCCGACCATCGACCGGCGGTGGCCCGACGCCCTCAGTCCAGGCGGCGGTCGTCGCGGTGGTGCCCGAACAGCTCGGCGTAGCGGCGGGTGATCTCGGCCATCTCCGCGCGGGGGGAGCCCGGGCGGATCCCGTAGACGGTGCCGACGAAGTCGAGCTGCCGCTGGACCTCCCAGATCCGGTCGTGGTCCGAGGGCGGCAGGATCCGCGCGGGATCTCCCACGGCGACCCAGCCGATCGGGACCGTGGCCTCGTCGGGGACGACGCTGTTGACGTGCACGACCGCGTTGATCCGGACCTCGGCGCCGGCGCCGACGTGCGCGCCGGGGAACACCGAGGCGCCGGTCGCCAGGAACGCCGCCTCCCCGACCGCCGCGCCGTTGACGTGGGCGTGCGGGCCGACCAGCGCGTGCCGCCCGACCGCGGCCGGATGCCCGGTGCGCCCGCGCACGACCGCCTGCTCCATCACGATCGCCCGCTCGCCCAGCTCGACGCGGCCCCCTTCGGCGACGATGACGGCGCCGAACAGGATCCGGCACTCCGCCCCGACCACGACGTCGCCGCAGACGACCGCGTTCGGCGCCACGTACGCGTTCGGCGCGACCCGCGGGCGCCGACCCCGGTGCTCGATGAGCATCCGTGCTCCCTCCGTCCCCGTCGATCCGTCACCTCTGCTCGCATCCTCTCCCAGAACGGGGCGGGACGGGGCGGCGGCCGTCCAGGCCGGCGGGAGGCTACCGCGCCGCCGCCCGCCGCGCGGACCGCCGCCTGGCCAGGTCGAGCAGCACCCCCCCGACGCCGGCGCACGCGGCCACGACGGCGAGCCAGCAGCCGACCTCGGGAAGCGCGCTGAGCACCACGACGACGAACGTCCCGAGGGCGAGCGCCGCCGGCAGCCGCTCCTGGGTGTCCGAGCGCAGCGCGAAGCGGCCGATCGCCAGGCCGGTCACGGCCGAGGCGGCGAACGCGCTGGCGAGGAACAGGAGGAACCCGCTGCCGACGAGCACGATGATCCCGGCGAAGACGATCCCGGCCACCACACGCTCCAGGCCGAGCAGCCCCAGTCCCATACCGACCAGGACCATGACCAGCAGCAGCGCCATGGCGACCATGACCGCCCCGGTGAGGCCGAACACGCCGGCGGCGGTGCTCGTCAGGGGCCGCCGCCGCAGCGCGGCCGCCGAGCCCGTCACCACGCCGGGCAGCAGCCAGAGCAGGATCGCGGCGACCCCCAGGATGCTCGCCAGCCGGACGGCGGCGCGCAGCGTGCGCTCGGACAGGCTGAGATGGGCCTCCTCGCCGCCGGTCGTGACCCCCTCGGTCCCCGCGATCATGCCGCTGCGCGCGTAGTGGACGGTGGCGCCGAGGACGTCGCCGAGGACCTGGCCGTCCATGGTCGAGTGCGCGCTGGCGAAGGCGAGGTCGTCGCCCACGCGGGCGGACGTCGCGACGTGCAGCTGCCCACCGGCCGCGGTGACGTCCTCGCCGACCGAGCCGTGGATCAGGACGCGGCCGCCGACCAGGCGGGCGTCGCCGTCGACCCGCCCCGAGATCTCGACCGTGCCGCCGATGGCCATCACGTCCCCGGTGACCTCGCCCGAGACGTCCACGTCCCCGCCCACGGCCACCAGGTCGCCGTCGACCCTGCCCTCGACCCGGACGAGCCGCGCGGCGGCGTACAGGTTCCCGGTCCACGCCTCCCCGGCAGGCACGACCACGAGGTCGCCGCTGCGCAGCCTCCGTTCGAGCCGGGAGTGCTGGGCCAGGACGGCCAGGCCGGCCACCAGCACGACCAGCGCCACGGCCGCGAGCCTGCCGCGGCGGCCGGGGCGGCGGCCAGGGGGGCGGGCCGCCGCGTCCAGCGGCGCCCGCCGACGCACCTGCGCGCCATGGTCCGGCTGCGACGACACGGCCGCTCTCTCCTTCGCCTCGAGCGCCCCGGCCGGCCCGCCAGCCGCACGCTCGCAGCGTTTGGGGGCGCACGCCGAGCTGTACGCCGGATTCTCCCAGATCCCGCCGGATATGGGGGCTGGGAGGGCTTCGGTCGGCTGGGCGGGCAGCTCGCCTGGCCGACCGGCCGACGTCAGGCGGATCCTCGATCGGGGCGGAAGTCCGGGTCGAACAGGAACGAACGGGCGAGGCCGTCGAACAGCGAGGCGAACCGGGAGATCGCGGCGGCGAACACGACGCCGCCGGGACCTGCGACCCGGGCCGCCTCCGCAGCGCGATTTCTGTGCGAGGCTTCGCGCGTCATGCCTGAGGACATGCCTGTCGACGAACGGTGGATGCGCGTGGCGCTGGCCGAGGCGGGCGCGGCGCCCGCGCACGGCGACGTGCCGGTCGGGGCGGTCGTGGTCGGCCCGGAGGGCCGGGAGCTGAGCCGGGGCCGCAACCGCCGCGAGCAGCTCGCCGACCCGCTCGCCCACGCCGAGCTGCTCGCGCTGCGGGCCGCCGCCGAGGCGCTCGGCCGCTGGCGCCTGGACGGCTGCACGCTGGTGGTCACGCTGGAGCCCTGCGTGATGTGCGCGGGCGCGCTCGTCCAGGCGCGCGTCGGGCGGCTGGTCTTCGGCGCCGAGGACCGCAAGGCCGGTGCCGTCACGAGCCTGTTCGACGTGGTGCGCGACCCCCGTCTGCCGTTCCGCGTGGAGGTTCGCGGCGGTGTGCTCGCCGGGGAGTCCGCGGCGCTGCTGAGCGGCTTCTTCAAGGCGCGCCGTGCGCGCTGAGGCCGGGCACGGGTCGCACGGCCCCGCAGGCGACGCCGGTATACTCCGCGACGGCAAGGTGCCAGAGTGGACGAATGGGGCGGTCTCGAAAACCGTTGGGCTCGCAAGGGTCCCCAGGGTTCGAATCCCTGCCTTGCCGCCCCGTCGACGACCGCCCGCGAAGGCTCCGTGCATCCCGCCTGCAACCCCCCAGCATGTGGCGTACGGGCTGGCTGGACGCGCAGCTCCGTGCGCGGTACCCGGACCTTCCCGAGACGGCCGCGTTCCACGAGCGGTACGCCGGCGCGCGGCGGGTCGCGCGAGCGCCCGCCGATGGCGACTGAGTGGCCCCTCCGACCGGCCCGCCTCCGCGCCGGCGGGATACACTGCGGCCGGAGGCTTGTCCGAGCGGCCGAAGGAACACGCCTGGAAAGCGTGTAGGGGGGCAACTCCCTCGGGGGTTCGAATCCCCCAGCCTCCGCCCACCGGTCAGGCGCT
>DATFRI010000088.1:0-39368 GCA_035263405.1 Actinomycetes bacterium | reverse complement strand
CTGCAGAAGAAGGCGGAGGAGCTGAAGGCGCAGATCGCCCAGGGTGGCGACGTGGATGAGGCCGAGGCTGAGCTTGCGGACATCGAGAAGCAGCTCGCCGCGGCCGGCTGCCCACCGGCGGCCGACAACGGCCAGCAGCAGCCGCCGGCGGATGCCGCCGCGCAGCAGCAGCAGGCGGCAGCGCAGGAAGAAGAGGCGGTCGTCGAGAACAACTGCCAGATCGCGATCCCGGCCAACCCGCTCTCCGCGGAAGGGCTCGCGACGCCGTGGGAGCTGCAGGCGCCCTGCGACGAGGCCAACCCTGACCAGGGCGTGTTCGTCGAGGCGATCATCCTGGACCCGGCGAACGGCAACACGACGGTCTACCGTCCGCTCGTGGTCAACGCGGGCGACGAGCCGCTCGCCGCGCCACAGGCCCCGCAGCTGCCTGCCAACGCCGTGGTCGCCATCAACGTCGGCTTCCAGGGCGACGTCCTGACCGGCGTGGGCGACGGCGCCCAGGCCTGCGTCAACGGCCTCAACGGCGAGCCGTTCGGCCAGCCGATCTTCTGCAACGCCGAGCAGTTCTTCGCCGCCGCGGACGCGGCCGGGGTGCAGGTCCCGCCGGTCGGGATGGCGGATGACGGCGTGCTCTGCCCGACGACCGAGACCTACGACGTCGCCGACGCCGACCCGGACGACAACACGACCACGACCTACCTGAACGTCGACGGCCAGATCGCGCAGGACACCGCGGCCAACAAGGCCCAGTTCGCCAACGCGGCGGTGCTGAAGAACGGCAGCGACTACGGGCTGTTCACCCGGGGAATCTCCCCGGCGCTCGGCTGCGACCTGCCGACCACGATGGACGTCACGGACCCGGCCAACCCGGTTGCGGCGACGTCGATGTTCCTCGAGGCCCTGCAGGCCGAGGCCAGCCGCGACGCGGTCAAGGCCTCGCCGGCCGGCCTGACGGTCGCGTTCGTCCCGGCCAACGGCCCGTTCGTCACCGTGGAGGGTGACGACGCCGCCAGCCTGGAGAAGCTGAACCTGTACCGCAGGAACGTGAACCAGCCCGAGGCGACCGCCGAGTCGGCGGCCGATCCGGACGGCCCGGACTCCGCGGCGGACTTCTGCCGGGGCGCCTACGGCCCGAACGGCCTCGGCAAGACGATCTTCGACAAGGACCTCCTGGCGGCCAAGCCGTCACCTGACCCGGCGATCGCCAAGGACCTCTACCTGTTCATGATCGACCGCTACACCAACAACACCTTCACCAACCTGGACTGCGGCAACCGCGGCGTCGAGGAGAGCATCGAGCTGGTCAAGGACGAGAACGACGTCGTGATCGACGCCAACATCAACCTGCCGCCCGAGTCGGTGTTCAACCCCAACAAGAACGCCGGCGGCCAGCAGCCGCCTCCGCCCGCCGGTGGCGGTGGCCAGCAGCCCGCGCCGACGACCACGACCGTTGCCGCTGCCGGCGGCGGTGGCCAGCAGCCCGCACCGACCACCACGACCGTTGCCGCTGCCGGCGGCGGTGGCCAGAACGGCCAGAACGGCCAGAACGGTATGAACGGCCAGAACGGTATGAACGGCCAGAACGGCCAGAACGGGGTCGTCAATGTCCAGCTCGCCAATGCGCCCGCTGGTCAGGACGCCCAGGTGAAGGCGAAGGAGGAGGAGAAGGCCAACGGCCTGGCCGCTCCGGCCCAGGCCCAGGACGTCCAGGCGGCGCCGTACGCCAAGCCGCAGGCGGAAGCGATGGCCAAGGACCAGGAGCAGGGCAAGCTGCCGTTCACCGGCCTTCCGGTGGGCCTGGTCCTGTCGATCGCTGCGATCGTCCTGGCGGCGGGAGGCCTGCTGCTGATGGCCTCACGGCGACGCCTCGCCTCCCGGAGAGGCGGTGGCTTGCACTAGCCAACCCTCGACCGCAACACGCCGACCGCCCCGGGCCCAAACGGCCCGGGGCGGTCCGTTGCGTGCCGCCCCCGGCTTGCGTCGCGGTCGTGGTTGGGGTCGGTGACCGCATCAGTCCGCGCCGGTCAGGACGACCCCGGCGAGCGCCGGGAGGGCGCTGGCGAGCAGCAGCATGGCGGTGATGGCCACGGTGATGGCGACGCGGGTGAGGATGCCTCGATGCATGGTCGGGTTTCCCTTCGGGCGTCCAGGCCGGGACGTGGTGTCCCGTCCGGGCGTGTACAGGAGAACCCGGGCAGGATCGGGACGGTTCCCCGCCCGTCGCCCTCCACGCCGCTCCGCGCCGGGGAGCCCGGGGGAGCAAGGGCCGCGAGCCCGGCGGCGGGCATCGGCGGCGGGCATCGCATCACAGGCGGCTGCTGGTGGCATCGGCAGGCGCCCAGCGGGCATCAGGGCTGTGGGCATCGAACGGACGCCCGGCGCGGTGGGCGGCCGGCGGCTCAGGCGGCGCCGCTGAGCAGGATCGGCATGGTGACGATCATCACGATCATCACGGCCAGCAGCGGCGGCGCGGCCGCAAGGACGTGCTCGTCGGAGAGCGCGGCCGGGCCGGCCTCGTGCGCCGGGTCCGGCGGCGGCGGGAGCGTGCCGAACCGGCGCTCCAGCAGGTAGAACGTGACACCCAGGGCGGTCCCGTAGACCAGGTGGCCGATCAGGAAGGCGAAGGAGGCGGAGGCTGCCGGCGCGGTCCAGTGCGGGCGGCCGCCCAGCAGCATCGGCTGCAGGGTGAGCGCTCCGGCCACCCACCAGAAGAAGCCGTACGACAGCCCCCACCCGAGCGCGATGCCCAGCGTCCGGCTCTGATGCCGGAACAGCTTGCCGTAGGAGACGCCGAGCACGATGGAGATGAGCAGGTGGACGGCGAAGCCCGCCGCCGGCGAGTCCGAGCCGACCAGCCTCGCCGCCGCGCCGATGAAGCCGGTCCCGGCCGCCGCGATCGTGAACAGCAGGCCGCCGACGGCGCCCGCGGTCAGCCCCGCGGCCGCCGGCAGGCCGCCCGAGCCGACACGGGCGGGCTCCTGGGGGGTCTGGTTGGCGGGGAGCAGGCTGGCGAGCCCGCCGAGGACCCGGTGCAGCAGCGCGACCGCGACGCCGAGGACGACGAAGCCCGGCAGCGCCACGAAGTCCGCCCGGACCGCGACCGCCGTCCAGGTGAGCGGCTCGCCCTCGAGCAGCGGCATCACGGTCAGCCCGCCCACGACCCACAGCAGGAACCCGTACACCTGGCCGCGGACGAGCGCCAGCCCGGCGCCGCCGGACGAGCGCCGGTACAGCAGCGTGTAGCCCAGCCCGATCAGGGGGCCGAGCAGCACCGCGGCGAGCAGCGGCGCCGGCCGGCCCGGGCCGGGCATCAGCCCGGCGAGCGCGGGGGGGAGACCGAGGCGGGTGCCCACCGTGAGCATGACCACGATCACGCCGAGCACGCCCGCGGCCATCCCGCGCAGCAGGCTGCCGCGGGCGGGCCGGCTCACCTTGCTGGCGCGGGGGCGCAGCACGCTCAGCGCCAGGCCGGTGACCGCCCCGTACAGCAGGTGGCCGAGCAGCCCGGGGAACTGCTGCTGCGCGACCGTCAGCTCCCACGCCGGGCGGGTCGCGAGCAGCAGCGGCAGGAGCGTGAGCGGCCCCAGGTACCACCACAGCGCGCCGTACGCGAGCCCGAGCGAGACCGTCTCGCCCGGGTCCGAGCGAAACCAGCGCGCCAGCAGGCCGAAGCCGCTGCCGACGAGCGCCGCGATCAGCATGTGCACGGCGAACGCGAGCACGGGCGTGCCGGCCAGCAGCAGCAGGCCCATGCTGGGCAGGGCGTCGAGCTGCAGCATCGCGGCGCCGAACGCCAGGCCCCCGACCAGCCCCGCGACCGCCCCGGTCACGGCGGCGTGCCCGGCCGTGTCGCGCGGGCTCAACCGGGCCGCCTGACGCCCGGTCTGGCCGCCTCACCCTTTCCCGATCGGTCGTCCACGCCGGTGAGGGCGATGTCGCGCGGGAAGAACAGGCCGATCGTCCAGTCCAGCAGGACCCGCAGCCGCTTGTCGACGCTCGGGAGCTTGCTCAGGTAGACGCCTCGCCAGATGAGCCACGCGGGCAGCCCGGAGAAGCGCAGGCCGCGCAGCTCGGCGGCTGCCGTCTGACGGCCGAGGGAGACGATGAACCCGATCGACCGGAAGCTGAACGGCTTGGGACTGCGGCCGGCGACGACCGCGGCGATGTTCCTGGCGACGCAGCTGCCCTCCCGGAGGGCGTGCTGCGCCGTGGCCGGCTGCGGCTTGCCACCCGAGCGGGGATCGGGGACGCGGGCGCAGTCGCCGAGCGCCCAGACGTCGCGCCGCCCCTTGACCCGCAGGGTCGGGTCGACCAGCAGCGTGCCCCGCGGGCTGCGCTCGAAGGGGAGCTCGTCGAGGAGCGGGTTGGGCCGGTCGCTGGCGGTCCAGACGAGCGTCCGGGCGGGGATCGTCCGGCCGTCGCTCAAGGCCACCTCGGCGCCGGTCGCGCCCGCGACCCTGGTCCGCAGCAGGAACTCGATGCCGCGGCCGCGCAGCTTGCGCATCGAGTAGTCGGCCAGCTCGGGCCCGAGCTCGGGGAGGATCCGCTCGCGCGAGTGGACCAGCACGAAGCGCACGTCCTCGACCCGGATGCTCGGGAAGTAGTGGAGCACCTCGTGGACCAGGTCGTGGATGCTCGCGATCACCTCGGTTCCGGCGAAACCGCCGCCGGCGACGACGAAGGTGAGCGTCCGCTGGCGCTCCACGGGATCGGATTCGACGTCGGCCTCCTCGAGCAGCCCGATCACGTGGTTGTGGAGCCGGGTCGCGTCCTGCAGGGTCTTGAACGGGAACGAGTGCTCCCTGACGCCCGGCAGCCCGTGGTAGTCGGGGACCACGCCGAGCGCGAGCACCAGGTGGTCGTAGGGCAGGGCCTCGACCCTGGCCGAGCCGCTGGCGCGCACCAGCGCCAGGTGCCGTTCGGGGTCGACGTCCACCAGCGCGGCGCGCCGGAACCTGGTCCGCGGGCAGGCGGCGCGCACGGGCGCGCCGATGTGGCCGGCTTCGAGCGACCTGGAGGCCACCTCGGCGAGCATCGGGGTGAACAGCAGGTAGTTGCTGCTGCTGACGAGCGTGACGTCCAGCGCGGAGCGGACGGCGAGCTGCTCGAGCTGCTTGGCGGCGCTGACCCCCGCGAAACCGCCACCGGCGATGACCACCCTGGTGACCGTCCGCCCGTACCTGGTCAGGTCGGGGGGTGCCTTGCGGTTGACCAGCATCCACTCCACCGACAGCTGGATCCCGACCGCGATCACGGCGCCGCCGAGGAGGCTGCCGATGAGGTCCGGGAAGCGTGCGGCGGCGGCCTGGACCGTCCAGGTCGCGCCCTGGTGGAGCAGCAGCGGCTGCAGGGTCATCGAGATCAGGATCCACCACATGATCCCCAGCACCAGCCCCGCGCTGACCGCGCTCCCGAGCCGGTACGGCTGACCCGGGCGGGGCGCCGCCGGGAGTGCCTGCTCCTCGTCGGCGGCGGGCGCCGCCTCCTGCTCGGCGGGCCAGGCGGCTCCCGCCGCGCGCGGCGGCCACGGGTCGGTGGCGTCCGCGACGGGGCGCAGGCGTGGGTCGGTGCGGTCGGGGATCGGGGAGGCGGGCGGCGCCCGCCGTGCAGCCGGCCGGCGGGCGGCGGCGTCCGGGCCGAGCCGCTGCGCGACCAGGGCGAGGGCGAGACCGCACGCGCCGGCCCAGGCGGTCGTGCCCAGCCAGGTGGCGACGGGGGTCGCCCGGCCGCCGCTGGCGGCGACGGCGACGAAGAAGACCAGCCACCACGCGGCCGACAGTGCCAGCGCGGTGCGCAGCAGGGGCTGGCGGCCGCCCCGCCCCGGCGCCGCGCCGGCGATGGCGAGATCGGCCGCGAGGCCGCCTGCGAGCGCCCCGGCCAGGACGCCGGCGGCGGGCAGCGAGCTGATCGCGGCGGTCAGGGCTCCGGTCGCCGCGAGCAGCGCGGTCGCGCCCCCGAAGGGCGGGCGCCGGGACCGCAGCCACAGCAGGAGCGGGCCGGCGAACACCACCTCGACGGCGAGGACGGTCGCCAGCTGGGCCACCCCGCGCACGCTCCAGCGCGGCGCGGACAGCAGACACGCGGCGATCGCGGCCGCCGCGGCCAGCAGCGGCCCGAGCGGCAGGCCCGCGCCCGGCCGCCGGCCGGTCCGCCCGCCCCCTCGCGCCCTCCGCCCGGCGGGGGCCGCCGGCGCCGGCTCCCGGCGGGCCCGGGGGAGGGTGGGGAGCGGCCAGCCCGGGTCCCGGGCCGGATCCGCAGCGGGGGCCGCCGGCGGCCACCGGTCGTCGGGTGGCCACCCGTGGTCAGGCGGCGGGGGAGGGGCAGGTCCGGGCCAGCCCTGGTCAGGAGGCCTCGTCTGGGTCACCGGCGCCTCGCGCGGACGGCTGGCATCCACCGTGCGTCAGACGGCATCGCGGACACCTTCAATTCTCACGAAGTTCGCGGAAGCATTTTCGAACCGCGGTGCGCTGGTCGTCCACGACAAACGCCGGAGTGGAGTTCAGGCCTCCACTCCGGCGTTTGCGTCTGGCGGGGGTCAACCAGTTGGAGCCTTCGACCGGAGTCTACAACGTTCTGGATCGCCTGCCCGCGCGGTGGTCGGCCGCGCCGCGCCAGGCCTCGTGCCGGCCCGCGACCGCGCTGGCCAGATGCCGGCCGCCGACGATGCCGTACCGCCGGCCCGCGAACAGCAGGACCATTCCGAGCGCGGTGATCACCGAGCCGATCAGCAGCAGGCGGGAGGACGAATTCCCGGTGAACGGTAGGCCCGCCACCGCCTGCTTGTCCGCCTTCGCCAGCTGGCCGCGGATCGCGCCGTTCGGGTACTCCTTGTTGTGGACGTTGACGTAATACTCGTCGGGCTCGTGGGCGATGTCCTCGGCGAGCGCCTTGTCGGCCTCGATGCACTTGTTGAACGGCGACTTCATCGCCATGCCCTGGAAGAACGGGACCACCACGCCGCCGGCGACGCCCGCCTTGCCCTTGTGGATGTGGGCGGCGGTGGCCGGGTCGTCCGCGTCGAGGCCCTTCCAGCTGAGCTTCACGCAGATCATGTCGCCCTTGATCTCGACCGCCGCGGTGCCGCTCGCCTCGCCCGAGCCGGGACCGGGGACCTCGTTCTTCCCGCTCAGCATGGCGCTGAGGTAGTACTCTTCGTACTCCTCCTTGCCCTCTCCCTGCTTGTTGTACGCTTCCTTGCCCGCTTCCTTGGCGTTCATCTGCTGCTTGGCACCGGCGTCCTGTCCGTACTCCTGCCCGTTACCCATGCCGGTCTGGCCGTTCCCAGTGGTCTGGGCGAACGCGATCGGAGCGGCCAGCAGAACCGCGCTGAGGGCGACGAATGCCGCCAGCGTAAGTCTCCGCACCACGGGAGGCTCCTTTCGAGCCATACGGCGCCGGCAGGCTCCGTGAAGCGGGGGAGGAGCGCGACCGTCGCGAGGCGTATTTGGGGGATGTGGGCCATGAACGGCTGGGGGGAGCCGCACTGGACGATGTGGTTCTACACTGGACCAGCCGGTCCTGTCCAATCTCGTACGGGCGATTCGACCGGCTGTCGCACGCGTCGGCGCGCGCGGGACGGCGGCGGGATTCACGCCCCGGCCCGCGGGGTTGAACAGTCGACCGGGCTCGTGCCGCCGGGCCCGAACCAGACGAGGGGCGCGTGATCGGCGAGTCGACCACACACCGCTTCGAGGCCACGGCCCTGCCGTTCCTCGACGTCGTCTACGACAGCCTCCTGCGGCTCACCGGCGACCCGGTGGCGGCGCAGGATCTCACCCAGGAGACCTTCTTGCGGGCGTTCCGTTCCTTCGGCTCGTTCACCCCGGGCTCCAACTGCCGGGCGTGGCTGCTGCGGATCGCCTACAACCTCTTCTGCAACGACTACCGGCAGCGGCGGCGCCTGCCGGAGGCCAGGCCGGTCGACGGCGGCCCGGACCCGCTCGACGAGCTGGTCGCGGGCGAGCCGGGTCCTGAGGACCGGGCGCTGCGGCTGCTGGACCACGAGGCGCTCCACCGCGCGATCGCGCGCCTGCCCGACGGGTTCCGCATGGCGGTCACGCTCGTCGACATCCACGGGCTGAGCTGCGCCGAGGCGGCCGAGGTGATGGGCACGCCCCGGGGCACGGTGCTCAGCCGCCTGCACCGCGCCCGCGGTCGCCTGCGGCGGCTGCTGATCCCCGACCTCGGGCAGGTGGACGCCGATGACGTGTGAGGAGTTCGGCGAGCACCTGACCGCCTTCGCCCTCGGCGAGCTGCCCGGCGACCAGGCGGCCGCCGCCCGGGAGCACCTGCACGGCTGCAGCCGCTGCAACAACCTGGTCCTGCGGGACCTGCAGCTGGTGAACGCGCTGCGCGGATCCGCCGTCCCCGCCCCCGTGGACGCGCACCGGTCGGTCCGCGCCGTGCTCGCCGCCGAGCAGGGCCGCCGCCGGCGGCGGCGGCTCACCCGCGCCGGCGTGGTCGCGGCCGCCGCGGCGCTGGCCGGGGTGGTCGCGCTGGCCGGGCTCAGGGCCGACCGCGCCCCGGCGCCGACGGCCGCGACGCGGCCGGCCACCGCGACCACCACCATCAGCCCGATCTCGGCCGCCTGGCAGGCGTACGAGGCCAGGTTCCTCCCGATCGAGCGGCGGACGGGCGCCGGCGGTCCGGACCTGCGCCCGCTCGGGCTGCGCACCACCGCGCGCGGCGGGCTGACGCTCGGGGGCAAGGCGGCCAGCGCGGTGGACTACCGCAACGCCAGGGCGCAGCGGCTGACCGTCTTCCGCTGGCGCGGCCAGCTGCGCAGGACGATCGAGGGCGGCTACCCGGGCACCGTCCGCAGGGAGCTGCACTCCACCCGCTGGGGGCCGACCCAGAGCGCGTGGTGGGACGCGGACGGCTGGGTGTACTGCGTCGTCGGCAACCTGGACGGGCGCACGTTCCAGTCGGCGCTCGACCGCATCCAGCGGGAATCGTAGGGCCGGCGGCCGGGTTCTGGGTGCATCGGGGCGGCGACCAGCCGCCCACCCCCGAAGGAGATTCCCGGATGCGACGACCCATGACGACCATGCTGAGCCTCGCCGCCGTCGGCGCGCTGGTGCTGCTCGCGGGCTGCAGCTCGGACGATTCCGGCTCCGGTTCCGCGGGTACGGCGGCGCCGGCCACCGCGAGCCCCGCGCCCAGCCCGAGCCCCTCGGGCGGGTCCGGGTCGGGGGAGCTGAAGGTGAACATCGCCAACTTCGCCTTCCAGCCGAACACGCTCACCGCCACCGCCGGTCAGCAGGTGAAGATCGAGCTGACCAACCAGGACCAGGTCGAGCACAACATCACCATCAAGGACGCCAAGGTCAACCAGGACGTGGAGGCCGGCGAGGACGCCAGCGCCACGTTCACCGCCCCGGCCGCCGGGAGCTACGAGTTCTTCTGCGAGTACCACCCGCAGCGCATGCGCGGGACCCTGACGGTCCAGTAGCGGCGCCGTCATGGCGTGCCGCCGCGACCGCGCGGCCGTGCGCCTGCCCGCGAGGATCCCGCAGGAGGCGGCCGCCCGCCCGGCGGCGGGCGGCCCCGCGGGCACCCGCGGTCGTCAGCGGCGCTGGCAGGCCGGGCAGAACGTGGTGCCCCGCCCGCCCAGCCAGACCTTCCGCAGCGGGGTCCGGCAGCGCGGGCAGGGGCGCCCGGCCTGGCCGTAGGCGACCAGGTGGGAGGCGTTGCGGCCGCTGGCCCCGTTGACCATCCGGTAGTCGCGGAAGGTCGTGCCCTCGCGCTCGATCGCGTCGGCGAGCACCCGGCGGATCGCGGCGTGCAGCGCGCGGGCGCGCCGGGGGCCGACCCGCCGCGACGCCGGGTGGACGCGCGCGAGCCACAGCGCCTCGTCGGCGTAGATGTTGCCCACCCCGGCGACCGGCCGCTGGGTCAGCAGCCACGGCTTGACCGGCGCGCGCGTGGCGGCGAGCTGGCGGGCGAAGCGCCCGGGGTCGAACGCGTCCGACAGCGGCTCGGGCCCGAGCTGGGCGAGGGTCGGGATGCGGGCGTAGTCGCCCGCGCGCACCACCGCGAGCCGCCCGAACTGCCGCACGTCCCGGAACACCAGCTCCCGCGCGTCGTCCAGGGCCAGGCGTGCGTGCACGTGCGGGTCGAGCGGGTCCGGGCCGGGCGCCGCGGCGGCGTCGAGCGGGGCGAACCGCAGCGTCCCGGTCATGCCCAGGTGCAGCACCAGCTCCAGCTGCGTGTCGAGCGGGCAGAGCAGGAACTTGCCGCGCCGCCCCACGGACAGCACCGTCCGCCCGGCGGCGAGGTGCAGGTCCAGGTAGCGCGGCTGGGTGTGGTGCCACACCGCCGCGATCCGCCGCCCGCTCAGGCCGGGCGCGAGCTGGCGGCGGACCGACTCGACCTCTGGCAGCTCCGGCATGCCTGTCAGGGTAGCCGGCCGGGCGGCGGGGGACCCGCGCCCGGCGTGCCGGGCGGCGGCCCGGCGGGCTCACCGGGGACGGCGACGCCCGCCGGCCAGCAGCCGATGCCCGCCAGGAAGCCCGCCAGCCCGGGGCTGAGCCGCAGGCCGGGCAGCAGCCGGAGCGGGACCAGCCGCACCTCGTCGGCGTCGTCGCCGGCACGCGCCGCGGCCGGGTCGTCCAGCTCGGCCCAGAGGTCGACGATCACGTAGTGGTAGCCCTCGCCGATCCGCTCGGCGACACCGGCGACCCCGCCGATCCGCGCCCGCACGCCGGCCTCCTCGGCAAGCTCGCGGGCGGCCGCCCCTGCCAGCGTCTCGCCGGCCTCGACCCGCCCGCCCGGCAGCGACCACGTCCCCCGGGCGGGCTCGTGGCCGCGGCGGACCAGCAGCAGGCGGCCGTCGGCGTCGCGGGCGACGACCCCCACCGCGACGGCCGGCGCTCCTGGCTCGGGCACGGGCTGGCTCCTGGTCGGTCCGGGCTGCAGCGGGACGGCTCCATCGTGCCGGCCGCGCCCCGCCCGCCGCCGGCGATCAGGTCACGGCCCGGATCGTCCCCGGGCCCGCTCGGGCGGTCCCGCGGTCAGCTCAAGAGCCGCTGCGGCTGCCCACGGTCGAGGTGCTCGTGGTCGACCCCGGGGTGGCGAGCGTGGTGGTGGTCGTGCTGGTCGTGGTGGTCGTCGTGCCCTGGTCCACGGCGACCGTGACCGCCACCGACGAGCTGCCCGCGTCGGAGCTGACCGTCACCGTCGCCCTGGTCGGGACCTTCCGCGCGAACAGGCGCTGCTGGGCGGTCACGGTCGCGGTCGTGGCCTCGCCGGGACCGAGGGTCCCGCCCGTCGCCGCGACCGTGACGGAGTCGAGTGAGGTCGCCGCGCTCCAGGAGAGGTCCCGCCCGCCGGTGTTGCGCAGCGTGATCGCGCCAGAGGGGGCCTGGGGCGTGAGCGTGAGCTGCGCGGGCGCGACCGCCAGGAGGGCCGGCGCGGGCGTCTGCGTGCCCGGCGTCGTCGACACCGTCGCCGGGGCGACGGCGGCGACCGTCGCGGTCGAGGGGATGATGGCCGCGCCGGCGGTGCTGGTGGTCGGGTCCGTCGAGGTGGCGCCCGGGGCGCTGGTGGGGCTGGTGAAGGGCGCGGCCGCGGGGGGCGCGGCGGCCGGGCGGGGCTCGGCGTCCTGCGAGCTGTAGGAGATCCCGGCGCCGATGAGCGCGGCGACGACCGCGACCAGCCCCGACGACACCGCCATCCGCCTGCGCTGCCGCGACCGGTCCGCCCGCCGCCCCTGGGGCACCGGGACGGGCGGCGCGGGCGCGGCAGGCGCCCGCGTCGCGACGCGCCCGGTCCGCCCGCCGCGCGCGGGGGACTCGCCCGGCAGCCGCACGCCGGCGAGCACGCGCTCGCGCAGCTCCGGCGGCGCCGCGAACAGCGGCACGCCGGCCAGCAGCGCGGTCGGGCTGACGACCGTGCGGCGGCGCTCGCCGCAGCTGTCGCAGCTGTCGACGTGCCGGGCGACCCGCTTGCGGATGAGCGGCGAGAAGCGCCCGTCCCAGCCGGCGAGCAGCTGGTTCAGGTCGGGGCAGTCGTCGCGCCCGAGCCTGGCGACCAGGAGCGCCCCCAGCGCCCGCTCCACCTGGTCGCGGACGCGGGACAGCAGCACGTACGCGTGGTTGGCGCCGACGCCCATGGCCTCGCCCAGCTCGGAGCCTTCCAGGCCGTGCCGCAGGTGCAGGTCCAGGACGGAGCGGTCGCGCTCGGACAGCCCGGCGGCCGCGTTCCAGACCAGCACGCGCAGGTCCGCCCGCTCGGCCTCCCGCGGCCCGCGGCCCGGGTCGGCCGGGCCGGTCGTGTCCGCCTCCGGGTCCAGGCGGGCCCGGTCGCGGAGCCGTCGAAGCGCCTGGCCGCGCGCGACCGCGTACAGCCAGGGACGCAGCCGGGCGGGGTCGCGCAGCTGCCCGAGGCGCTCGGCGGCCAGCGTGAAGGTGTCCTGGGTGGCGTCGGCGGCCTCGGCGCGGTTGCGCAGCAGCGACAGGCAGTAGTCGTGGAGCCGGTCGGCGTGGCGGTCGTAGATCGCCGCGAACGCGGCCCGGTCGCCCGCGGCGGCCGCCCGGGTCAGCCGGGCGTCGTCGGGGCGGCGGGGCGCCGGACGGCCGGGCCGTCCCGGACCGCCCGGGATCCCGGGCCCCGGGAGCTGAGCCTGGTCGCCCACCTCCATGGCACGAGCCTACCCTGCCCGCCGCGGCAGGTCACGATGCCCGCGGGTCGCGCCCCGCCGGTCAGAAGGTGGTCGCGCTGGAGAAGTTGAACGACGCGATCGAGAGGGTCGGGCAGCGCACGGTGGTGAACGAGCCCTCCCCGATCAGCTCCGTCTCGCGCGAGATCCCGCGCACCGCCGACAGCGCCCCCAGGATCGACTGGGTGAAGCGCAGGTTCTTGACCCCGCCGACGATCTTGCCGTCCTCGACCAGGAAGGTCCCGTCCCGGGTCATCCCCGTGATCGAGGTCTCCATCGGGTGCACGACGTTGGTGTAGTGGAAGCGCGTGACCAGCAGCCCGCGCTCCAGACCGGCCGCCAGGTCGGCGGCGCTCCGGCCGCCGGGCCGCATGGTCAGGTTGAGCGGGTAGGCGCCCTCGGAGGAGGGCGCGGGCAGGCCGTGGCCGGTCGGCTGCCGCCCGTGCTCCTCGGCCGACCGCCAGTCGTACAGCAGGTTGGCGGCGACGCCGCGGTCGATCAGGGTGACGACCTGCTTGGGCACCCCCTCGAAGTCGAACGGCGCCCCGATGGTGTCGGGCGCGAGCCCGTCGTCGAGGATCGTCACCGACGGGTCGGCCACCTGGCTGCCCAGCCGGCCCGTGAGGAAGCTGCGGCCCTCGTGGTAGGCCTTGGCGCCGAAGCCCAGGTACCCGAGGAACTCGATCATGGTGGCGACCGCCGCCGGCTCCAGGATCACCGGGTAGGCGCCGGGTTGCAGGTCCCGCGGGTCGCGCGAGGCGACCGCCTTCTCGGCGGCGCGGCCGCCGAGCGCGTCGACCGGCAGCTCGGCGAGCGCCGGCTCGACCGCCTCGGCGTACCCGGTGCCCGAGCCCGCGTCCGCCAGGATCGAGAACGTGGCCCGGGTCGTGGCGTACGCCCCGCGGACGCCCCGGGAGTTGGCGACCGCGACCTCCAGCTCCCCGGTCTCCAGCGTCCCGGCCGCGGTCACGCCGTCGGGCAGGCGCTCGATCACGCCCGCGATCAGCTCCGCGCGCTCGGCCGGCGCGGTGGCCGCGGTCGCCTCGTCGTAGCGGCCCGCGTCCGGGTACGCCGCGGGGCCGGGCATCCCCGGGTAGCCCGGGTCGGGCGGGATCGCGTGGGCGACCTCCCTGGCGCGCGCGGCCGTCTGGCGCGCCCCGGTGGGCGAGGCGTCGTGGGTGGAGGCGACCCCCACCCGGTTGCCGTCGACCACCGCGCGCACGCGGACCTCGAGGTCCTCGGTCGCGGTCGACTGGTGGATCCGGTTGCCGGCGAAGCGGGTGAGCCCGCCGGAGCCGCGCAGCAGCAGCGCCTCGACCTCGTCCACCCCGTCGACGGCGAGCGCCGCCTCCGCCAGCTCGAGCATGCGGTCGGCGCCGAGCCTGGTCATGCGCGCACCCCCACGTGGACGTTGCGGAAGCGGGCCGGCGCGACCCCGTGGGAGACGCGCGCGATCTGCCCGGGCTGGCCCTTGCCGCAGTTCGGCGTGCCCCACACCTTCCAGTCCTGCGGCCCGCAGACCGCGTCCATGGAGCCCCAGAACCGGGTGGTCCGGCCGTCGTAGGTCGGGTTCTTGAACATGCGCCCCAGCCGGCCGTGCCGGATCTCCCAGGCGACCTCGGTGGCGAACTGGAAGTTGATCCGCTTGTCATCGATCGACCAGGACTTGTTGGTCGTGAGCAGCACGCCGTCGTCGGTGTCGGCGATCAGCTCCTCCAGCCGCCCCTGGCGCGGCTCGAGGTTGACGTTGGTCATGCGGATCAGCGGCAGGTTGCCCCAGCCGTCGGCGCGCGTCGTGCCGTTGGAGGCCTCGCCGAGCACCGCGGCGGTCTCGCGGCTGGTGAGGAAACCCGCCAGCACGCCGTCGACGATCGCAGGGGTGCGTTGCGCGGGGACGCCCTCGTCGTCGTAGCCGAACGTGCCCATGCCCCGCGGGGTCGTGCTGTCGACCGTCACCGACATCAGCTCCGACCCGTAGCGCAGCTTTCCGCGCTGGTCGGGCGCGACGAAGGAGGTGCCGGCGTAGCCCGCCTCCATGCCGAAGATCCGGTCCAGCTCGAGCGCGTGGCCGACCGACTCGTGCACCTGCAGCGCGAGCTGCTGGCCGTCGAGGATCACCGTGGTGGTCCGCTCGGGCAGCTCGGGCGCGGCCAGCAGCTCGACCGCCTCCCGGGCGATCCGCGGGCCGTTGCCGACCAGGTCCATGGCCAGCACCGCCTCCCAGCCGCCACCCTCGTACTGGCCGCGGAAGGAGTTGGGCCAGGTGCGCCGCTGCAGGTCGCCGTCGCCGGTCGCGACCGCCTCGATGCCCGCGCCGGTCTGGGTGACGGTCTGGTCGATGCGGGCGCCCTCGGAGGAGACGAACACGCTGCGGCGGCGGAACAGGTCCAGCGAGGCCTGCGCGTACGCCAGGCCGGGAACCGAGCGCTGCGCCTCGGTCGCGGCCAGCAGCAGCGCGATCTTGTCGTCCAGCGGCATGTCGAACGGGTCCTGCCCGACCGGCGTCGCCCACGTGCCCACGACCGGCTCGACGGGCGCCAGCCGCACCCGCTCGTTCTGCAGCCGCGCGGCCGCGCGCGCGATCTCGACCGCGAGCTTGCCGGTCGCCGCCAGGCTCGCCTCGTCCAGCACGGCCGTGGCCGCGAACCCCCAGCAGCCGTCGACCAGGACCCGGACCCCGACGCCGCGGGTGCTGCCGGACTCCAGGTCCTCGACGCGCTCGTCCTGGACCGTGATCGCCTCGGAGCGTCCCTCGACGTAGCGCACGTCGGCGTAGCCGGCTCCGTCACCGGTCGCCGCGTCGAGTGCCAGTCCGGCCAGATCGGCAGGTTCCATGCGCGTCCCCTTCGCTCGGCCACCGCGGTGTGGTCGGTCCGGTCGGCGATCCCCCGCCCCCGTCGGCGGGCCGGCGCCCTCGCGAGGGTACACGCGGGCCGGACCCTGCGGATCCCGGGGCGCGTCGGCGCCCGGGGTCCGCGCCGGGGTGGCCCGGCCGGGGGCGCCCACGCGGCGGATCGAGACGCGGCGCTCAAGGATTTCACACACAACCCACAGGCGCCCGCGGGAGGCTCTGGAGCCCGCCCGTGCCGCGGGGCGACCGGCGGCGGTCCCGCCCCGCGGTCCTGCCAAGGAGCCCACGATGCGCAGCGCCCTCACCCGCGGTGGAGCGCGCGCCGTGCAGCTGGCGCTCGCCCTGCTCGTGGCCGTCACGATCGGCGTCGTCCCCCTGGTCTCCCTCCTGCAGCTCGGCGGCGACGGCGATCCGCTGCGCCCCCGGCAGTGGGGGCTGGACGCGCTGCGGCTGCCCGAGGCCTGGCGGGTGTCGAAGGGCGGCGGCGTCACGATCGCGATCGTCGACACCGGCGTGGACCCCGACCATCCCGACCTGACCGCCAAGCTGGTGCCCGGCCGCGACCTCGTGGACGGCGACGCCGTCGCCCGGGACCCCAACGGCCACGGCACCCACGTCGCCGGGATCGCCGCCGCCGCGACGGCGAACGCGGTCGGCATCGCCGGCGCGGCGCCGGCCGCCCGGATCATGCCGGTGCGCGTGCTGCGCGCCGACGGCTCGGGCGACGAGCGCACCATCGCCGCCGGGATCGGCTGGGCCGCCGCCCACGGCGCGGACGTGATCAACCTGTCCCTCGGCGAGGAGGGGTTCGCGTCCCGCCTTCGCCGCAACGGCCCGCTCAACGGCGCGATCCGGCGAGCCGTCGCGCAGGACGGCGCCGTCGTCGTCGCCGCCGCGGGCAACGAGGGACGGGCCGGCGGCGTCTACCGCGCGGCCGTGCCGGTGATCGTGGTGGGCGCGACCGGTCCCTCGGGCGCGCCGGCGCTGTTCTCCAACTTCGGTGACCAGCGAGCCGTGGTGGCCCCGGGCGTGGGCGTGCTGTCCACGACCCCGCGCGAGCCGACCACGCTGTTCCCCAGGGGCACCGGCGGCTACGCACGGCTGGACGGCACGTCGATGGCGGCGCCGATGGTGGCGGCGGTGGCGGCCCTGCTGGTCGCCGAGGGCAACGACCAGGCCACCGTGCGCCGGGCGATCCTGGCCACGGCCGTCAACCGGTCCGGCGACCCGCGGCTCGGCGCGGGCCTGGTCGACGCCCCCGCCGCGCTGCGGGCGGCCGCGGCGCTCCGGCCGCCGCTCACGCCAGCGCGCGCACGACCGCGGTGGTCGCCGCCGCCACCGCGATGACGACCAGCACCGGCGCGCGCAGGCGCAGGGCCACCAGCGCCGCGGCCACGCCCGCCAGGCGGGCGTCGGCGACCAGCCGCCGCCCGCTGGACAGCACCGCCACCCCCACGAACGCGGCCAGCAGGGCGGGCGCGAGCAGGGCGGTGATCCGCTCCAGCCGCGGCGGCAGCGGCCGTCCGCCGAGCAGCGCGGGGCCCGCGGCCTTGATCGCGACCGTGGCCGCGCCGACGCAGACCACGACCAGCCACGCGGCGCTCACCGCCGCCAGCCGATCAGGCTCGCGAGGGCGGCCGCGGCGAGCGGGACCCCCGGCGGCGTGAAGGGCACCAGCGCCAGGGCGAGGCCCAGCCCGAGCAGGGCCGCGGCCAGCGCGCGGCGGTCGCGGCCGATCCCCTGCCCCCACAGCAGGGCGAGGAACAGGGCCGGGAAGGCCGCGTCGAGCCCGAGCCGCCCCGGATCGCCGAGCCAGCCCGCGCCGAGCGCTCCGACCGCGGTTCCCCCGACCCAGGCGGCGTACAGCACCAGCCCGCCGCCGATGATCAGGCGCCGGTCGTAGCGCCCGCCGCCGACGTGCGCGAGCGCCCAGGACTCGTCGACGACGAGCTGGGCCTCGACCAGGCGGCGCAGTGCCCCGCCCTCGAACGCGGGCGCGGCCGACAGGCCGATCGGCAGGTAGCGCAGGTTCAGCAGCACGGCGGTGACGATCGCCACGGCCACCGGCCCCGCGTCGGCGAGCACCGACGCGGCGGCGAACTGCGCCGACCCGGCGAAGGTCGTGGCGGACATGACGACCGTGGCGGGCAGCGGCATGCCGGCGCTGCCGGCGAGGATCCCGAACGAGATCCCGAAGCCCGCCGCCGCGATCCCGATCGGCGCGATCCGGCGCGCGCCGTCGGCCAGGGTGGGCGCCTGGCCGCCGTCCCGGGGTGGGCGGCTCACCGGTCCGCCGCCGGGACGCCGCGCAGGCGCCGCGCGGGCGGGGTCCCGGACTGCTCGCGCCGGCCGGCGGGCGTGCGACGCGCGGACGTGACCATGTGGCGGGAGCTCCAGGGTCGGGTGCCGGTCAGTCCAGATGCTCGTAGGCCGGGAGGGTGAGGAACTCCGGGAACTGCTCGCCGAGCGCGACCTGCTCGAACAGCTCCCGGCAGGTGTCGGGCCGTCCCCGGCCGTGGAAGAACTCGTCGCCGACCTCCCGGCGGATCCCGTCCAGCTCGCGGTCCACGGCCTGGCGGACCAGCTCGGGCGTGACCGTGCGCCCGTCGGCGAGCCGCACCCGGTGGCGCACCCACTGCCACACCTGCGAGCGGGCGATCTCCGCGGTCGCGGCGTCCTCCATGAGGTTGTGGATCGACGCCGCCCCGTTGCCCCGCAGCCAGGAGCTGAGGTACTGGATGCAGACGTTGACGTCGTTGCGCAGCCCCCCCTCGGTCGCCTCGCCGGGGGTCGCGGCGACGTCGAGCAGGTCGGCCGCGCGGACCTGGACGTCGTCGCGGGTCCGGTCGAGCTGGTTGGGCCGCTCGCCGAGGACCTCGTCGAACACCTCCGTCGCGACCGGCACGAGGTCCGGGTGGGCGACCCAGGTGCCGTCGAAGCCGTCGCCCGACTCGCGCTCCTTGTCCGCGCGGACCTTGAGGATCGCCTGCTCGTTGATCTCCGGCCGGCGGCGGCTCGGGACGAACGCGGCCATCCCCCCGATCGCGTGCGCGCCGCGGCGGTGGCAGGTGCGCACCAGCAGCTCGGTGTACGCGCGCATGGACGGCGCGGTCATCGTCACCGAGTTGCGGTCGGGCAGGACGAAGTCCGGCCGTGTGCGGAACCGCTTGATCACCGAGAACAGGTAGTCCCAGCGGCCCGCGTTCAGCCCGGTGGCGTGGTCGCGCAGCTCGTACAGGATCTCGTCCATCTCGAAGGCGGCCATGATCGTCTCGATCAGCACGGTCACCCGGATCATTCCGGCAGGGAGACCGAGCGCCTCCTGGGCGGCGACGAACACGTCGTTCCACAGGCGCGCCTCGAGGTGGCTCTCGAGCTTGGGCAGGTAGAAGTACGGCCCGCTGCCCCGGTCGAGCAGCCCGCGGGCGTTGTGGAACAGGCACAGCCCGAAGTCGAACAGGCTCGCCGACACCGGTTCCCCGTCGACCAGCACGTGCTTCTCGTGCAGGTGCCAGCCGCGCGGGCGGACGGTGAGCACGGCCACGCGCTCGTCGAGCGCGTACCCGCGGCCGTCGGGGCCGGTCCAGGCGATGGTCCCCTCGATCGCCTCGATCAGGTTCGCCTGTCCGCCCACCATGTTGTCCCAGGTGGGGGAGTTGGCGTCCTCGAAGTCGGCCATGTGGACGCGGGCGCCCGAGTTGAGCGCGTTGATGAGCATCTTGCGCTCGGTGGGCCCGGTGATCTCCACGCGCCGGTCGGCGAGGTCGGGCGGGGCGGGCGGGACCCTCCAGTCGCCCTCGCGCACCGCGCGGGTGTCCGGCAGGAAGCCGGGCAGCGCGCCCGCGTCCAGCTCCGCCTGGCGGCGGGCGCGGGCGGCGAGCAGCTCGCGGCGGCGCGCGTCGAAGCGGCGGTGCAGCCCGGCGACGACGTCGAGCGCGTCGCGTGACAGCACCCGCTCGGCCCCGTGGACGGGGGTGGGAGCGGTCCGGACGCCCTGCGCGCCTGCCATCTGCGGTGCCTCCTTGCGCCCCGGCCTGCGGTCAGGGGAGCGGTCAGGCGAGCTGGTCGCCCCCGTCGGCGCCCGTCGCCTCCGCCGCGGCCGCCCTGCGGCGGGCCGCCAGCGGCTCGCGCAGGACCCAGACCTCCAGGCTGGACGCCAGCAGCACGAACCCCAGCAGCGCCGGGGCGAACAGGACCGCCACGGCCAGCATGACGAGCAACACCAGATCCTCTCCCCGTCCGGTCGCAGGGCGCGTTCGTGCTCGGGACGCGCCGGGAAGGCACCGCCACAGCGACCTACCGAACGAGATGTCGGTCGAGCACGGTGGTCGCCGGACCAGTGGTATCCCATCGGGGGCCCCCGACTCCAGCGCCGCAGGTCACCCCTGGGTAACAGTCCGGCTGCTACCGTTCCCCGCATGGCCGGCTACGACCTGCACACCCACTCGACCTGCTCGGACGGGACGCTGGAGCCCGAGGCGGTCGCGCGGCTGGCGGTCGAGCGGCAGCTCGGCGGCATCGCCCTCACCGACCACGACACCACCGCGGGGGTCGCCGCGGCCCGCGCGGTGGCACGGGAGCACGGGGTGGTGGTGCTCACCGGCTGCGAGTTCTCCGCGGGGCACCAGGGCAACGCCGTCCACGTGCTCGGCGTGGGGTTCGATCCCGGCGAGGCCCGCTTCGCCGCGGCCCGCGCGGCGGTCCGCGGCGAGCGGCTCGTCCGCGCGCGCCGGACGGTCGACCGGCTGCGGGCGCTGGGCGCCGAGGTGACCTTCGAGCAGGTGCGGGCGCTGGCGGCCGGCGAGTCGGTCGGGCGGCCGCACATCGCGCAGGCGATGGTCGAGGCCGGTGTCGTCCCCTCCGTCCAGGAGGCGTTCGGTCCCGACTGGATCGGCGCCGGCGGGCGCGCCTACGTGCCGAAGCAGTCGGTCTCACCGGTGCGGGCGGTGGAGCTGATCCGCGGCGCCGGGGGCGTGGCGATCCTCGCCCATCCCTCCAGGCACGCCGGGAACCGCTCGGTCCCGGAGGCGGTGATCCGCGAGATGGTGGCGGCCGGCCTCGCCGCGCTGGAGGCCGACCACCCGGACCAGCCCGGACCTGACCGTGCCCACTGGCGGGCGCTCGCTGCGGAGCTCGAGGTCCTCACGACCGGAGGGTCGGACGACCACGGCGCGCGCAGCGGCTACCGCCTGGGCGTCTGCCGGACGTCGGAGGCGACGGTGGCCGCGCTGCTCGCCGCCTCGCCGACGGCGAGCCAGCGGTAGCCGAGCCAGTCCGCGCTCCCACCCGGCAGCGGGGCGTCAGCTTCCGGCTGTGCGGCTCTTCACAGCGGAGCGGGGGCCGCCCCGTTGCCGTCGGCGCCGTCGGGCACTTCGACGACGGCCGCGGCGATCAGGGCCGCGCCGTTCAAGATCAGGCGCGCCTCCGCCCGGCGCCCGAAGCCGTCGGTGACGACCACCGGGACGGTGGCGCCGTTCTTCTCGCCGACCGCGTAGGAGAGCACCGCCTGGACGTGCTCGACCGTGACTTCGTCGGGGAGCCGCCAGCGCTGACTGTTGTCCGTGCTGAGCATGAGGTACTTCGCCACGGCAAGTCCCTTTCTTCCGCGCCGCCGCAGACAGCGGGCAAAGCTATCAGACCGAAGGGACCGAAGGGATGGAGCCGGACGCTTCGGGACAGAGCGCATTGCCTTGGCAACGGCGGTCTGAGTAGGCTGAGCGGGCTTTAATGGACAACCCGGTCACAGAACGCGTTCGCGCAGTTCAGGCGTTGCGAATCGGGAGCCCGATCGGAGGAACCGTCGAGACGAGTCACGGAGAGTCATCTCAACTCACCCAAAAACGACTGGACGAAACACCCCGTCACGTTGTAGACAGTTGCCTACGCAATACGACGTAGATGTGCGATCTCCCCCGCCCCCAGGAGGTGACCGCTTGGAACGCTGGCAGGCAGGCGTTGCGAGTCGGACGTCCCATGTCCTCGCCCCGTGCCGCAGCGACGCGGCGACCGTCGTCCGGCGGTTGCTCGTCCGCGACCTCACCCGCTGGGAGGTCGACGCGGCGCTGGTGGACGGGCTCGTGATCGCGGTCACCGAGGCCATCGGCAACGCGGTCGCCGGCGCCGGCCACGACCGGCTCGGGCGGATGCTGGTCATCTCCTGGACGCTGGCCGGACCCGGCGGGGCGGCGGCAGACGGCGCGCGTGCGTCGTTCCGGTTCTCCCTGCAGGAGCGCGCCACGCGGGTCCAGGTCGCGATGGGCGCCCGCGCCCATCCGGCGGCGCAGGCCGAGCCCGAGGCCGCCATGGCCCAGGGCTCCTGCGAGCGGCGCGCGGCGATGCGGGCGCACCCGGCGGCCGGGCCGGCCCGCGGCCGCTGCGTCATGGACGCCCTGATGGACCGCGTGGTCGTCCACGACGGCGCCGCCGGGACGCGCATCCTGCTGGAGAAGGCCCTGAGCTGACCAGCCGCCCCGGCGTCCTACCGCTGGTGCCGCGCAGGGAGGTTGGCCCTCGCCAGCTCCGCCGAAGCCCGGGCCTCCAGCACCGCACGCTGAGCGCTCGGGTTGCCAGGGGCCGCTCGGGCGGCGGCGGCGGTCGCGTTCTCCAGGAACTCGGCCGCATCCCTGGCCGCCGCGGCACCGTCGATCACGGTCGCGTGGAACCCGCGGGTGTGCTCGGCCTGCCTCCCCCGGGCGGAGCTGGTCGCCTCGGCGGCGAGCCTGGTGGCCTCGGCGAACCCGGCTGCGGCATCGGCGGCCAGGTCGTCGGCCTCCTGCAGCCTGCCCTGGCTGAGCAGCACCGTCGCATTGGTGATCGCCGTGGTCGCGGCCGCCGCGGCCAGCGCGGACTGCGGGGTGAGATCCTTGGCCACCTGGGCGTCGAATCCCAGAGCGACGGCACCGGCGAACGCCGCAGCGGAGTCGCGCAGCGTGAAGACGGCGTCGCTGCCGAACTTCGCCGCGTGGGCGGCGGACTGGGCGGCGGGACTTCGAGAATGGTAGGCGACCACGTGGTCGTTGGCGCTCCGCGCGTCCGTGGCGGCTTGGTCGACGGGCTCCTGAAGCGTGCCGGCCAGCTCCGCAGCGGCGGTGACCGCGGCCGAAGCCTTCGTCTCGTCCAGCCCGGTGATGGCCGCGAAGAGCTCGGGCTCAGCGGTGTGGAGCCCGGCGGTGGGGTACCGAGCCTCGGGTGTGCGCGCCACGGCGGTAGGCGGAGCGCCGATCGCGGCGCCCAGCGCATCGGTGGCGACATTCTCTGCTACCGCCTCGGCGACGAGGACGGGCGGCCGGGTGCCGGCCTCATCTCCCCGGGCGTGGCCGGTGGGCGTCTGGTGCAGCAGGTCGTCGTCGGCAGCCGGGGGCTCCTGCTCCTCGGCTGCGGCGAGAAGCTGCCGGCCGGGTGGTGCGAGGTTCGGCACGTCGCCGGTCGGATCCCCGCCGACGTCGCCGACGCCGGCCGAGCCCTCCTCGGCGCCACCGGAAACCCGCTGAAGGTCGGCGAGGGGGCTCCCCGCCTCGGCCTCGACGACGGGGGTGCCGTCGGACCCGCCGTCCAGGTCGCTGACGCCGGACTGGTCGTCGCTGACGCCGGACTGGCTGTCGAGCGTCTGGGTGGGGTCGGCGAGGTCGGTGTCGTAGGCCCGGGCCGTCGGCAGGTTCGCGACCGCCAGGCCGATGCCGCCAGGGAGGATCACGGACAGGGCCACCGTCAGAAGCAGCCGCCGCCTGAGCCACCCTCTCGGGCGGTCGGTCGTACCGCTGGTCGGGCATGACCTTGCTGGCGTCACGAGCGCCGTCCGGGTCGAGCGGGACTGCGTGCCTCGACGGCCGCGCCGGCTCCGCGTCGGAGCTGCCCGAGGGAGGTCCTCGGCGGGTCGGCTCGGGCGGGCAGCCACGGGACGGGCCGGTCGCGTGGGGCTCGGCGGCAACGGTCACCTCGATGTGTAGGGACCGGTGGCGGGCAGTTGGGGGAGAGCGGCTCGGCCGACCTTCGCCGCCGCGACCGTATCGCCCGTGCCTGCGGTGTGACCGCACCGTGCCCGGTTCGTTATCCGCGTCCCCAGTGGGTGGAACGTCCGACTCGGCGGCGCAGCGCGTGCGTGTCGCTCAGGACCCCGACCCTCATGGCGCTCCGGCATGCCAGCGAAACCGAGCCGCAGGCGTGATCCACGTGTTGTCCCGCCGTGACCACCTGGAGCTACCGTCGTTCGCTGTGTCATGCGCCCCCTTCACCCGCCAGGCGCAGCGCCGTGCTCGGAGCGGCGCCCGGTCCCGCCCGCGCCACCTCGACACGTCCAGCGGCCACCCCGGACGAACCTGGCAAGCGCGGCGAGCGGGGCGAGAGGAGCACCGATGAGCGGGGCCGTTCCACGCATCACCGGCCGCGCTCCCGCCCCGCCCACCGGCGCCGCCGCCCTGGCCAGGACGGTCCGGCTGCTGACCGCGGTGGCGCTGCTCGGCATGGCGCTCCTCGCCGTCGCGCTGGTCGGTCACAGCGTCGCCGGCGCCCGTGAGCAGCCGCCCGCTGCGGGTCCGGGTCCGGTGGAGTCCGCCACCGCCCGGTACACCGCACCCGCCGCCGGCCCGCTCACCCGCTCGCCGGCGTACGCGCAGGCCGGCAGGCTGCTCGAAGCGATCCCCGGCCGGCCGCCACGGACGGCCCGGGCCGGCGCCGCGGGCGCGTCCTGGCCTCCGCCGCCCCGGGCGCCCTCGCGGAACCAGCCCGCCGTCGAAGGCCCGCACTGGGAGCACGCGGTACGGCGCCCGGAACCGCTCACGGCCGCCGACCCGCCCGGCGAGGCCGGGACGGGCGGCGCCGGCGGTCCGGCCACCAACGGGCGGGCGCCGGAGGCCGGTGCGGCCCGGATCGTCCCGGTCCGTCTCTGGTCGCTGTGGACCGATCCGGAATCGCTGACGTACCTGGACCTCTCGCCGAGCGTCTCCATCGAGGGGTTCGGGTCGTCGGCCTGGCCGACCATGCATTTCCCGTCCGGGGCGGCGCTGCCACAGCGGGACGTCGACGGCCGGCTCGTGGTCCCCTGGGGCCAGGTCAAGCTCCGCCGCGGCGGCGTCCGGGAGACCTACGACGGCAGCCGGATCACCCGGGACGACAAGGTCGAGCTGGCCACGCAGGGCGATCCCGTGACCTATCACGTCGACGGCTCCAGGAAGTACGCGAACGGCATCGTCGACTACCCCCGGAACGCCAAATGGGCCCGGTGGCTGCCCGACACGAGCACGGCGATCACCCGCGACGGCAGGATCCTCACGATCGGTCCCGGCGGCGAGGTCGAGGGGGAGGTGCTGAAGGACGGCAGCTACCTGTCGGCCGACGGCAGGACCCGCTCGTTCGTCGACGGCACCAGGCTGATCGGCAACGAGTGGTGGTTCTGGGGCGGCCTGCACCTGAACGCCCAGGGCCAGCTCCTCCGGCCCGACGACACCGAGATCGACCTCGAGAACGGGACCGTCTACCTGCCACGCGGGACCAGGATCCGCAGCGGCGGCTTCATCGACTTCGCCAGCGGCGACGTCGGCCTCCCCGGCGGCGGCATGGCCAAGGCCCGGGTCCAGGACGCGCTGGCGGCCGACCGGCCGGCCCTGAACGCGGACGCCGCGGGACCGCGCCCGCCCACCGGCGAGCGGACCCCGCAGGACCTGGACGCGCCGGCCGTCCGCCTGCTCGACGCGCTGGACAGCGTGGCGTACCACCGCACGAGGCTCACCCTGGCGTGGGGGGAGCCCGGGCAGCAGGCGTCGGACTGGGACGTCCTGCGCAACCGCGAGAGCGAGCTCAGGGCCGAATACGTCGCCGCCAGGAAGCTGACGCCGTTCCCGCCCGCCCTCGGCGACCTGCGGCGGGAGGAGCTCCAGCTCCAGGCCGCATCCCTGCGCGCGGAGTTCGCGCAGGCCGAAGCACAGCTCAACAAGCTCTTCGCGCAGCGGCAGTCTCCGGAGAGCACCTGGGACGAGTTCGTGATGCAGCTGAGCCAGCAGAACCTGCTGCGGAACCTCGACTACCGGGCCGCGGCCCTGTGGGCGAGGCTCGAGAGCACCCGGCAGGAGATCTCCGAGCTCGGCGTCCCCGACACCGCGGACAAGCAGCGGCAGCTCGACCTGCTCGCCGGTGAGGAGCAGGCGCTCCAGAAGGCGTACGACACGATCAGGCAGGACATGCCCTTCTCGCACACCCTGCTCGGCAGCAGCAAGGAGGTGCTGCGCTACCGGGTCGAGGCCCTGAACCAAGCCCTCGACGCCAACACCGCGCGGCTCGCCGAGCTGGGCGACCCCGATGCCCCCGAGCACCGGACCCAGCGGTACGAGATCGGCAGGGAGCGCCGGTCGATGGTCGAGGAGGCCAGGGGGATCCGGAGGTACCTGGAGATGCGCGAGGCGCCCGCCGGCTCGTCCGAAGGCACGGAGGAGCCGAGCGAGCCCACCCCGATGCAGATCCCGCCGGCGGTCCCCTCGGTCCTGCCCGAGCAGCAGACCCGGCTGCAGGAGTCACCCGGGACGCCTCCCGCACCGGTGCAGCAGGCCGGCGCCGAGAGGGCGTCCCTCCCTCCGGAGCCGGCCGTGGTGGCGCCGCCGCCCGCCTCCGGCGCGGCCGCCGAGGTCACACAGGCCGCCGTTCCCGCCCCGCCACGGGAGCCCACACCAGGCCCGACCCTGCTGGGCGAGCTGGTGCCCCAGGGACCCGCCGGCCGCGCCGACCCGCCGGCGCAGGAGCAGGCCGCCGCCGGCGCCCCGGCGGCCACGCCGGACGCCACCCGGGTCGACGCCGCCGGCGACCCGGCCCAGGCCCGCGACCTCGGCAGCGGGACGGACGGCTCGGGGACCCCGCCCGGCGACGACGGCGGGGTCGCCGACGCTGGCATGATGGCGGATCTCAGCTTCGACCTCGCTTGACGGGGGGACATGGGCGCGCTCGACGGCAGGGTCGTGATCGTGACCGGGGCCGGGCAGGGGATCGGCCGCGAGGAGGCGCTGGCGTGCGCCCGCGAGGGCGCCGCGGTCGTGGCCGACGACCTCGCCGGCGCCGAGGAGACCGCCGCCGCGGTCCGGGCGGCCGGCGGCCGCGCCGCCGCCGCCAGCCTGGACGTGACCGACCTCGACCAGGCGCAGGCGCTCGTGGCCATGGCGGCGGACCGGTTCGGCGGGCTGGACGGGCTGGTCAACAACGCCGGCGTGGTGCGCGACCGGATGCTGTTCAACCTCGGGCCCGACGAGTTCGACCTGGTGATCCGGGTCAACCTGCGCGGCGTGTGGTGCATGACGCGCCAGGCGGCCAGGTGGTGGCGCGAGGCGGGGCGGCCGGGCGCGGTCGTCAACACGACCTCGACCTCGGGGCTGCTCGGCAACACCGGCCAGGCCAACTACGGCGCGGCCAAGGCCGGCGCGGCCGCCTTCACCACGATCGCCGCGCTGGAGCTGGCCCGGTCGCGGATCCGCGTGAACGCGATCGCCCCGGGCGCCCGCACCGCGATGACGCAGGGCGCGTTCGGCGGCCTGCGCTTCCCCGGGCGGTTCGACCCCCTGGACCCGGCCAACGTCGCACCGGTCGTGGTGTGGCTGCTCTCCGACGCCGCCTCGGAGGTCAGCGGGCAGGTCCTCGGGATCACCGGCGGCCTGCTGGAGCTGTGGGAGGGCTGGCGGGTGGTCGACGCCAGGGACGCCGGCGAGCGCTGGACGCAGCCGGGGCTGACCGCGGCGATGGCCGAGCTGTTCGCCGGGCGGCCGAGGACCGCGCCGTGGCGCCGCTCCAGCCTGCGGCGGATCATCGGCCGGGCCGGCCACGACGGCTGACGGCTCGGCGGCGCAGGTCAGACCGTCGCCGCGGCCTCCCTGCCGGAGGCCGCGGCGACCTCGGCGGCCTGCGAGGACTCGCGCCGCCGCCGCCGACGGACGGTCTTGCGCGCCTGGCGTCGCCGTGCCTGCTTCGAGGGCGCCTCGCCCGCGGGACGCGGCGCGGCGCCGCGCCGCACGTTGCGGGCGGCGGCGGCCGCCTCCACGCTCGGCAGGTCGAACAGCTCCACCAGCCGCGGGCTGGTCGAGTAGACCTCCTCGAGCGGCAGGTCGGTCAGGTCCAGCCGGCGGCGGATCAGGTCGGCGGTCTCCCGCTCGTTCCAGGCCACGAACGTGACCGCCACGCCCGCCGCGCCCGCCCGCCCGGTCCGGCCGATCCGGTGCACGTACGCCTTGTCGTCCTCGGGCGTGTCGTAGTTGATCACGTGCGACAGCCCCGCGATGTCCAGGCCGCGGGCGGCGACGTCGGTCGAGACGAGCACGTCGAGCTTGCCCTTGCGGAAGGAGGCCATGACCCGCTCGCGCACCTGCTGGGGCATGTCGCCGTGCAGGGCGCCGGCGCGGTAGCCCAGCTCCCGCAGGCCCTGGATGGTCCGGTCGACCCCGCGCTTGGTCCGGCGGAACACCGCGACGCGCTCGCGGTCGGGGGTGTCCAGCAGCCGCGTGAGCACCTTGAACCGGTCCAGCGGGTGGACCTGGAAGAAGTGCTGCCTGGTCGCCGGGACCAGCGGCTGCTCCTCCGGCTCGGCGTGGACGAACGTCGGCTGCCGCCCGTAGCGGCGGGCGAGCGCGACGACCTCCTTGGGCATCGTCGCGGAGAACAGCATGGTCTGGCGGTGGTCGGGCGTGGCCCGCAGGATCGCCTCGACGTCGGGGAGGAAGCCGAGGTCGAGCATCTCGTCGGCCTCGTCGAGCACGACGATCTGCAGCCGCGAGAGGTCCAGCGTGCGCTGCCGCAGGTGGTCCAGGAGGCGGCCGGGCGTCCCGACCACGACCTGCGCGCCCTGGCCGAGCGCCACGATCTGCGGGCCGATCGGCCGCCCGCCGACGATCGGGGTGACCCGCACGCCCGTGTCCCTGGCGGCGGTCTCGATGTCGACGGCGACCTGGAGGCACAGCTCGCGCGTGGGGACCACCACGAGGGCCTGGACGGTCGGGTCGGCCGGGTCGACCTCCTGCACGATCGGGATGCCGAAGGCGAGCGTCTTGCCCGTGCCGGTCCGCGCCTGGCCGATGAGGTCCACGCCGGAGAGCGCCAGGGGCAGGCAGAGGATCTGGATCGGGAAGGGATGCTCGATGCCGACCCGGGCGAGCGCGGTGAGGGTGGTCGGCGTGGCGCCGAGATCGGCGAAGCTGTGGTCTGGGTTGACGACCGGTGCGGTGATGCTTCGATCTCCTTGATCGGGGAAGTTCCTGGAGCGGGGAAGTTCCTGGTCCGGGGGCCCGGCTGATCCGGGAAGCCCTTGCCGGAAGCCTCGGCTCCGGCGCCGTCGGGCTTGCGGGACCGCTGTGCGCGATTGTCCTCTCGGCGCCAGTGTAGCGTGGACGGCGCGGATCAGCCCGGCACCGTCGATATCATCACCGCGACGATTCGGGCACGAAATCGAGCAGGAGGTCGGATGGCGGTGGCCACTCCCTCGGAGGCGGCGGAGGCCGCGGACCCCGCGCCGGCGGACGAGCCGGTGTCGGTGTACGAGCGGCTGCGCGACGCCTACGCGCGGGCGGACGCCCGCGCCGCCGCCGAGCTGTACGCGCCGGACGCGACCTGGTACGACGCGGGCAACCAGGTGCACCGGGGCCGTGAGGCGGTCGCCGAGCACCTGCGCGGCTTCTTCGCCACGCGCGGGCCCGTCCTGTACACCGTCAAGCGGCAGGTCACCGGCCCCGAGGGGGCGCTGCTGGCCGAGTGGACCAGCGCCTGGAGCGAGGAGGGCCGGCGCTCCACCGGCCTGCCCGGGGCGACCTCCCTGCAGATCGGCCCCGAGGGCATCTCCTACCATCGCGACTACCAGTAGGCGCGCCGTGGCCGACCAGCCGGGCGAGCGGCCCAGTCAGGCGCTGGCGAGGAAGCTCGGGCTGAAGGCCGGCACCAGGGTCGCGATCGTGGACGCCCCCGGACCGCCCGACCCGGTGGCCGCCGTGCTCGACGAGCTGCCCGGGGTGGACACCGACCTCGGCGGGGGCGGCCTGGACGTGGTGCTGCTGTTCGTCACCGGGCGCGACCGCCTGCTCGCGCGCTTCGCCGAGCTGGCGGCCGCGCTGCAGCCGGCCGGCGGGCTGTGGATCGCCTGGCCCAAGCGCTCCGCCAAGGTCCCCACCGATCTGGACTTCGCCACCGTCCAGCAGGTCGGGCTCGACGCGGGCCTGGTGGACAACAAGTCCTGCGCGGTCAGCGAGATCTGGAGCGGCCTGCGCTTCGTGGTCCGCCTCGCCGACCGGCCCGCCCGCAGCTGACCGGCTCAGGCGATGCGGCGGCGGACCCAGTGGACCGCCGCCACCAGCAGCAGCACGGCCAGCAGGACGAACAGGGCGGCCTCGAGGCCCTGGAACAGCCAGAAGCGGCCGGCAGGCTGGTAGATCTCCAGGTTGTAGGCGCCGGGACCGTACTTCGCCAGGCAGGCGGCCGCGTTGCCGGGGTCGCAGAGGGCCTGGCTGCCGCCGCCCGGCGTGAGCTTGACCCCCTGGGCGCTGTAGACCGCCCGGCTGATCACCCAGTCGCCCAGCAGCCGGTCGGGCTCCGCCGCGGTCACGACCGGGAAGCTGCGGCGCAGGGGCGGCAGGAACCGCGGCCGGGCCAGGACGGCCACGGCGATCCGCGCCGCGAGGAACCCGCCGAGCGTGACCGCCATCGCCGCGAGGACCCTGCGGGTCACCGCGCCGGCGAACACGCCCAGCGCCAGCGCGAACAGCGCGTACCCGACCGGCACCACGCCCTGCTGGTCGAAGAACAGCCAGGTGAAGCGGTACCCGCTGGCACGGTTCAACGGGGTCGCCCACCACGACACCAGCAGCGCGTAGACCGCCGCGGCCGCCAGCACGCCCGCGGCGACCGCCCCGGTCTCGACCGCGGCCCAGCGCAGCCTGGTGACGCCCTGGGTCCACACCAGCCGGTGGGTGCCCTGCTCCACCTCACGGGCCACCAGGGGCGCCCCCCACAGCATCCCCGCCAGCAGCGGCAGGAACAGCAGCAGCAGGCTCGCGGTCGCGGTGGTGAGGAAGCGCCCGGCGAACGCCTCCCCGAGCTGGTTGCAGCCGCCGGCCGCGACCGGGCCGCGGGCGCCGGGGCCGGGCACGCACGCGGGCAGGCCGGACCGCTCGAACGCGGCGTGCATCCGCAGACCGGTCGGTACCAGGAAGGCGGCCACGCAGCCGAGCCCCACCACCGCGGCCAGCGTCTGCAGGCGGTGCCGCCGCCACGCCAGCCAGATCACCGCCCGGCCTCCGCGGCCGTCCCCGCCGGGCCGCCGCCGTCCCGGGACCCGATCCCGGGGCCAGCGCCCCCGGCCTGCCCCAGGTACGCCAGCACCAGCTCCTCCAGGGTCGCCTCCCGCGTCCCCCGCGCCGCGGCGGCCGGCGGCCGGTGGCGGGCGAGCAGCTCGCCGACCGGCCCGAGTGCCTGCACACGCGCCGCCGACAGGACGACCAGCCAGTCGCACACCCGCTCCAGGTCGGCGACCACGTGCGAGGAGAGCAGCACCGTCAGGCCCTGCTCGGCGGCGCCCCGCGCGAGGGACTCCAGGAAGGCGCGGCGCGCGAGCGGATCCAGCCCGGCCACCGGCTCGTCGAGCAGCAGCAGCGCCGGCCGCTTGCCGAGCGCCAGCGTGAGCGCGACCTGGGCGCGCTGCCCGCCCGACAGGCTCCCGGCCCGCCGGTCCGGCGGCACGCCCAGCTCCAGCAGCCGCCGGCGCGCGAGCGGCAGGTCGAAGCCGCGGTTGAGCCGCGCGCCCATGGTCAGGTGCTCGGCGGCGGTCAGCTCCCCGTACAGCGGCGCGTCCTGGGCGACGAAGCCGATCCTGGCCAGCAGCCCGGCCCGGTCGCCCGCCGGCTCGCCGAGCACCCGGATCGTGCCCGTGCTCGGCCGCAGCAGGCCGACCGCCAGGTGCAGCAGGGTCGTCTTGCCGGCGCCGTTGGGGCCGACCAGCCCGGCGACCGCGCCCGCCGGCACCGCCAGCGAGCACTCCCGCAGCGCCCACGTCCGCCCGAAGCGCCTGCCGAGGTTCCTGGCCTCCAGGGCCGCGGTCACGCCGCGTCACCCGCGGGGCATCCCCCCGCGCCGGTCCCGGTCCCGTGCATCGCTTCCCCCTTTTCCGTGCCGCCCGCTGCGCCATCTCGGCGACCGGCCGCAGCCGAGCGTAGGTCCGGGACGGGGCGCGCCGCGTCCCGCCACGGAGCCGACCTGCCCGCGCCTCCGCGGGGTCGCGGGCACGCCCGGGTCACCCGGGCGGGGCGGGCCGGGACCCCACCCGTGGGGGGACGACGGTCGCGGCCCGCCGCGGGACAATGGGGCATGCGCGCTCGGCAGCTCGACCCGTCCCGGCTCCGGGGGGGAGCCGGCCGGCGCGCGCGGGCGCTCGCGGCCGGCGTACGGGCCCTCGCCGGCCGGCTCGCCGGCTCGCCGTCGTGGCCGGTGCTGTCGGGGCTGGCGCTCGGCGCCCTGGCCGTCGCCGAGGTGCGCTCGTCCCCCGGCCGCGCCGTCACGAGCTTCGACGCGGGCGACGTGCTGCTGGCCGCCCTGTCGACCGCACCGCTGGCGCTGCGGCGGCGGAGCCTGCCGGTCGCGGCGTCGGTCGTGACGGCCGCGACCGTGCTCACGGTCACGACCGGGGCGGCCTGGACCGTGACCGGGCTGCTCGCCCAGCTGTGGGTGCTCCAGGAGCTGGTGGCCCGCTACGGGCCGGTGGCGGCCGTGCTCGCCGGGCTGGCCGCGGTCGCCTACGCGGCCATGCCGTTCGGCGCCCGGCGGCTGTCGGGGGCCGGAGCCGGGCTGCTGCTGGCCGCCGTGGTCGCGGCCGTCGCGCTCGGCGACGCCCGGCGGCGGCAGGGCCGTGCGGTCGCCGAGCGCGACGCCGCCGCACTGGCCAGGGCCGACGCCGAGCAGGGGCGCACGCGCATGGCCGAGCGCGCCCGCATCGCCCGCGAGCTGCACGACGTCGTCGCCCACCACGTGTCGATGATCTCGGTCCAGGCCGAGGCCGCCCGTCTCACCACCCCCGGCCTGCCCGACCAGGGGCGCGAGCGCCTCCGGCAGATCTCGGCGACCGCCCGCGACGCCATGGCCGAGCTGCGCCGCGTGCTCGGCGTCCTGCGCGAGGACGGCCCTGCCGCGCCGGACCGCGCGCCGCAGCCCGGGCTGGCCCGGCTCGACGAGCTGACCGGCCGGGCCCTGGTCACCGGGGGCGCCGTGCGTGTGCTGGTCAGCGGCGAGCCGCGCCCCCTGCCCGCGGGCGTGGACGTGTCCGCCTACCGGATCCTGCAGGAGGCGCTCACCAACGTGCGCCGCCACGCGCCCGGCGCGGACGTCGAGGTGGAGGTCGCGTACGCCGCGCGGGGCGTGCGCCTGCGCGTGCGCGACGACGGCCCCGGACCGCCCGAGGGCCACGGCAGCGGGCACGGACTGCTCGGCATACGCGAGCGGGTCACGATGGCCGGCGGGCGCCTGTACGCGGGCCCCGCCGAGGACGGCCGCGGCTTCCTCGTCGACGCCGAGCTGCCCCTCCCCCGCGGCGTGGGGGAGGACTGGGGGGGTCCGGGGGGGCGGAGCGCAGCGCCCCGCGGTATGGGGGAGGACTGGGGGGGTCCGGGGGGGCGGAGCGCAGCGCAGCCCCCTCGGTCGATCGGGCCCGGTCGTGACCGGTAACCGCATCCGCGTGGTGGTCGCCGACGACCAGACCGTGGTCCGCGAGGGGTTCGCCGCGCTGCTCGGGACCCAGCCGGACCTCGCCGTCGTCGGCAGCGCCGCCGACGGCGAGGAGGCGGTCCGGGTCTGCCGGGAGCAGCGCCCGGACGTGGTGCTGATGGACGTCCGCATGCCCGGGACCGACGGGATCCAGGCGATCCGCACGCTCGTGGCCGACGGCGCCGCGGCGCCGCGCGCGCTGGTGCTGACCACCTTCGACCTCGACGAGCACGTCTACGACGCGCTCGGCGCGGGCGCGAGCGGCTTCCTGCTCAAGGACGTCACCGCCGAGGACCTGTTCCACGCGGTCCGGGTCGTGGCGGCCGGCGACGCCCTGCTGGACCCGGGGATCACCCGGCGCCTGGTCGCCGAGTTCGCGCGCCTGCGCCCGCGCCTGCCGCCGCGCCCGGCGGACCTGGAGGCGCTGACCGCCCGGGAGGCGCAGGTGCTCCGCCTGGTCGCCGAGGGCCTGTCCAACGCGGAGATCGCCGCGCGCCTGGTGCTCAGCGACCAGACCGTCAAGACCCACGTCAGCCACGTGCTCACCAAGCTCGGCCTGCGCGACCGCGCGCAGGCCGTCGTGCTCGCCTACGAGTCCGGGCTGGTGTCACCCCGCGGCCCCGGCCCCCGCTGAGGGTCCGGGGACGCCAGCCGGTCACATGCCGAAGCCGACCCGCTTGGCGCCGTCCTCCTCGCCGATCTCGACGTAGGCGAGCTTGTCGGTGGGGACGCCGACGCGCCGGCCCTTGGCGTCGGTCAGCCACAGCAGGCGGGCCTTGCCGCCGATCGCGGTGTCGACCGCGCCGGCGATCTCGTCGGGAGACTTGTCGGTCTCGACGAGCAGCTCCTTCGGGCTGTAGATGACCCCGAGCTTGACCTCCATGCCGCCGCTCCTTGCTCGCGTGGACGCTCCAGCGCCGGGTCGGGGACCTGGCGGGCGCAAACGGTAATGGCCCGGCGGCCAAGTTGCATCCGGCCGCGCCGGCCGACCCCGGGCCCTTCCCCGGACGGCCGGCGCGTCGCGCGGTCCGGCGGACCGCCCGCCGTCCGCGCGCTGGACGCGGGAGGACGGGCGCTGCGAGGCTGTCGCGCACGCACGGACGCGCGGGCGAGGGAGGGGCATGTGGAGCACCGGATGCTTGGCTCCGGCGGACTGGAGGTGCCGGTGGTCGGCATGGGCACCTCGGGGACGTTCGACGTCTCGGGCCGGGAGCGCGAGGAGACCTGCCGCCGGATCCTGGACGAGACGCTCGCCGCCGATGCCGGCCTGATCGACACCTCGCCGATGTACGGCCGCGCGGAGCGGGTGCTGTCGCTCGGGCTCCAGGGCCGGCGCGACCGGGCGCTGGTCGCGACGAAGGTGTGGACCCGGGACGACGACGAGGCGGTCCACCAGGTCCAGGCGTCGCTGCGCTTCGCGTACGGGCACGTGGACCTGTTCCAGGTGCACAACCTGCTGGAATGGCCGCGGCGGCTGGACCTGCTCGAGGCCGAGCGCGCCGCCGGGCGGGTCGGCGCGATCGGCGCGACGCACTGGCAGCCGAGCGCGTTCGGGGAGCTGGTGCGGGTCATGCGCAGCGGCAGGGTGAGCGCGGTCCAGGTGCCGTACAACCCGCGGGAGCGCGAGGTCGAGCGCGAGGTGCTGCCGCTCGCCGAGGACCTCGGGATCGGCGTGGTGGTGATGCGCCCGTTCGCCAAGGGCCGGCTGACGCGGCGGGTGCCCGGCGCCCGCGAGCTGGCCCCGCTCGCGCCGTTCGGCGTCTCGACCTGGGCGCAGGCGCTGCTCAAGTGGTCGCTGTCCGACCCGCGCTGCACGATCGCGATCCCGGCGACCTCCCGGCCCGGCCGGATGACCGAGAACGCCGCCGCCGGCGACCCGCCCTGGTTCGGCCCGGACGAGCGGGAGCTGGTCCAGCGGCTCGCCGACGGTGGCTGAGGCGACCGGCTCGGGCGGGATGTCACAGGCGTCTGGTAGCTTCCCGGGCGCTCTGCAGGAGGGTGGTCGGTGGACGCAGGCTCGCTGCTGCTCGCGGTCGTGCTGCTGGTGGCCGTCGGCCTGGCGGGGGTCGCCGCGGGCGTGGCGCTGACCCGGCGGGCCGGCGGCGGCGCGGCCGTGGACCAGCGGCTGGCGGCGTTCTCGGCCGACCTGGACCGCCGGCTGGCAGCGCTCGACCAGCGCCTGTGGCTCGGGCTGGACAGCGTGCAGCACGGGCAGGCGGAGACGCAGGGCGTGGCCGCCGACGTCCGTGAGCGGGTCGCGCAGGTCAGCGGGATCGCGCAGCAGGTCCTCGAGCACGCGCGGGAGCTGGGCAAGCTGGAGGACCTGCTGCGGCCGCCGCAGGTCCGCGGCGCGTTCGGCGAGGTGCTGCTGGAGCAGCTGCTGGCCCAGGGGCTCCCGTCGGGCTCCTGGCACAGCCAGCACACGTTCCGCTCCGGCGCCCGCGTCGACGCGGTGCTCCAGCTCGGCGACGGCCTGGTGCCGGTGGACGCCAAGTTCCCGCTGGAGGCGTTCATGCGCATGGGCGAGGCGGACGGGGAGACCGAGCGGGCGCAGCACCGGCGGGCGTTCGCCCGCGACGCCAGGCGGCACGTCGACGCGATCGCCGACAAGTACATCTGCCCCGACGACGGGACGTTCGACTTCGCGCTGTGCTACGTGCCGAGCGAGGCGGTCTACTACGAGTTCCTGGTCGAGGAGCAGCCGGGGCAGTCGCTGGTCCGCTACGCGGTCGAGCGGCGGGTCTTCCCCGTGTCGCCGTCGAGCTTCTACGCCTACCTGCTGTCGATCGGGCTCGGGCTGCGCGGCCTGCGGGTGGAGGCCAACGCCCGCCGGATCCTCCAGGCGCTCCAGGGGCTGCGGCTGGACCTGGACCGGCTGCGGGGCGAGTTCGAGGTCGCCGGCCGGCACCTGGGCAACGCGCGGGGCAAGTGGGACGAGGCGGCGCGCCGGCTGGACCGGTTCGACTGGCGGCTGGCCGAGATCGCCGAGCGCGCCGACGCCCTGGACGCCGAGCCGTCCGACGGCGAGCCGGGCGTGCTCGCCGCCGGGGAGGGCGGCGAGGTGGTCCCGCTCACGGAAAGCGGCTGAGCAGCAGCAGCGCCAGGACCCCGCCGGCCAGCAGCATGACCGCGGCGGCGGCGCTGAACAGCGCGGTGACCTCCCGCTCGGAGCGCTCGAACCCGATCCTCGTGCCGAGCCCGCGGTAGATCGCGGTCAGCCCGCGCGCGTCGGTCGCCTGGAACGACCGCGCGCCGGTGAGCTGGGCGATCTGCCGGAGCGTCCCCTCGTCGGGGGGGACCGGGACCAGGCGGGAGAGGCCGTTGCGGTCGGGCAGCTCGATGACGCCCTGGGCGGTGCCGAGCGCGACGGTGAACACCGGGATGCCCTGCCGGCGCGCCTCGCCGGCGGCCGCGAGGGGGTCCCTGCCGCTGGTGTTGGCGCCGTCGCTGAGCAGCACCAGGACCGTGGGGGGCCGCGTGCCGCCGGGGCCGGTGGCCAGGCCGATGCGGGCGGCCTCCAGGCCGCGCAGGATGGCGTCGCCCATGGCCGTGCCGCCCTGGGCCTGGACCGCCTCCAGCGCGAGGCGGGCCTGCTCGCGGTCGGTGGTCGGCGGGCTGAGCATCTGGGCGACCGAGGAGAACGCGACGACGCCGAGCCGGAAGTGCTCGGGCACGCTCGCGGCGAAGGACCTGGCCGCCTGCTGCGCGCCGATCATGCGGCTCGGCTTGACGTCGGTCGCGTTCATGGACCCGGACACGTCCAGCAGTAGGACGACGGTCGCCTGCTGCCTGGGGACCAGGACGACCGCGGCCGGCCGGCCCAGGCTGACCAGCAGCGCGGCCAGCGCCAGCAGGTACAGCAGCGCCGGCAGGTGGCGCCGCCAGGCCGGGTGGCGGGGGACCACGTTGGCGAGCAGGTCCAGGTTGGTGAAGCGCGCGGCGTACCGCACCCGGCGCCGCTGCCACAGGACGTACACCGCGACCAGCGGCGGGATCAGCCCCAGCGACCACAGCAGCCAGGGCCACTGGAAGGTCATCGTCTCGGTGGCGGCCTCGGGACGCTCCGGTCGACGCCACCGCTCTGCCTGGCCGCCCTGGCGCGCTCGGTGCGGCTCGCGCCGCGCAGCCGCAGGAAGCCGACCAGCGTGCGCAGCCAGTCCCCCTGCGTGGACAGGATCACCTGGTCGACGCCGACCTTGGAGAACTCCTCGGCGAGCTGGGCGCGCTCGGTGGTGGCGGCCTTGGCGAAGCGGCGGCGCAGCAGCCCGTCGGAGGTGTCGACGCGCAGCTGCGCGCCGGTCTCGGGGTCCACGGCCCAGAGGTCGCCGACGTCGGGCAGCTCCATCTCGCGCGGGTCGCGGATCTCGACCGCGATCACGTCGTGGCGTCCGGCGAGCTGGAGCAGGGGCAGCGACCAGTCGCGAGGTCCGCGGAAGTCGCTGACCACGGCGACCAGCGCGCGGCTGCGGGCGACGCGGTCGACGTGGCTGAGGGCGCTGCCGATCGAGGTGGCGCCGCCGCCGTCGGGGCCGGGGTCGCGCCGCAGCGTGGTCAGCATCCCGAGCAGCCCCACCCGGCCCTGCCGCGGCGGCAGCGTGATCGGGTTCGCGCCGCCGAAGGTGACCACCCCGAGGCGGTTGCCGCGGCGGCTGGCGATGTGGCCGATCGCGAGCGCGACCCCTTCCGACACGTCGATCTTGCGCCGGTCGGCGGTGCCGAACTGCATCGACGGGGACGTGTCCAGCACCAGCCAGGAGACCAGGATCCGCTCGGCGACCTGGACGCGGACGTGCGCCTGGCGGGTGCGGGCGGTGACGTTCCAGTCGATCCGGCGGACGTCGTCGCCGGGCTCGTACGGCCGCACCTGCGCCAGCTCGGTGCCGACGCCGAGCGAGGCGGAGCGGTGCTCGCCGGACAGCAGGCCCTCCACGCGGCGGCGGACGCTCAGGTCCAGCGCGCGCAGCAGCGCCTCCGGGGTCGGGCCCGGCCCCGGCTTGTCGGGGGTCCGCTCGATCACGTGCCCCGCGAGCGAGGCCGACCCCAGCCGGCTGGGCAGCCCGCCGAGGTCGCTGCCGGGGCCCGGTTCCGGGCGCGGTTCCGGGCGCGGTTCCGCGGGCTCGGCGGCGGTGCCGGTCCCGGCCCCCTCGGCCTCGTCCGCCGGCCTCATGCCGTCTCGATCCCGGTGAGGTCGATGCGGGGGGTGGGGATGGTGGTGAGGATGGCGGTGATGATGTGGTCGGGGGTGGTCTGTTCGGCCAGGGCCTGGTAGGTGAGGACCAGGCGGTGGCGCAGGATGTCGGGGGCCAGGTCGGCGACGTCGTGGGGCAGGGTGTAGGTGCGGCCGCGCAGCAGGGCCAGGGCGCGGGCGGCGTGGATGAGGTTGATCGAGCCGCGGGGGCTGGCGCCGTAGGCGATGTGGGTGGCCAGGTGGTCCAGGCCGTAGGTGGCCGGGTGGCGGGTGGCCATGGTGAGCGCGACGGCGTACTCGGCGACCAGGCGGTCGACGTAGATGTGGCTGGTGGCCTGCTGGTAGGTGCGCAGCTGGTCGATGCCCAGCACGCGGCGGATGGGGGGTGGGGGGTCCAGGCTGCGGTGGACGATGGTGAGTTCTTCGCCGAAGTCGGGGTAGGTGACCAGGGTGTTGAGCATGAAGCGGTCGAGTTGGGCTTCGGGGAGCTGGTAGGTGCCTTCGCTTTCGATGGGGTTTTGGGTGGCCAGGACCAGGAACGGCTGGGGGACGGGGTAGGTGGTGTGGCCGATGGTGACCTGGTGTTCCTGCATGACTTCCAGCAGGGCGGCCTGGACCTTGGCCGGGGCGCGGTTGATCTCGTCGGCGAGCAGGAAGTTGCAGAACACCGGGCCCAGTTCGGTGTCGAAGGTGCCCTCGGGGCGCCAGATGCGGGTGCCGACCAGATCGCTTGGGACCAGATCGGGGGTGAACTGGATGCGGTGGAAGGTGCCGCCCAGGATCTGGGCGAGGGTGGCGATGGTGCGGGTCTTGGCCAGGCCGGGGACGCCTTCGATGAGCAGGTGGCCGCCGGCGAGCAGGGCGACCAGGACGCGTTCCAGGAGGCGTTCTTGGCCCACGATGACGCGTTTGAGTTCGAACAGGGCGGCTTCCAGGGTGGTCCGCGCGTCGGTGGCGGTCTCCGCGGTCAC
>DATFRI010000087.1:0-26459 GCA_035263405.1 Actinomycetes bacterium | reverse complement strand
CGAGTCGGTGGCCGAGCACCCGGCGGTGTTCGCCACCTTCACCGCCCCGAGCTTCGGTCCCGTCCACGCTCTGCGGGCTGACCGGCACAGCCGCCCGCAGTTCACCCCCGGCATCCTCGAGGAAGCCATCCGCCTGGCGGTCGCCATGACCACCGTGCCGATCCCCGCCACACCGAACGACCCCAACCCACGCGTCGCCCGGTGGGGCTCCCAGCTCGACATCCGCCACCTGCGCTCGGGAGCTCCCGGCGACTTGAGCGAACAGGCCGTGGCCGGCTACATCGCCAAGTACGCCACCAAGAGCACCGAGGGCTACGGGCCAGCCCTCACCCGCCGCCTCACCCCCCGCGACCTCGCCCGCCTCGACACGGCCCAGGTTCGCCCGCACATCGCCCGGCACGTCCGCGCCGCCTGGCGCCTCGGCGCCTCCCCCCATCTGGCCCGCCTGCACCTGCAGCGGTGGGCGCACCAGCTCGGCTTCGGCGGCCACTTCCTGACCCGCAGCCGCCGCTACTCCACCACCTTCACCCGCCTGCGCCGCGCCCGCGCCACCTACCGCCGCACCCGAGGCGGCGGCATCCCCTTGGACGCCTTCGGCCGCCCCGACGGCGACGACGCCACCGTGATCCTCGCCACCTGGACCTACGCCGGCACCGGCTGGCGCACCGACACCACCCGGCAGCTCGCCATTGATGCCGCCGCCCGCGCCCGCGAACACCGCCGCGCCACCCGCGCCAAGCGGACGTCGGCTGCCTGACCAAACCCGAAAGGAGCAGCACCCATTATGGATCCGCAATCCGAGCGGCTTTGGACGCCCGCCGATGTGGCGGAGTACCTCGGCGTCCCGGTCGCGACCCTTTACCAGTGGCGATCTCGGAAGACTGGCCCGCGTGGTTGCCGGGTCGGCAAGCATCTGCGGTACGACCCGGCCACGGTCCGGGCCTGGGTTGCCGCACAGACGGAGTAGGCCAACCCATGGCACACATTCAGGACCGCTGGTACCAGCGAGATACCAGTGGCAAGCGGGTGCCGACTGCCATGCACGGGCGCGGGCTGCGCTATCGCGTTCGCTACATCGCTCCCGATGGCCGCGAGCGGTCCAGATCCTTCCCGAACCGCAGCAAGGACGCCGCTGAGGCGTTCCTGGTCACGATCGAGTCCGACAAGCTGCGCGGGACCTACCTCGATCCCGATGCAGGGCGGATTACCCTGCGGCGCTACGCTGTCGATTGGCTCGCCGCTCAAACGTTCGATGAGTCTTCTCGGGAGCAGGTCGAGCTGCGTCTCCGGGTCCACATCTACCCGGTCCTGGGGGATCGTCTACTGAGCACTCTCCGACCGTCCCACATCCAGGCGTGGGACCGTGGGCTGCAGCAGCAGGGTGTCGCGCCAGCCTACCGGCGGGTGTTGTTCGCTCATCTGTCATCGATCCTGTCGGCAGCGGTCGATGACGAGCGCATTGCCAAGAACCCGTGCAAGGCGGCTTCGGTCAAACCGCCGCGCCTTCCGGTCCGCAAGGTCAAGCCGTGGACCCGGGAGCAGGTGCTCGGCGTGCGTACCGCGCTGCCGGCTCGTTGCCGCGTCGCGGCGACGCTTGCGGCCGGCTGTGGGCTGCGGCACGGGGAGGTTTCGGGCTCGCGGTTGAGGACGTCGCGTTCCTGGAGCGCACGCTTCACGTCGTTCGGCAGATCAAGATGGTCCGAGGCCGGCTCGTGTTTGCTCTGCCCAAGGGCCGCAAGACGCGGGACGTCCCGCTTCCCGAGACGGTCACGGCCGAACTCGCCGCTCACATCGCCGCGTTTCCACCACAGGCGATTGCCCTCCCGTGGGAGACACCTGACGGCGAGCCGATCACCGTCTCACTGCTGCTCTCCAGCGAGCAGGGCAAGGCGGTCCGCCGCAATCACTTCGGCGAGTACGTCTGGGCTCCGGCGCTTGAAGCCGCTGGCATCGAGCCCTCCCGCGCGAACGGGATGCACGCGCTGCGGCACTTCTACGCGTCGGTGCTCCTGGACGCTGGCGAGAGCATCAAGGCGCTCTCCGAGTACCTCGGCCACAGCGACCCGGGCTTCACCCTGCGGACGTACACGCACCTGATGCCGAGCAGCGAGCAGCGCACCCGGCAGGCCGTGAATCAGGCACTTTCCGAGCACGACGGCCTGAGCACGGCCCATGAGGCGGACTGACGACAACACCGCAGCTCAGCGGCCCTGTTCCATCTCAAGTTCAACTTCACCACGTTCGTCGCCGCCAGCCACGCCGACGGCATCCCGAACGACTCGAAGTAAGCGTGGACGCGTCCAAACGATGTCGCCTTGCTTGAGTACACGCTGCACGTCGTGCGACAGGTGAAGATGGTCCGCAACCGGTTGGTGTTCGCGCTGCCGAAGGGTCGCAAGACCCGCGATGTGCCGCTCCCCGACTCCGTTGCCACTGACCTGGCCGCCCACCTGGCAGCCTTCCCTCCCGCTGCGGTCACGCTGCCGTGGGAGCAGCCGGGCGGCGAGTTGGTCACCGTGCGCCTGGTGTTCTCCACCGAGCAGCACACTCCCGTGCGCCGAAGCCATTTCGGCGAGCACATCTGGCGGTCAGCGCTCGTGGCCGCTGGCATCGAGCCGTCACGGGTGAACGGCCTGCACGCCCTGCGCCACTTCTATGCCTCGGTGCTGCTGGACGCCGGGGAGAGCATCAAGGCGCTGTCGGAGTACCTGGGCCACAGCGATCCGGGCTTCACGCTCCGGACCTATACGCACCTGATGCCGAGCAGCGAGCAGCGCACCCGCCAGGCCGTCGATCGCGTGCTTGCCGGTGAAGTCACGAGCCACGTGCGAACTGGTTGACCAGGTAGAGCGTCCCACCGAGCAGCCAGAGCAGTCCGACGACAGCGAAGGTGAGCTGGAGCGCACGACTGCCGCGCCGAGATCCCGTCGCGTCCTGGCCCTTGGTCCAGGGTGGCCGGCGCGCCAAGCCGAGGAACACCACACCGCCGAGCAGGGGCATGACCCCTTGGACCAGCCACATGTCACTCATGCAGGGATCCTGGCACAACAACCCGAGCAGCACCCGGACGCGATGATCAGGCCGACGTCCTGGCGACGTCCTCGGACGCGGGCCGAGACCAAAACCGCAGTTCACGGGCCTGCTAGCATCTCGAGTTCAACTTCACCACGTTCGTCGCCGCGGCCCCGCTGACCGCCACGACCGTCCGGTCGGTCCGCGCGACGACCACCACCAGCGGCACGACCCCTGGCAGGACGTTGCCGGGCGGGCTGTCCCATGTCGGTGGGCTGGCCGCCACCGGCTGGAACCAGGGTCCCTCCGGGCGTACTTCATGGCGCTGCTGAGCACCGCCGCGGCGACCGCGTTCCTGATCGCGCCCTCGGCGCTGCACCGGATCCTCTGGCGTGGCCGCGAGAAGGAGTACCTCCTGCGGCTGTCCAACCTGTTCACGATCGTCGGGCTGGTGCTCCTGGCAGCCGGGCCGTGCGCCGGTCAGGCGGCCCGCAGTCGCAGGACCGCCTCGACGCCCAGCAGCCGCAGCGCCGCCCGCGCCGGGCTCGGCAGCAGCGCCAGCCCGCCGCGGCCCTGGAGCACCTCCGGGTCGCGCAGCTCCACCCGGCGCCCGGCCCGCTCCAGGGTGCAGGAGCCGGCGGCCAGCACGTTGCGCACCCAGTCCCGGTCGGGGCCGTACGGCAGCGAGACCGCGTAGCCGTCGCGCAGCCGGAAGGCGACCACCGGCGTCCGGTAGCCGCGCCCGGACCGGCGGCCCCGGTGGTCCACCACGGCCATCGGCGACAGCCGCCGCCCGGCGAACGTCCGCACGAGCCGGTTCGGGATCCGGTTGAACCGGGCCAGGCGGTCGGCGAAGCTCACCGGCGGATCCCCCGGCAGAGCGGCTGGATCCTCGTCGGCAGCTCCGACGCGGGCCGGTCGCCGTCGCGCGCGCGCAGCAGCAGCGGGTTCAGCTCATCCACGACCCGGGCAGCTTGGCGCATCCGGACCGTTTCCACCAACTCGGGAACTTCCGGGCGGTGGAGGCGCTCTTCCCCACCGACCACCCGCCGGCGGACTCATCGCACGGCCCATCCGGCCGGGCCGCGGCGGGCGGTCACGATCGCCGTGTCCAGGCGTCGCCCCGCCTCGACCATGACCAGCACCCGCACGGTCCGGGCGTCCAGCCGCTGCTGCTGGAGCACGCGCACCCGCGCTCGTGGCACATGGTGGCGGGCCGCGGCCCAGGCGAGGGCTGCCCGTGCCGGGGAGGCGGCCCCCTGGCCGGACCGCGGGGCGGCCTCGGGGCGGGCGGGCGGCCCGTGGGGACGCGCCTGCGCCACCGGGCCGGCGGCGACGCCCGCCGCCAGCGGCGCCTCGACATGCGCGAACAGCGCCCCGATCAGCACCCAGCCCGTGCAGGCGACCGCCAGCGCGGCGAGCGCGCGGCGCCCGGGCGCGGTCGCGAGCAGCCGTGCCGGCAGCGCCAGCACCCGCAGCGCGAGCACCGTGCCGGTCACCGCTCCACCGCGCCGTCGCGGGCGGGGGCCGGGGCGGCGTCCCCGCCCGCCCCGCGCCGGCGGGACGGACGGCCGTCCCGGGCCGGGCGGCGGCGCCAGCTCCAGGCCACCAGCCCGGTCAGCGCGAGCCCGGCGGCGGTGGCGAGCAGTGCGCCGAGCGTCTCGGCGAGCGGGCCGAGCGCGGCGGCGGCCAGCGCGGCCAGGGCCGAGGCGCCGGTCCCCGCCGTGACCAGCCCCGCCGCGGCCAGCCCCGGCAGCAGCCACACGCGCGCGACCAGGGGCCGCCACCGCCGGTCCCAGCCCAGCAGCAGCGCGGCGGGGCCGGCGAGCAGGAGCAGCAGCAGCAGCGTCTGGCCGACCGCCGCGCCCATGGCGGGCAGCGCGACCGCCAGCGACAGCGGCAGCGCGGAGCCGAGCGACAGCAGCGCCACCGCCAGGCGCGCCACCCGGCGGTCGCCGCGCGCCCAGGCGTCGACGCTCGGGACCTGCCGGCGCAGCGCCGACAGCAGCCGCGGCCGCTCCGCGGCCGGGGCGTCCGCCAGCACCGTGCCGCCGCTCTGCAGGCGCGACCCGGGCCGGTCGACCAGCGCGGACCGGTAGCGGTCGCCGAGGTGCCGCTGCGCCGCCGCGGGCGGCAGCCCCCGGGCCGACGGCTGGAGCTGGGCGAGCGCCACGACCGTGGCGGCGGCCGTGGCCCGTCCCGGGAGGCCGGCGAGCCGCACCGCCGTCAGCGGGTGGGTGAGGACGGCGGACAGCAGCAGCACGGCGACGCCGGCGCGCAGGCAGCGCCGGACCGCCGCGCCGGCGAGCGCGCCGTAGGCGACCAGCACGGCGACCCCGAAGGTCGCCAGCGCCTGGAGCCCGGGCCGGGCGGCGCCGACCCGGCCGGCGAGGGCGCCGGCGCCCTGCAGCGCCAGGCGCTCCGGCGCGCCGGGCTGGAGCAGCTCGGCCTGGCGGTCGAGCGCCTGGCGGGCGAGCCAGCCGGTGGCGTGCAGCAGCGCGCGGCTGGCCGCGTTCAGCCAGCCGGCGCCGGGCAGCCCGGCGTCCGCCGGGACGGGGGCCGCCACGCCCGTGCGGGCGGCGAGCGCGACGGCCAGCACCACGGCCGCGGCGGCGAGCTGCCAGGCGAGCACGGTCCGCAGCCGGGGCGGGCCGGGAGCGCGCAGGGCCGGTCCCCCGGCCGCCGTGGTGGGACGCGGCCGGGCGAGTCGGGGGCTGGTGGCGGCGGTGGACATGGGCGTTCCCTCCTCTCCGGGGAAGCGGCGCGGAAATTCGGACAGTGGCGGGAGACGGCGGAGGCTCGTCCGCCGGCACGCCGCAGGCGCGCGGGGACGAGCGGGGAAGCGAACGGGATTCGAACACCAGTTCGAGAACATGATAGTCCTGATCCGGCCCGGCTCGCGACCGGGGTTCCGGGCGTGCGGCGGTCAGCCCAGATCGCGCAGGAGCGCGGGCAGCTCGCTGGCCGCGTAGCCGATCGCGACCAGCCCGAGCAGGACCGCGGTGGCGAGCCGGATGCGGCGCTCGGCGGCCGCGATGGTGATGCGGGCGCCCAGCCACGCGCCGGGGACGGCACCCAGCGTCAGCCACAGCGCGAAGCGCCAGTCCACGTCGCCGAGCAGCGCGTGGCTGACGGTGCTGGGGAGCGCGAAGATCCCCACGCACACCAGCGAGGTCGCGATCGCCCGCTTGAGCGGGAACCCGATCAGCTGGCTGAACGCCGGCACCATGAGCACCCCCCCGCCGATCCCGAGCAGGCCGGACAGCGCACCCGCGGCGAGCCCGACGGCCGACAGCCCCAGCGGGGCGCCACGCGGCGGGGCGTCCACCGGCCGGTCCGGCTGGGCGCCGCCCCCCGGGGGCTCCGGGCGCCGCAGCGCCATCTGCGCGGCGTTGTAGCCCAGCAGCGCCGCGGTGGCCACCAGCAGCAGGTGCCCGTCGCCGGGCACGGCGTGGGCGAGGAACGAGCAGCCGACCGCCGCGGCCACGCCGATCGGCGCGGTGAGCGCGACGGCGCGCCAGTCGACCAGCCGGGCGCGCTGGTAGCGGACCGTGCCGGAGAGCGCGCCCGGCAGGATCGACGGCAGGGTGGTGCCGACGGCGACCAGCGGCGCGGCGCCGAGCGCGCGCAGGCCCGGCTGGCTGACGACGCCCCCGCCGATCCCGAACAGGCCCGACAGCACCCCGGTCACGACGCCCAGCAGCAGCGTCAGCGCGTCGCGCAGCGGGCCGGCGCTCACGCCCGGCGCGGGGAGCGGCGCAGCAGCCCGGCGCGCTCGGGCCGGGCGAACTCCTCGAGCGCGTAGGCGGCCGCGCGGACGCCCTTGAAGTACTGCGAGAGCCGCAGGTGCTCGTCGGGCGCGTGGATGCGGTCGGTCGGCAGCATCACGCCGACGTACACGCACGGTGCCCCGAGCGCGTCGGACAGGGCGCGCTCCGGGCCCGACCCGCCCTCGCGGGTGAACACCGGCCGCCGGCCGAAGGCGCGACCGACCGCCGCCGCCGCGGCCTGGTTGGCGGGATCGTCGACCGGCGTCAGGCTGGGCCGCACCCCCGAGTGGAAGGCCACGCTCACCTCGGCGCCCGCCGGGGCCCGCTCGTGCACCCACTGCTCGAACCTGGGCCGCAGCTTGCCGGGGTCCTGGTCGGCGACGAGCCGGAACGAGACCTTCGCGTGCGCCTCCGCGGGGATGACCGTCTTGGAGCCCTCGCCGGTGAAGCCCGACCAGATCCCGTTCACGTCCGCGCTCGGCCGGGCCCAGACCCGCTCCAGCGGGCTGTACCCCGCCTCGCCCGGCAGCGCCCGCACGCCGGCCATCGCCTGGAGCTGCGCGGGCTCCAGCGGCAGCCTGGCCAGCTCGGCGCGCTCGGCGTGGCTCAGCTCCAGCACGTCGTCGTACCAGCCGGGCACGGTGATCCGCCCGCGCTCGTCCTTGAGCCCCGCGAGCAGCTCGACCAGCGCGGCGGCCGCGTTGGGGACCGCGCCCCCGAAGCTGCCCGAGTGCAGGTCCGCCGCGGCGGTGCGCAGGTCGATCTGGAAGTAGGCCAGCCCGCGCATCGAGGTGACCAGCGAGGGGACCTCCTCGGAGAACATGCCGGTGTCCGAGACCACGATCACGTCGCAGGCCAGCCGCGGCCCGTGCCGGTCCAGGAAGGCCTCGATGTTGACGCTGCCGGCCTCCTCCTCGCCCTCGACGAAGAGCTTCACGTTGACGGGCAGGCGGCCGTCGGCGGCGAGCAGGTGCCGCAGGGCGGACACCTGGAAGTGCACCTGGCCCTTGTCGTCCGAGGCGCCGCGCGCGTACAGGCTGCCGTCGCGGACGGCCGGCTCGAACGGGGGCGTCGTCCACGCCTGGAGCGGGTCCACCGGCTGCACGTCGTGGTGCCCGTACACGGTGACGGTGGGGGCGTCCTCGCCGGCGCCCAACCACTCCCCGATCACCGCGGGGCAGCCGCCGGGGACCGGCACGACCTCCGCACCGAGCCCGGCGGCCCGCATCAGCCCCGCCAGGTGCTCCGCCGAGCGCTCGACGTCGGCCGCGTGGTCGGGGTCGGTCGAGATCGACGGGATGGCGCACCACTCCGCCAGCTCGGCCACGAGCCGGTCGCCTTCGGCCTCGACGAACGCGTCGATGTCTGCCATGACGTGCTCCCTTTGGTGAGGGTTCGGCCCGCGGCGGGTACATGGACGGTTGCGGTCCGCATCCGCAGGGGAGCCTGCGCCGGACCGACGGGGGACGCAAGCCGATCGGCACGTCTCCGCGCGAGCCCCCCGCGGGCAGATGCCCGGATCGTCGGTTCCTGCGGGTTGGGCAAACCAGGGGCGCCGCCGTAGTTTCCGCTTGGACGCACCGGACGACAGGGGGTGGTGTGCGATGGCGCCGTCGTCGCTCCCGGACGGCAGTCGGGCACCGGTGGTGCTCACCGACTGCCCCTTCTGCCTCAGCGCGGGGAGCGCGCGGCGTGGTGTCTGCGACATCTGCGGCGCGGCCGTCCCCGTCACCGTGCCCGGAGCGCCGCCCGACCCCGTGCGGCTCCTGCCGGCCTGAACCGCGCCCCCGCCCGACCCGCGGTCGCCTCGGACCGGCCTGGCCAGCCCGGTGCCCCCGGTGGCAGGATCGGCCGCAAATCCTCGGCGACCACGGGAGGTCGATCGATGGCCGGTTCGATGATCCAGATCGAGGGCGACGGCGGCGCGGTCCCGGTCTACCTCTCGGTCCCCCCGGCGCGCAGCGGGCCCGGGGTGATCGTCATCCAGGAGTGGTGGGGCCTGGTCCCCCACGTCCGCGGCGTCGCCGACCGCCTGGCCGCGCACGGCTTCGTCGCCGCCGCGCCGGTCGCCGGGATCCGGGCGCAGCTCGAGCGCGCGGGCGTCCCGGCGACGTTCCACGAGTACCCGGGGACCTCCCACGCGTTCTTCAACGACGACCGCCCGGGGATCCACGACGCCGACGCCGCCGAGCGTTCCTGGGACCGCACGCTGGCGTTCTTCCGCGAGCAGCTGGGCGCGGGCGCCTGACCGGCCGGCGCCCGGAGGTGCGCCCGCGCGCCGTCCCGGTATCATCACCCCGAAGGGGAGTAGTCCCCTGGATGCTCAAGGCATCCAGCGCAACCGCGTCGTCAGGACGGTGGGCGCCCCAGCCCACCCGGCGCCTCGGCCCACGCCACCGCGGGGCGGACGAGACCTTCGAGCCGACCAAGGTCTGGCGTGCCACGACCCTGACCGAGCCGGAGGTCACCGCTTGAGGACCGACCCTGTGACGACCGACCAGCGACAACGTCAGCGGCGGCAGCCGCGCGGCTTCGGCCGCCAGCGGCTCAACTTCCTGGCCGCCGTGGCGGCGACCCTGCCGGGGGTCCTCCTCGGCGTCGCCTTCGCGCTGCACCTCCCCCACCCGGAGCTGGCGCCGCCGATGGAGGCGCTGATCTTCGGCGTGGCGGTCGTCGGCGCCGCGTTCATCCTGTCGTGGGCGGCGGAGGTCGCCCAGCTGGACATCTCCGCCGGGCTCGCGATCGCGGTCCTCGCCCTGATCGCGGTGCTGCCCGAGTACGCGGTGAGCTTCGTGTTCGCCGCCGAGGGCGGCGAGGCCATGCGCGCCTCGGGCGGGACCAGCTGCGTCGCCGACGGCGAGAACGCCTGCTCCTACGTGCTGGCCAACATGACCGGGTCCAACCGGCTCCTGATCGGGGTCGGCTGGGCGATGGTGGTGCTGCTGGCGTGGTGGCGGTTCCGCCGGCAGGGCACCCCCAGGGGCGGGATCATGCTGCCCAGGTCCTCGGCGGTCGAGATCACCTTCCTGGCGCTGGCCACGCTGTACTCGCTCACCCTGCCGTTCAAGCGCACGATCACGCTGATCGACCTGTGCGTGCTGCTGGCGATCTTCGTCGCCTACACCGTGCGCATCGCCAGGACGCCGTCGGGGGAGCCCCACCTGGTCGGGCCCGCCGCCTGGATCGGCACCTTCCCCGTGCGCGCCAGGCGGGCGGCGGTGATCGGCTGCTTCGCGTTCGCCGCGGTCGTGATCGTGCTGTCCGCCGAGCACTTCGCCCAAGGGCTCGTCGCCACCGGCCAGGAGCTGGGGATCAACTCGTTCTTCCTGGTCCAGTGGCTGGCGCCGCTGGCGTCGGAGGCGCCCGAGCTGCTCGTCGCCGGGCTCTACGCGTGGCGGCTGTTCGTGACCAACGGGCTCAGCACGCTGGTCTCCTCCAAGGTCAACCAGTGGACGCTGCTGGTGGGGACGCTCCCGCTGGTGTTCGCGATCACCTCACGCAGCCTGAGCGGCCTGCCGGTGGACGACCTCCAGTCCAAGGAGCTGCTCCTGACCGCCGCGCAGAGCGCGTTCGCGGTCGCCGTGCTGCTCAACCTCGAGCTGTCGCTCACCGACGCCCTGCTGCTGCTGGGCCTGTTCGTCGCCCAGTTCGTCGTCGGCGCGGTCGTCCCGGGCGAGCACGAGCTGACCATCGTCTCGGTCGTGTACCTCGTGCTCGCCGCCGGCGCGCTCCTGCGCCAGCGGCGCTACATCCTGCCGGTGCTGCGGGACGGCCTGCGGACCCGGCACGACCGCCCCGAACGGCCCGACCCGTCGCCGGCGCCCGTGGGGCCCGGCGGCGACTAGCACGCCCATGCCCGCCGGCGGCGTCCGCGAGGAGTTCCTCGAGGCGGGGCGGTTCCTCGCCGGCGCGGCCGCCCGCGTCCCCGCCGGCCGCTGGGAGGACCCTGGGCTCGGGGTCTGGTCGGTGCGCGACCTCGTGGGCCACGCCAGCCGCGCGCTCACCACGGTCGAGCGGTACCTCGCCGCGCCGCCGGTGCCCGACGGCGGGGCGACCCCGGCGAGGACCCCATCGTGGCCACGCCGGCCGGAGGCATGCGCCTGTCCAGCTACCTGCCCACCCGGACCTTCGAGCTGGTCGTCCACACGCTCGACCTGTCCGCCGCCCTCGACCTCGGCCTGCGCGCACCGCGGGCGCCGCTCGCCGCGGCGCTGCGGCTCGCCGCCGACCTCGCCCTGGCCCGCGACGAGGGCGAGCAGGTCCTCCTCGCGCTCACCGGCCGCCACCCGCTCCCGCCGGGGTACTCGCTGGTTTGACCCCGCCCGCCGGAGCCGCCCGGTCCCGGCGGGCGGGAGCGGTGGATCAGGCGCGCTCGGGCTCCCGCCGCGGGCGCGGCGCGTCGCGGGGGGCGTCCGTGCCGGCGTCGACGGGGACCTGCTCCTGCGCCTCGGCGGCGGGGACAGCCGGGGCGGCGGCGTCCGGCTCGCAGAAGACCGCCAGGCTCGCGGTGAAGGTGTGCAGGAAGGTGTGGCCGCCCACCGGCCCCAGCTCACCTTGCGCGAAGAACCCCGCCATCGGCACCGCGCCGGTCGCCGAGCGCACCTTGCCGGCGTCGTGGTCGGGCACGTCGAAGAAGTTGCGGCCGCGGCCGTTGCAGCTGAACAGCAGCACCGACCGCGGGTTCCAGGCCCGCACCGGGGCGAGCAGCTCGTCCAGCTCCTCACCGGCCGCGCTCGCGTCGCGCAGGTGGAACTGGAGCGTCTGGCCCAGCTCGACCGCGTCGGCCAGGACGATCGCGCCGCTGTCGGGATTCACGCCCTCCAGCCCGCGGATCAGGAAGTCGCCGCGGTCGAAGTGGTCCTTGTGCTCGTCGATGACCTGGCCGACCTGCAGCCCGCCCAGCCGCAGCAGCGCCTGCTCCCGGCTGTCCAGGGTGTCCAGCAGCTCGCGCAGCCGCTCCATCGCGGGACGGCCACCCAGCTCGGCGACGACGCTGCCCTCCCCGCGGGTCACGGCGTACGGCTGCCCGATCGGCCGGCAGCCCTGGCTGACGACGGCGCGCACCTCGACGTCCCCGGACAGCACCACCCCGACCGCGCCGGCATCCAGCACCTCCTCGCCGTGCAGCAGCCGGTGCCGGCCGGGCTGGAACGCGCCCGAGACCATCGCACCGGCCACGGTCATGTCCGGGTGCTGCTCGTCCAGCCGGCGGACGAACTCGTCGGCCGGGAACGTGAACGGGTCGCCCAGCAGCAGGGCGCTGCGCCGGCCGCCGTCCCCGACGCCCGGCCAGCCGGCCACCGCCAGCCGCTCGTCGTCCAGCTGCACCACCCCGAGCCCGAACGTGCGCACGTCCACGCCGGTCATGCGCCCCGCCCACAACGCCAGCCCGGGGCCGTCCTCCAGCTCGCGGCCGTCGCCGATGACCCCCTGCGCCGTGCAGCCGATCACGTTCGGCGTCCCCGCTCGCTCCACCAGCCAGGAGCCGAGCCGGGCCGTCGCGTCGACGTGGTCCATGGAGTAGAAGCAGACGACCAGGTCCGGCGGGCCGTCGAAGCCGCCGAGCGCGGCGGCGGCGGCCTCGCGGACGGCCTGCTCGGAGTCGGGAGCGGTCGAGACGGCGGCGCCGAACTGCAGCATGCGACCTCCTGGCGTCGGCGGGCGCTCCAAGGCTACCGCCCCCCGCCCGTTCCCGGGACCTCCTGCCGCTGGGCGGGCGGCGGGCGCGCCGGCCGGTGCTCGACCTCCGCGGTCATCTCCGGAGGCTCGCGGCCGCGCAGGTAGCCGCCGACCGCCGCGACCACCGCCGAGACGGGCACCGCCAGGAACGCCCCGACGATGCCCCCCAGGACCGCGCCGGCGCCGAGCGCGAGCAGGATCACGACCGGGTGCAGCTTGACCGCGCGCCCGAGCACCAGCGGCGCGAGCACGTGACCCTCGATCTGCTGGACGGCCACGGTGATCGCGACCACCACCAGCGCCGCGATCGGGCCCTTGCTGACCAGCGCGACCAGCGCCGCCAGCGTGCCGGCGACGAACGCCCCGACCAGGGGCAGGAAGGCGCCCACGAAGGTCAGGACCGCCAGCGGCAGCGCCAGCGGGACGCGCAGCAGGACCAGCCCGAGCCCGATGAAGAACCCATCGACCAGGCCCACGATCGCGACGCCGCGCAGGTAGCCGCTGACCGCGACCGCGGCGCGCCGGCCGATCGCGCGCAGGTCCTCACGGTAGCGGGGGCTGGCGGCGTTGAGCAGCCAGTTCGTGATCGTGTCGCCGTCCTTGACGAAGAAGAACGTCAGCACGAGCGTCAGCAGGCTCCCGGTGATCAGCTCGCCGACGAGCACGACGCCGCGCGCCACCCGGGGCCCGATCCCCTGCGAGTTGGCGCTCAGCTCCTCCTGCGCCCGCTGCAGGTAGCCGGTCAGCTCGGCCCTGCTGAGACGGAACGGCGGCCCGGCGAGCCAGCGCTGGACCTCCTCGACCCCCTCGATCGCGCGCGAGCGCACCTCGCCCAGCTCGCCGGCGACCAGCGGGGCGAACACGGCCACCACGCCGGCGACCAGGAGCAGCGCCCCGCCGAACACCAACCAGGTCGCGGTGAGCGGCGGCCAGCCCCGCCGGCGCAGCCAGAACGCCGGCGGCGCGAGCAGCGCCGCCGCGAACGACGCGACGATCACCGGGAGCACGACCACCCGCAGCAGCACCAGCAGGTACAGCACGGCCAGCGCCGTCGCGACCACGACCAGCAGCCGCCAGCTGATCGCCGCCGCGCGCTCCAGGCCGGGCGGCACCGCCGGGCGGGACCGGACCTGTGCCCGCTCGGGCGGTCGCTGGGCCATCAGAACGCGGCGAGCAGGGCTGGCGCCTCGACGAGCGCGCGCACCGTGTCGAGGAACCGGGCCGCCCCGGCCCCGTCGACGATCCGGTGGTCGAAGGACAGCGACAGCGTCATGAGGCTGCGGACCGCGAGCTGGCCGTCGACCACCCACGGCCGGGGCGCGATCGAACCGGTCGCCAGGATCGCGCATTCCGGCTGGTTGATGATGGGCGTGCCCGTGTCCACGCCCAGGCCCCCGACGTTGGTGATCGTGATCGTGCCGCCGGTCAGCTCCGCCGGGCTCGCCCGGCGCTCCCTGGCCAGCTCGGTGACCCGCGCGATCTCCGCAGCCAGGCCGAGCACGCTCAGGGTGTCGGCGTGTTTGACGTTGGGGACCAGCAGGCCGGCCGGCGTGTCGGTGGCGATCCCCAGGTGCACGGCCTCCTTGACCACGATCTCCGCGCTCCCGTCCGGCCGCTGCTGCCAGGCCGAGTTCAGCAGCGGGTGCTCGCGCAGCGCCACGCACAGCGCCCGCGCGACGATCGCCAGCGGCGTGACCCTGACGCCGCCGGCCTGCGGCAGCGCCCGCAGCCGGTCGCGTAGCGCGACCAGCTCGGTGGCGTCGACGGTCAGGAACTCGGTGACGTGCGGGATCGACGACACCGAGGCGACCATCTGCGCCGCGATCGTCCGCCTCGTCCCCCGCACCGGGATGCGCTGCTCGCCGCGCTCGCCGGGGACGCGCCGCAGGGGCGAGGCGGCCGGCGGCGCCGGCGGCCCGGCCGCCTCGGGCTCGGCCGGAGCCGGCGCCGCGGCGCCGGCCGCCCGACCGGCGAGCGCCGCGTCGACGTCCTGGCGGGTGATGCGCCCGTCCTGGCCGGACCCCGTGATCAGCGCGAGGTCGACCCCGCGGTCGCGGGCGTACTTGCGCACCGGCGGCGTCGCCCTGGCCCGCGGCGCCGTCCCCGCCGCCGCGGGCCCGTCCCCCACCGCCGCGACGCGCCGCCGGCGCCCCTCGGCGCGCGGACCCGGCCCGACCAGCGTCGCCTGCCGCTCCTCCGCGGGAGCGGCCGCCGCCCCGCCGTCGTCGACCTCCACGGTGACCAGCGGCGCGCCCACGTTGACCGTGTCGCCCTCCTGTGCGTGCAGCCGCGCCACCCGGCCGGCGAAGGGGCTCGGCAGCTCGACCGCCGCCTTGGCGGTCTCGACCTCGACCAGCGGCTGGTTGAGCGTGACCGCGTCACCGGGCGCGACCAGCCAGCGGACCACCTCGCCCTCGGTCAGGCCCTCACCGAGATCGGGCAGCTCGAACGCGCGTTCCATGCCCCTCCCCCGTCAGAACTCGAGCGACCGCTGCACGGTCCACAGGACCCGGTCCACGCCTGGCAGATAGGCCTCCTCCAGCCGCGCCGGCGGGTAGGGGACGTTCAGCCCGGCGCAGCGCAGCACCGGCGCCTCCAGCGACAGGAACGCCTCCTCGGTGACGCACGCGGCGACCTCCGCCCCGAACCCGCAGAACTCCGGCGCCTCGTGGATCACCACGACGTGGCCGGTCCGGGTCGCCGAGGCGACCAGCGTGTCCACGTCCAGCGGCACCAGCGAGCGCAGGTCGATGACCTCCAGCGAGCCCAGCGACTCCTCCTCGGCGGCCACCGCGGCGTCCAGCGCGACCTTCACCATCGGCCCGTACGCCACCAGGGTGCAGTCCGACCCCTCCCGGAGCACGCGCGCCTGCCCGATCGGCGCCGTCCTGACCGGCAGCTCCACCTCCTCCTTGGCCCAGTAGCGGCGCTTGGGCTCCAGGAAGATCACCGGGTCCTCGGACTCGATCGACTCGCGCAGCAGCGAGTACGCGTCCGCGGGGCTGGACGGGCTCACGACCTTCAGCCCGGCGGTGTGCGCGTAGATCGCCTCGGGGCTCTCGGAGTGGTGCTCGACCGAGCCGATGCCGCCGCCGTAGGGGATCCGCACGGTCACCGGCGCGGTCAGCGCCCCGTGCGTGCGGTTCCGGTACTTGGCCATGTGGCTGATGATCTGGTCCAGGGCCGGGTAGCTGAACCCGTCGAACTGCATCTCGGGCACCGGCTTCCAGCCGCGCGCCGCCAGCCCGATCGACACCCCCGCGATCGCCGCCTCCGCCAGCGGCGTGTCCAGCACCCGCTGCTCCCCGAACTGCTTCTGGAGCCCGTCGGTGATCCGGAAGACCCCCCCGAGCGCGCCGACGTCCTCGCCGAGCACGACCACCCGCTCGTCGGACTCCAGGGCGTCCCGCAGCGCCGTGTTGAGCGCCTTGGCCATCGTCACCGACGCCATCAGCGACCGGCCCCCTCGAACTCGGCCTCGAACGCCTCCAGCCGGGCGAACTGGCGGGTGAGCGTCGCGGGCGGGTCGGCGTACACGTGCTCCACCAGGTCCCTCAGCGGCGGGTCGGGCATCGTCTCGACCCCGTGGCGGACCGCCGCGGCCACCCGGTCCGCCTCCGCCTGCACCTCGTCCGACAGCTCCTGCGACCACAGCCCGCTGCGCTCCAGGAACGCGCGGTAGCGCCCGAGCGGCTCGCGCCCGGTCCACAGGTCCAGCTCCGCCGCGGGCCGGTAGCGCGTCGGGTCGTCGGTGGTGGTGTGCGCCCCCAGCCGGTAGGTGAGCGCCTCGACCAGCGTCGGCCCCTCCCCCTGCCGGGCGCGCTCCAGCGCGGCCCTGGTCACCGCGTACACCGCCAGCACGTCGTTGCCGTCGACCTGCACCCCGGGCATGCCGAACCCTGGCCCGCGTCGCCAGATCGGCGCGGCGGCCTGCTTGGTGACCGGCACCGAGATCGCCCACTGGTTGTTCTGGCACAGGAACACCACCGGCGCGGCCTGCACCGCCGCGAAGTTCAACGCCTCGCTGAGGTCCCCCTCGCTGCTGGCGCCGTCGCCGAAGTAGGTGATGACCGCCTGCTCGACCCCCTCCCACTTCATCCCGAGCGCGTACCCCACCGCGTGCAGGGCCTGCGTCGCGATCGGGATCGCGTACGGCCCGAAGTTGTGCTCGCGCGGGTCCCACCCGCACAGGTGCACGCCCCGGTACAGCCGGAACACCGCCACCGGGTCCAGGCCGCGCACCCACGCGACCCCCAGCTCACGGTAGGAGGGAAACGCGAAGTCCTCCGACTCCAGCGCCACCGCGCTGCCGACCTGCGCGGCCTCCTGGCCCTTGCACGGCGCCCAGATCCCGAGCTGCCCCTGCCGCTGCAGGTTCACGCCCTCCTCGTCGATCCGCCGCACGACGGCCATGTGACGGTACAGGCGACGTAGCTCGTCGTCCTCGAGGTCGACCTTGTAGACCGGATGGGCGAGCAGGTTGCCGTCCGCGTCCAGCAGCCTGACCTGCTCCTCGTTCGCCTCCATTCCGTCACCCCCGCGTCTGTCCGCCCACCGTTGGGCGGAACGCCTCGGCCCGTCCGCGGATCCACGCGGACGAGCCTCACGGCCGCCTCCTGGGCGGCCCGCTCCTCGGATCCTACCCGTCAAGGATCGGCGCCACGTCCGGCGAGTTACGGATCCCGCCGTGGGGGTCTCGGCGCCGCGGCCGGGGGCGGCCGGGCACCCGGCGGTGACCGCTACTGCTGCCCCAGCGCCGTCCACGCCTCGGCGCGCAGCTCCAGCAGCGGCATCACCTTCGCCTGCACGAGGTTGTCCACCTCGAACATCCGCTCCTGCACCTCACCGACCTCGACGGGCTGGGCCACCACGGCCTCCACCTGGAGGAACAGGTTGCTCGGCGCGCGCCGCAGCGGCTCCAGCGTCATCAGGTAGGCGACCTTGGCCTCCGGGTCCTCCAGCGCCACCCGCACCCCGGCGTCCCAGCGCAGCCGGCCGGCGAGCGCTGCCAGGTCCAGCTTGGGATGGAGCATGCTCGACGACAGGAAGCTCGCCGCGTGGCCGCCGGGCGCCGGCACGTGGTAGACGAGCTTGAGGGTGAGCCGCTTGGCCCGCGGGTCGCCCAGATGCCCGGCGACCGTCTTCAGGATGAAGCCGATCCGCTCGACGACCGCGCCGAGGTCCAGCTCCACGAGGTCCTGGACCTTGACCAGCGGCGGCTGCACCAGCACCGCCTGCCCGGACTGCACCCCCGAGAACGTCGCCCCCGCCCCGTCCGGCTGGAATGTCAGGCTCCGGAACGGGTACACCCGCACCACGTCCGACCAGATCCGGTTCAGGACCTCACGGTCGGCCGCCACCGGCTGCGCCGGACCCTCGGGCGCCGGCCGCACGTCCGCCATCAGCAGGCTCGCGACGACGCCCTGCGCGACCACGTGCACACGCTCGGTCATTGGGGCACCCCTGTGGAATCCGGACGAGGAGCGGGCGCCGGGGAACGACGGCCCCGATCGCAGGCATGTACGTCGATCACGCCCCCTCTGTCAAGGCGGGCACCCGACCCACCCCTCCGACGCCGGCTCCGACGACCGGATCGACTGGTCACCAGCCCGGTGCAAACGTCGCGAACCATCAGGATCACGCCGACCGCAGCGCCTGCCGCAGCTTCACCCGGCCCCCGGTCCGCAGCACGGCACCGGCGTAGATCCTGGCAGCCAGCGGCACCAGCGCGACCGTCGCCCCCACCGACACCGCGACCGACAGCACCAGCTCCCACGCGCTCACCTCGCCCGCGACCACCAGCACCGGCATGACCAGCGGCGCGACCGGCGGCACGAACATCGACACCTGCGCCAGCTCCGACCCCGGCTCGTTGCCGACCAGCACCGCCACCACGAACGCGGCCACCATCACCAGCGTCAGCGGCGTGGTCGTGTTCTGCAGCTCCTCCTGCCGCGACACCGTCGCGCCCGCGACCGCGAACGCGCACGAGTAGAACGCGTACCCGAGCAGGAACCACAACGCCACCAGCCCCACCGTCCCGAGCACGCCCGCGCGCACCTCCAGGACCCCCGTCGCCGTCGAGCCCACCAGGCCCACCAGCCCCAGCACCGCCAGCTGCGTCAGGCCCAGCAACCCGATCCCGATCACCTTGCCGGCCAGCAGGTGCGTCGGGCGGATCGCCGCCAGCAGCAGCTCCACCACCCGGCTCGCCTTCTCCTCCACCACGCCGCTGGCCACCCAGTACCCGTAGGTGATGAGCTGGAAGTACAGCAGGAACGACCCGACCCGGGCGACGTTGCGTGCAGCCGGGTCCGTCCCCGGCGCCACCGTCCGCACCGGCAGCGGCACCGGCCGCAGCACCTGCTGCACCACCTGCGGCCCCACCCCCGCCGCCTCCAGCGCGCGGCGCGCCCGCAGCTCCCGCGACGCCGACTGCACCAGCGCCAACAGCGGCTCGGAGGGGTCGTCGCCCGCCAGCAGCCCGACGCCGTCCACCACCGCCGCGTCCAGCGTCCCCTCCCGCACCAGCGCCTCCGCCGACGCCGCGTCCGCCGCCAGCCTGCGCACCTCCACCCGCGCGCCGATCGACGGCCCGCCCGCCACCAGCGGCCGCGCCAGCTCCGCGGACTTCCCGCCGGCCAGCCCGACCGTGAACCGCTCCGCGTCGTCGGCACCCAGGAACCGCGGCAGGACCGTGATGAACAGCAGGATCGCGATCACCACGGCGGTCGAGATCAGGAAGCTCCGGTCGCGCAGCCGCTCCACGTACTCGCGCCGCGCGACCAGGTACACGTTGCGCCGCGCCGTCACGCCACCACCCGCCTCCTCCCCCACCGGACCGTCACGCCTTCGTTGTCCCCCTGCCGCCATCCCCCAGGCAAGGTGCGCCGCAGGTCACCGCCGCCGGCGGCGGGGCGGAGTAATGGTAGGGGTCCGTTCCTCGTTCACGTCGTCCAGCACGCTGTTGAGCAGGCCGACGACATCGTCGTACTGCGCCGTGGCGGCAGCGGTGACCTGGGCCGACGTGGGAGTCGCCGGCTCGGGGCGGCCCGCCGGGCCGCGGCGTTCCGCGTTGGACTTCGTGAAGCCGTCGGTCCGCGCCTGACTCTCGTTGGTGATCGCGGTGTTGGTGCGCCCGATGGCATCCTCCTTGGCCGCCCGCATGCCCTGCATCAGCTGTCCGACCAGCTCGGAACCCTCCTCGCGGGCGGTTTCCATCCCGGCCGCCAGCCCGGTGCGCACGGCCGCCAGCCGGCGCTGGACGTCCCCTCGCTCGACGGCTGCCTCGAAGCCGGTCCACAGCGCCTCGTCCCTGGCGGTCTTCTCGTCCGCGGCGCCCTTGTAGATCATGATCGTCGTCTGGGCTCGGTCCTCGCGGCCGCCGCGTCCGGGCATCGCGAGGCTCACCATCTGCCACAGTCGCTTTCCGACCGCGAACGGGATGATGTGCTCGGACTCCATCCAGTGGATCCGGGGCCCGTTCCGCTGGCTGGACGGCTTGCTTCCATGGCTGCCGATCCGGCCGATGCCCGGTGCGGGGACACCCGGGTCGTTGGGGTCGGCGGGCGTCGCGCCCGGTGTGCCCGCGACGACGGCCGAGGTCGGCGCGGTGCTGCGCTGGACCTCGCCGTGGACGGCCCAGTTCCGCCCCTGCTGCACGGGTTCGAGCACCGACAGGCCGTACCTGGTCCTGATGACCCCGAGCACGGGCTTGAGGACGTGGTCGCCGACCGCGCGGCCGGCGAACCGGTTGGTGGCCGCAACGCCGGCGCGCATGGCGCTGTCGAGCCGCTTCTGCTTGCCCTGGGGGCTGTCGTCGCCGCCGAGCAGCTTCGCCTTCGCCTTCGCCCCGATGCCCTTGAGACCGCGGATGACGGGGCCGGCGAGCTTGAGACCGGTCTTGACCACGGCTTCGATGGCCTTGATGACCGGCTTCTGCAGCGTCTCCACGATCTGGCGGATCTTCTGGCCGATGCCGCCGAGGCCGATCACGCTGGCCAGGAAGCCGATCAGGATCGGCACCATCTGGCCGAGCACGTCGTTGATCTTGTTCACCACGCCGCTGACGTTGCCGCGCACGATGTCGGCCACCGAGTCGATCACGGTGTTGACGAACTTCATGATCCGGCTGGCGTTGTTCACGAAGAACATCACGACGTCGTAGATCAGCTTGCAGGCCTTGATGAACGCCGCCGCGGGGTTGAGCAGGCCGATCAGCCAGGTGATGCCGGCAGTGATGACCTTGGTGATCACGAAGTCCTTGACCTGCTCGAGGATCATCTCCTTGATGTCGCCGAGCTTGTCGACCAGCATCTGCCACAGGCCCCCGACGCCCTGGTTGGCGAGCACCGAGAAGATCTCGACGCCCTTCTCCGCCGCGGCCATCGCCTTCTCGCCGATCTGCTTGACGATCCGGTTGCGGATGTTGGTCCAGGTCAGGCCGAACAGCGACGCGAGCAGCTTGATGACGCCCCTGAGGTCGAAGGTCTCGGGCAGCTCGACGCCGCCCTCCGCGAGCGCCCCGAACAGCCAGCTCATCAGGCCCTTGCGCAAGTGGTCGAGGATGTTGTCCTTGAACTTGAGGATGCCGCCCTTGACGCCCGCGATGAGGTTGCCGAGGAAGCCGATCGGGTCCTTGATGATCTCGCCGACCACGCCGGCCGCGCGCGCGAGCACGCTGGTCAGCATCGAGACCAGCTCGCGGATCGTGTTGATGACCGCCTTGATGGCGCCGATGGCCTTGTCGACCAGGCCCTTGTTCTCGGCCTGGAGCGCCTCGATCCGCTCGTCGAGGCCCTTGCGCGCCTCGGTGTACTTGGTGGCGAGGGTGTCGACCACCGACTCCTGCTTGGCGTCGACGTCGCTCTCGAGCTGCTCGAAGCGCTCGCCGATCTCCTTGGACGCCTCAGAGCCGACCTTCTGGAGGTCGGCGGGGAGGCTCTTGACGTAGGCGGCGATCTCGGCCTTGCCGGCCGCGATCCGCTGCTTGGCCGCGGCCAGGTCGTTGCCGACGATGTCGGCGACGCGGGAGATGACGCCGTCCATCTGCTTGAGGTACAGCTCGCGGCCGGCCTCGTAGAACTCGTTGACCTTGTCCGGCATCCCGAGCAGCTTGTCCTTGGCCCAGCGCAGCCCGCCCAGCCAGCCGCTGTAGCGGTCGGCCTTGTAGGCCGACATCTTGGCCGCGACGTAGCTCTCGAAGGCCGCCCGGGCGGCGGCCTCGCCCTGCTCGAAGGCCGCCTCCACCTTGGGGTCGATGCCGTCGAGGAGCTTGCGCACGTCGGCCTCGGTGGCGGCGAAGATGCCCTGGATCTTCGCGGTGACCTCGGCGCGCTTGGCCTCGTCCTTGGTCTTGGTCCTGCCCTTGTCGGCGACGAGCTTGGCCAGCGCCGCGCCCTTGGCGCTCTGCATGCCGGCGACGCCGGCGGCCGTCTCCTGGGTGGCCTCCGCCTTGCCCTGCTGGATGACCTGGGTCTCGTGCTGGCGGTACTCGGCGGGCGCGGTCTCGGCGTGCGCGGCGGCGGCCTGCTTGTCGGCCAGGGCCTGCTGGAACTGGGGCTCGCCTGACCGCGCCAGCTGCGGCTCGGTGACCTCGGCGTCCGCCAGCTCCTGGTTGGCCTGTTGCGGGCCGGCGGCGAGGTTGACCTGCTCGGCCGGCGCGGGCTTGGGCACCGCGCCCGTGGCCGGGACGGGCGGCGCCTGGCCGGGCTGCTCCTCGGGCATCGGCGTGACCGGCTTGGCGACCGCCTTCGACTGGTCCGGCGGCGCCTCGGTGGCCGCCTCGATGTCCTTGGCCTGGCCGTCCTTGCCCTGGGTGACCAGGCCCTTGACCTCGCCCTTGACCTCGCCGGCCTTCCCTGACTCCTGGTAGTCGTCGGCCTCCTTGAGCGTCTTCGGCGACTTCGCCTCGATGGCGGTCTTCACCGCCGCGATGAACGCCTTCTTGTCGAAGCTGCCCGGCCGCTGGGCGTCCATCGTGTCGACCTTGGCCGCCTTGGCCTGCCCGGGGAGGTCGTCGCTCGGGCCCAGCGCCGCGTCCTGCGCCTCCTTGGCCTTCGACGCCCCGGGCGGGTGCGCCCCACGGTCCTTGGCGACCGTCTTGACGTTGCCGCTGACCTGGGTGAACGCAGGGTCGTCCTCGGGCCGCACCGCGGTCGGCGGCACCGGCGGCTGGAGGAGCTGGTCGGCCGACAGCGGCGCGGGCGCGGCGGCCCCACCGCCTCCGCCCCCGGCGAGCGCGACCGGCGCCGGTGGCGCCTTCGCCGCCGCCGCGCCGCCGACCCCGCCGGCCTTGGCGCCCGCCTTGCCGAGCGGGCTGGCCGCCGGCACCGGCTTGGGCGGCGGCACCGGCTTCTTCGCAGCGACCCGCTCCGGCCCGAAGCCGGACTTCGTGACCAAGAGCGCCGACGGCGGCGGCTTGGGCCCCTCGAGCTCGACCGGCACCCCGGTCGCCTGCGCGGCCTTCAGCCCCTTCTCGACCGGCTCGATCGCCGGCTCGTCCCTGCGGATCTCCCGCAGGGCGGCGTCGATGTCGGCGACGGCCCGCTCGCCGGGCGACCGCAGCTTCGCGGCCATCAGGGCGCTGACGGCCGCGTTGCCGGCGCTGCGCTGCAGCGCCAGCACGGCAGCCTGCGGACCCGCGACGGCACGCGCGTTGCCGCCGCCAGTCCTGCGCCTGCCGTCCTCGAGGGCCTCGCCGACCCGCGTCCTGGCAGCGTCGGCCGCCCGCCGTGCGCGGTCCATCCCGCGAGCGTGGCCGATGCGGCGCCGCGACACAGCCGGCGGCCAGACACCTCCGCGGGCACGCCGTCGTGCCCCAAAGGGCAGCGGCCCGGTGCCCGTTCGGCCGGCCGTTCGCGGCAGCCACGCAAGGAGCCTCCAGGCCGGAAGACCACCGGGCTTCGGCGGCGGCGCAAGGGCGCCTGGCCGAAGTCGCTGTTCCGTTGCACGCCCGCCGCCGATCCTGCCCTGCGGTGCCTACCGTGATGGTCGCCTCCACCAGAGGCCGCGGATCACCGTGCGGCGTGGACCCCGGCGAACGCCGCGGCACCCTCGGACCATCGCGCCGGGGGATCCACCCCCAGGCACGCCGCCGGACGCCGCCGCGGCCAGCGACACCCTGCCCAGGACCACCCACGCGGGCTGGCGCTGGGGCGAGTTCCGGTTCAGGCCGGGCGGCGAGCGGCCGGCCCCACCGGCCCGCGGGCCGAAGGCCGGGCCGAGGCGCAAGGCCCCGGCGCAGTCGCGCGAGGCCGAGGTGGACGTGCTGGCGTCGGCGGCGCCGCGACCCGAGGAAGGCTGGCACCAGATCGGCTCCTCCCGGCCACGGACCCCGCCCCGGACGGCGGACGGACGCCTGGCCACCCCGGTACGGATCCAGTTCCGGCCACCCCCGGGACCACCACCGGCGGGATGACCCATCCGCCGCAGGTGACCAGCCAGGCAGCGGCGGCGGACCCTTCAGCCTGCTCCGCTCAGGTCTGGACAACCTCGCGGAACAGCTCGACCAGCGACGGCACCACCGGACCGAACCGCCGCACCCGGCCGGCCCCGCGCGCCGCGTCCAGCACCGCCTGGTCGTCGGCGTCCCCGTCCAGCTCCACCAGCACCCGCCCGTCACGCTCCTCGAGCACCGCGACCCCGCCGAGCCCGCGCGCCCACCCGTCCGCCGCGCCCTCGACCTCGACCGCGTACCGGCGCCCACGCCCGGCCGAGCGCAGCTCCCCCACCGTCCCGGTCGCCACCAGCCGCCCCCGGTTGATGATCGCCACCGACTCGCACAACCGCTCCACCAGCTCCAGCTGATGGCTGGAGAACAGCACCGGGATGCCCGCCGCGGCCCGCTCGGCCAGCACCGCCCCGAGCGCGTCCACCGCCACCGGATCCAGCCCGCTGAACGGCTCGTCCAGCACCAGCAGCTCCGGCTCGTGCACCAGCGCCGCCGCGAGCTGCACCCGCTGCTGGTTGCCCAGCGACAGCGCCTCCACCCGGTCCCGCGCGCGTTCGGCCACCCCCAGCCGCTCCAGCCAGCGATCGGCCGCCGAGCGGGCGGCCGCCTCCGGCAGCCCGTGCAACCGGCCGAAGTAGACCACCTGATCGCGGACCCGCATCTTCTGGTAGAGCCCGCGCTCTTCGGGAAGGTACCCAGTCCGGCGTCGGGCTTCCTCGTCCATCGGGCGGCCGCGCCAGCGGACCTCGCCGGCATCGGGCGCGAGCACGCCGAGAACGATGCGCATGGCGGTGGTCTTGCCGGCACCGTTGGGGCCGACGAACCCGAACATCTGCCCTTCGGCGACGGTGAACGAGACGCCGTCCAGCGCGACGAGGTCGCCGTAGCGGCGGGTCAGGTTCCGGAGTTTCAACATGTCAGCCACCCTGGGGCAGGGAGCGGTGAGGGTTAGGTCCGGATCGCGGCGAGCTTACCCGCGGGCGGATGCTTCGATGTCGGGCAACGATCAGCTTCAAGGCGCCGGTGCGCTGCGGTCGTGGGATACTGCGGCGCATGCTGCGGACGGCCTTCACCGAGCTGGTCGGCTGCCAGGTCCCGATTCAGCAGGCACCGATGGGCGGTGGGGTGGTGACCCCCGAGCTGGCCGGCGCCGTCAGCAAGGCCGGTGGCCTGGGGATGCTGCAGCAGGCCGGCGCGACACCCCTGGCCGACCGGATCAACCGGCTGGAGCAGGCCGGGGCCACGCCGTTCGGGGTCAACTTCGTGCCCGCCCTGGGCCAGGGCGACCGGGCCGAGGTCGAGCTGGCCGCCTCGCGTGCCAGGCTGGTGGAGTCCTTCTGGGCACAACCCGACCCCGGGCTGGTAGAGCTGGTGCACGCTGGTGGGGCGCTGGCCGGCTGGCAGGTCGGCTCGCTGGAGGAGGCCAGGCGCGCGGTCGACGCCGGCTGCGACCTGCTGGTGGTCCAGGGGGTGGAGGCGGGCGGGCACGTGCGCGGCACGGTGGGGTTGCTGCCGTTGCTGGCCAGCGTGCTGGAGGTGGTGGCGGTGCCGGTCCTGGCCGCCGGTGGGATCGCCAGCGCCCGCGGGATGGCGGCGGCGCTGGCCGCCGGCGCGGCCGGGGTGCGGGTGGGGACCCGCTTTCTGGCCACCGCCGAGTCGGGCGCCCACCCCGAGTACGTGGCGGCCCTGCTGGCCGCCGATGGCGAGGCGACGGTGCTGACCGAGGCGTTCGCGGTCGGCTGGCCGGACGCGCCGCATCGGGTGCTGCGGTCGGCGGTGGCGGCGGCCGAGGTGTTCCAGGGCGAGGTGGTCGGCACCCACACCGCCGGCGCGCGGTCCAGGCCGCTGGCGCGGTGGGCGGCCCAGGCCCCCAGCCGGGAGGTGACCGGCACGGTCGCGGCCATGGCGTTGTACGCCGGCCAGGGGGTTGGTCAGATCACCCGGGTCACATCCGCCGGGCAGGTGGTGACCGAACTGGCCCAGGGAGCCGAGCAGCTGCTCGGGCGCTGGAGCGGCGCCACCACGCCCCGGTAGCGGCCGGTAGCCGGCCCGTCCGCCGCATGGGCGGCTCATCAGCGCGGGGCAGTGAGCTGCCCCACCTCGATCGGCCAGGAAGGAGGGCACCCGGCGGCGACAGGCAGGCTGCTGTCAACCACCTGCCAACGCACTACGTTAGGGGAACGTGTTGCCGTGAACCTTCAGGTAGTACCCGGTGCGCCGATGGGTCTCCTCGTCCATCGGGCGCCCGCGCCAGCGGACCTCGCCGGCGTCGGGCACGAGCACGTCGAGGATGATGCGCATCGTGGTGGTCTTAAGCAAGTGTGGCCTGGCCGGTCTCCATCTCAAGGAATGGAGCCGAGCGTCCCTGGTCGCGATGCAAGCTGTTGCGGAAATGGTCCCTGTCTGTGGGTCTGTCAGGGGTGCTCGCGCACCGCCTTTGCGACCGCGGTCAGTTTGTGGGGGTTGAAGACGCTGTAGACCGCGTGGATCCGGTCGCCCTGCTCGGTGAGGTCCACGACCACGACTCCGAACAGCTGGCCGCCCAG
>DATFRI010000086.1:0-26036 GCA_035263405.1 Actinomycetes bacterium | reverse complement strand
CGGAGGGGCAACACCCGGCACCATCCCGAACCCGGCAGTTAAGCCCTCCAGCGCCGATGGTACTGCCCCCACCCGGGAGCGGGAGAGCAGGACACCGCCGCACCACCCACAACCACCACGCCACCGGAACCCCGGTGGCGTCGTCCTGCACCCACCCCGACACCACACGGCGTCCCAATTTCAGAGCGCGAAGGAGCATCCCGTGAGCGAGCGGAGCCGCCCGCCCCGCCCCGAAGGAGGCGACCGCGGGCGTCGCTCGGGCGGGTCGGCCCGACCTCGGCAGGAGGGACCCCGGGCCGGGCAGGGCGCGGCGGGACGCCGGGGCGCCACCGACCGCAGCCGTGCCGAGGCCGTGGGCGCAGGCGAGGAGGAGCCGCTGCCGGTCGCGGAGGTGCTCCCGCCCGAGGTGCTCGACGAGTTGCGGGAGACCGTCCGGGCCGAGCAGGTCCGGTCGGTGCAGCAGGCACTGGCGCGCGCCGTCGTCGCGCTGGCGGACGAGGATCCCGAGTCGGCGGTGCGTTCGGCCAGGGAGGCCAAGCGGCTCGCGCCGCGCTCCGCGGCGGTCCGTGAGGCGCTCGGGCTCGGCCTGTACCAGAGCGGCGCGTACCGCGAGGCACGCACGGAGCTGGCCGCCGCGCAGCGGTTCTCCGGGACGCACGACCTCTCCGCCGTCCTGGCCGACATCGAGCGGGGGCTCGGCAGGCCGGAGCGGGCCGTCGAGCTGTTCGAGTCGGTGGACCGCAGCGGCATCGGCCAGGACGCCGCGGCGGAGCTGCTGCTGGTCGCGGCGGCGGCGTACGGGGACCTCGGTCGCCCCGCCGCCGGCGCGGCGCTCATCCGCAGGCACGGGGAGTGGCCCGCCCAGCTGCGTGAGCACCACCTGCGGCTCGCCTACGTCCAGGGGACGCTCGCCCAGCAGGCAGGCGACGCCGCCGGCGCGCGCAAGGCCTTCGAGCGCGTGGTCGCCGCCGACCCGGAGTTCCACGATGCGGCCGAGCGGCTGGACCAGCTCACGCGCGGGAACCCTGCGGATCCCGCCTGACGGTGGCGGCCCCCGCCCCTGTCGGCGGTGACTCACTCCCCGGCGGCGGCCCGCTGCTTCACGGTGATCCAGCGGACCAGACCGGCGGCGTTGGAGCGGAACCCGTTGAGCAGCTGCTCCTGCGGCGCCTCGGGCGGTCCCGCCTCGTCGGCGAAGCGCTCGCGCAGGGCCGCCTCGACGTGGTCGATCTCGTTGCCGTGCGCCGCCGCCGCCCGCTCGGCCGTCTCGCACCAGCGCCGCAGCTTGTCCTCCGCCTCGCGCAGCCGCTCCAGTGGCGGGCCGGCGGGACCGAAGTGGGTCAGCACGAGCTGCTGCGGCTGCCGCTCGGCGAAGCGGTGCAGGCTCTGCACGGCCAGGTCCGGGTCGAAGTCGGGCGGCGGCGTCGCGGGGCGGAGCGTCCCGCCGGCCGGGGTGAGCACGCCGGCGGCGTCGCCGGCGAAGAGCGTGCCGCTGTCGGGCTCGAACACCCCGACGTGATGGCGGGCGTGGCCGGGGGCGTGGATGACCTCCAGCGTCCCTCCGCCGAGGTCGAGGCGCTCGCCGTCCTCGGCCGCGCGGATGCGTCCCGCCTCGACCGGGGTCAGCGGACCGTACACGGTGCCCAGCAGCTCCCCGTACACGCGGGCGGAGCTGGCCATCAGCCGCTCCGGGTCGACCAGGTGGCGGGCGCCCGCGGGATGCACCACCACCGTCGCGTTCGGGAACGTCCGGACGAGGTCGCCCACCCCGCCCGCATGGTCGAGATGGATGTGGGTCAGCACCAGCCACGCCAGGTCGGCGGGGTCGAGCCCGGCCGCCGCGACCCCGCGGGCCACGGCCGCCGCGACCCTGGCCGGGCCGGTCTCGATCAGCGCCGGCCGCTCGCCGCGGACCAGGAACCCGGCGGTGATGCCGGGGGTCCCCCCCATCAGGGTGTCGATCCCCGTGACGTGGTCCGGCAGCGCGTCCAGGACGCTCATGCGCCGGCCCCCGGTCCCGCCGCTCCCCGCCGCGGGCGGCGGCTCATCGCTTGAAGGCATCGGGTTCCAGGGGGCGGAGCACGATCCCGTCGCGCGGCTTGGGATGGAAGAACGTCGTCTTCTGCGGAAGGATCTCGCCGTTGCGGGCCCGCTCGAGGACCGCGGCGACCGTGACCGGCCGCAGGACGACCAGGGCGCCGAACTCGCCCCGGTCGACCCTGGCCGCACCCTCGTGCAGGTCCGGCTCGTAGACGACACGGTGCTCGAAGTCGACCACGCCCAGGCGCCGGGCGAGCAGGGGGCCGTGCAGGACCTCGACGTCCAGCGGCCGGTCCCTGCCGGTCTCGGCGGCCAGCCGCGCGGGATCGCGGGCGACCAGGGCCCAGGTGCGGCCCTGCCCGTGGACGCCGAACGCCGGCCGCTCCCGGGGCCCGTCGTCGATCGCCTGCCGGGCCTCGGCCGGCCCCGCGACCGGCCGCGCGTCGAACAGGTCGGCGGCAGCGGTCACGATCGCCTCGGCCGTGACGCCCGCGCACAGGCGGTGGATCGGCAGCACCGAGGGGCCCTCGTCGTCCGCGTCGGCGAGGAACATCAGCAGCTCGTCCCAGGGGCCCTCCGGGTGCCCGGGATAGGCCGCCCGCATCTGTGCCCGGTAGGCCAGCGATGTGCGGTAGCGGTGGTGGCCGTCGGCGATCAGCAGCCGCCGTCCGGCGAGCGCCGCCTGCCACGTGGCGATCAACCCGGGGTCGGTCACCGGCCACATCCGGTGCCCGACCCCGGTCTCGTCGGTGCAGTCCAGCGCGGCCGGGCCGGCGCACATCGCGGCGACGGCCCCGCGTGCGGCGCCCTCGCCGGCGAACACCGCGAACACCGGTGAGTGGTTCACGTCGGTCGCCGCGAGCAGCCGCAGGCGGTCGGCGACCGGGCCCGTCATGGTCCGCTCGTGTGGCAGCACCAGGCTGCCGTCGGGGTCGAGCGGCACGCTCGCGAGCACGCCGCGCTGGACCCGCCGCTCGCCGGCCAGGGTGTAGCGCTGCTCGTAGGCGTACAGCGCGGGCGCGGCCTCGAGCACGAGCGCACGTTCGTCCACCCAGCTGCGCAGGAGCTTGGCGGCCTGATCGTAGCGGTCGCCGACCTCCGCGGGCTCCCGCGAGAGGATCAGGCGGACCATGTTGTAGGGGCTGGCGGCCTCGTAGCCCTCCCGCGCCTGCGGAGAGATCACGTCGTAGGGAGGGGCGAGCACCCGGCCGGGATCGCCCACCACGGCCGGGTCGAAGCGCAGCCCGCGGAAAGGATTCGCGGTGACCATGCATGCTTTCTACCGTGCCTGCGCGCGACGGCGCCAACCCGCGGGGCGTGTACCGTGCGGCTGGCGCGCGCGGCCCGGTACGCCGCGCCGGGAACCTCGAAAGGCGGATGGCGTCGGTGGCACAGGGTCCGCTCGCCGGACGGTACGGCGGCGTCGTGCTCGACTGCGACGGCGTGCTCTACCTCCGGGACCAGGTGATCGCCTCGGCACCCCCCGCGCTGCGGGGGATCCGGTCGCTCGGCGTCCGGGTCGCCTTCGTCACCAACAACTCGGCCGTCCCGCCGGCGGACGTCGCGCGCAGGCTGGAGCGCCTCGGCGTGCAGGCCGACCCGGCCGAGGTGTCGACCTCGGCGCAGGCCGTGGTGGGCCTGCTCGGCGGGCGCGAGCGGCTCGACGGCGTGCGCGTGCTCGTGCTGGGGGGCGAGGGGCTGCGCGAGGCGCTCGCGCGGGCCGGTGCCGCCCTGCTCGGGCCGCAGGACGACTGGCGCTCGGCGCGGATCGTGGCGGTCGGGCTGGACACCGGGCTGACCTACGACCGCGTCCGGCGTGCCGCCCTGGCCATCGACGCCGGGGCACGCTTCGTCGGCAGCAACCCCGACGGCAGCCTGCCCACCCCGGAGGGGCCGTGGCCCGGGGCGGGCTCGCTGCTGGCCATGCTGGAGGCGGCGACCGGCCGGCGGGCGGAGGTGGCGGGCAAGCCGGAGCCGCCGCTGCTGGAGACGGCCGCGCGGTCGCTCGGGGACGGGCCGTTCCTGATGGTCGGCGACCGCGCCGACACCGACGTGGCCGCCGCCCGGCGGCTCGGCTGGGACAGCGCGCTGGTCCTGACCGGCGCGACCGCCACCGAGGACCTGCCCGACCTCGTGGCCGTGCCCACCTGGCTGCTGCGCGACCTCGGCGGGCTGCTGGGCCCGGTGCCCGCGGCCGTGCGGCACGCCCGCCGCGACGAGCTGGACGCGGCGGGCCGCCTGCTGGCCGGGCACGCGCCGCCCGGGGAGGCCGGGGCCCGGGCCGGCCGGTCCGGCGGCGGCGACCGCGGTCCCGCCGAGCAGCCTGCGAGCCGCCGGGCGGTCCTGGTCGCCGCCACCGCGGAGGGGCTGACGGGTGCGGTCGCCTGGTCGCTGGAGGGGGACCGGGCGACCCTCGACGGCCCGGTCGTGGTCCCGGCCGCGCGCGGCGCGCTCGCCGGCACCCGGCTGCTGGTCGCCGCGTGCGCCGCCGCACGCGCGGCCGGCGCCCGGCGGGCCGGCGCCGCCGGGCCGGCCGGCTTCCTCGGTCCTCTGGGCTTCCGGCCGGGCGCGGACGGGCGCCGGGCCCGCCCGCTCGCCCCGCCCGGTCAGCGGGTCAGGGGGGCCTGAGCGCCTCGGGAGGACCCGAGGGGCGCGGCCCGGACGCTCAGTACGGCCGGCGGTAGGGGTCCCAGGCGGGCGGCGGGGGTGCCGGGGGCTGGCGGGCGCGCAGGCCCCCGAACGCGATGACCAGGACCATGCCGGCGATGAACCCGGCGACGTGCGCCAGGTAGGCGACGCTGGTCTCCTGGGCCACGCCCGCGCCCGACGCGTAGAGGTACTGCAGCAGGAACCAGGAGCCGAGCACGATCCACGCGGGCAGCTGGAACGGCAGGAAGAACAGGAACGGCACCAGGCTGGTGACCCGGGCTCTGGGGAACAGCAGCAGGTAGGCGCCGAGCACCCCGGCGATCGCGCCCGAGGCGCCCACGAGGGTCTCGGTGCTGTGCGCGTCGCTGAACGCGAACGCGTACGTCGCCAGGTACCCGCACAGCAGGTAGAAGAGCAGGTAGCGGGCGCGCCCGAGGCGGTCCTCCACGTTGTTGCCGAACACGAACAGGAACAGCATGTTGCCGAGCAGGTGCAGCCAGCTGCCGTGCAGGAACATCGCGGTCAGCACGCTCAGGACCGGCACCTTGGTGTAGGTGGCCGGGACCGCCCGGCAGCCGCCGGAAACCGGGGGGCCCGCGGTCGCGTCCAGCGGGTCGTTGCTGGTCAGCTCCTGGGGGATCGCCGCCCACTGACGGAAGAAGTGCAGCTCCTGGCAGGCCTCCGCCTGGGTCGTCCCGCCGCCGAGCAGCGGCGGCGCCGCGATCGGCTCGAAGAACACGAACACGACGAAATTGATGGCGATGAGCAGCCAGGTGACGATCGGCGTGGTGCGGGTCGGGTTCTGGTCGTGGACGGGGATCAGGCCGAGCACGGTCGTGATCCCTCCTCGACTCGGGTCCAGGCCGACGGGGCGCATCCTACCGGGGCCGGTGCGGGCGTGGCTCCTATACTGACCCGCGACGGGCGGCAGCGTCGGGAGGAGGGGGCGAGCGCGATGACCGCGGCGGCGGGCGGGGACGAGGCGACCGAGCTGACCGGGCGGATCGAGGCCCGGCTGCACGGGCTGGACCAGCAGGACGTGGGCGGGCACCCGGCCGCCTACGAGGCGATGGACGCCGACCTCCGCTCCGCGCTCGGCGCCCTGGAGCGGTCGTAGGTCCCGCATGGCGACCCGTCGGCGGCTGGACGTCGAGCTGGTGCGCCGCGGCCTGGTGCCCAGCCGTCAGGCCGCCGGCGAGGCGGTCACGGCCGGGAAGGTCCTGGTCGGAGGGTCGCTCGCGACCAAGCCGTCCGCCCTGGTCGCCCCCGCCGATCCGGTGACGCTGGTCGCGCCCGCCCGGCCCTTCGCCAGCCGCGGCGGGGAGAAGCTCGACCCGGTGCTCGCGGCGCTCGGGCTGGACGTCGCCGGGCGGCGCTGCCTGGACGCGGGCGCCTCCACCGGCGGGTTCACCGACGTGCTGCTGCGCCGCGGCGCCGCCCAGGTCGTCGCGGTCGACGTCGGCCGCGGCCTGCTCGACTGGAAGCTGCGCTCCGACCCCCGGGTGCGGGTGCTGGACCGCACCAACGTCCGCACGCTGCGGCCCGAGGACCTCGGCGGGCCGGTGAGCCTGGTCGTCGCGGACCTGTCGTTCATCTCCCTGGTGACCGCACTGCCCGCGCTGGCGGCGTCCGCGCTGCCGGGCGCAGACCTGCTGCCGCTGGTCAAGCCCCAGTTCGAGGTCGGCCGCGAGGCCGCCGGCCGCGGCGTGGTGCGCGACCCGGCGCTGTGGGCCCGAGCGCTCGGACGCGTGGCGGCCGCCGCCGCCCGGCTCGGGCTGGGCGTGGCCGCCGTGCGCCCCTCGCCCCGCCCCGGTCCCGCCGGCAACGTCGAGTTCTTCCTCCACCTGCGCGCCGACGCGCCGCCGCTGGCGGCGGGCGCGGTCGACGCGGCGCTCGCCGAGGGCGCCCGCCTGGCCGGGAGCGCGCCGTGAGCCGCACGCGGCTGGACCGGATCGGGGTGGTCGTCCACCCCGGCCGTGCCGGGGTCGGCAGGCTCGCCGAAGCGCTGTGGCGCTGGGGGGACGCGCACGACGTGGCGCTGCGGGGGCTCGCCGCCGAGCAGGCGTGCCTGGGGATCCCGGCCGAGCTGTGCGGCGAGGCGGAGTTCGCCGCCGGCCTGGACCTGGTGGTGGCGCTCGGGGGCGACGGCACGCTGCTGCGGGCGAGCGGGCTCACGCTGGCCGCCGAGGTCCCGGTGCTGGGCGTGAACCTCGGCCACCTGGGGTTCCTGACCGAGGTCGAGCCGGACGGGCTCACCGCAGCGCTGGACCAGGTCCTCGCCGGCCGCTTCACGGTGGAGCGGCGCAGCACGCTCGACTACACCGCGGCCTTCGGCGGCGAGCGCCTGGGCGGGGGCTCGGCAATCAACGACCTGGTGCTGGAGAAGACCGCCGCGCAGCGGCTGGTCGGCGTGGAGGTCCGCATCGAGGGGCGGCTGTTCGCCCGCTACGCCGCCGACGGGATCATCGTCGCGACCCCCACCGGCTCGACCGCCTACAGCTTCTCGGCCGGCGGCCCGATCGTCTCTCCCGAGCTGGACGCGCTGCTGCTCACCCCGATCGCCCCGCACATGGTGTTCAACCGCTCGCTGCTGCTCGGTGCCAGGCAGCGGATCCGGATGCAGGTGCTGGCCGGCAGCGGCGACCTGCACGTCAGCGTCGACGGCCACCCGGTCTGCGGCCTCAAGCCCGGCGCGGTGGTCCAGGCCACCACGGGCGCCCACACCGCGCGCCTGGTCCGGCTCGACTCGGCCGACTTCCTCGGGCGGGTCCGCTCGAAGTTCCGCCTGGCCGACGCCGGCTGGATCCAGGAGGCGGGCGAGCCGCCCGGGCCGTTGTGGGCGCCCTGACCGGGATCGGTCCGGGTCGCGGCTACAATTTCGTTCGGTCCCACCGGCCGTGCCTCCCGCGTCCGGCTGGCGGCGCGGCCGTGGCGCCCCGCGGCCCCGCTGACCGAACCGACCGCTCGACCCGAGGGCGTCATGCTGCTTGACCTGCACATCACCGATCTCGGCGTCATCGACGACGCGCACCTGGAGGTCGCGCGCGGTCTCAACGTCCTGACCGGCGAGACCGGCGCCGGCAAGACGATGGTCGTCGACGCGCTCGCCCTGCTGCTGGGGGAGCGGGCGGTCCCCGGCACGGTCCGGGCGGGCCGGCCGGCCGCGCTGGCCGAGGCGCGCCTGGCCCTGGCCGGGGAGCAGGCGGCCGCGGAGGCGCTGGAGAAGGCCGGCTTCGCCAGCGCCGACGGCGAGGTCGTGGTCGCCCGGCAGGTCTCGACCGAGGGCCGCAACCGCGTGCAGGTCCAGGGCCGCATGGCCACGGTCGCCGCCCTGACCGAGGTGACCCGCCTGCTCGTCGAGGTCCACGGCCAGCACGACTTCCAGGGGCTGCTGCGCCCGGCCGTCCAGCGCGACCTGCTGGACCGGTTCGCCGGCGCGCGCGCGCTGGAGCTGCGGGCCGCGTTCGGCCGCGCCTGGCAGCGGCTGCGCGCGGTCACCGCCGAGCTGGACGCGCTGGTCACCCGCGCCCACGAGCGCGCCCGCGAGGCCGACGTGCTGCGCTACCAGCTCGGCGAGATCGACGCCGGCGAGGTCCGCGAGGGCGAGCAGGCCGAGCTGGAGGCCGAGGCCGAGCGGCTGCGCCACGCCGAGGCCCTGCGCGAGGCGTCCGCCACCGCCCACCAGGCGCTGGCCGGCACCGACGACGAGGGCGGGGCGGCGACCGCGCTGGGGCTCGCCGCGCGCGTGCTCGGCGGCCAGGGCGGCCACGACCCGGCCCTGGCCGAGCTGGCCCGCCGCGCCGACGGCCTCGCCGCCGATCTCGCCGACCTGGCCTCGTCGCTGCGCGCCTACGCCGAGGCGGTCCAGACCGACCCCGCGCGGCTGGCCGAGGTGCACGAGCGCCTGGCGCTGCTGCGCGACCTCGAACGCAAGTACGGCGACGACGAGGCGGCGATCCTGGCGTTCGCCCAGGTGGCGCGCGCCCGCCTGGCGGACCTGGAGGGCGGCGTGGTCCGCTCCGAGGCGCTGGAGGCCGAGGCCGCAGCGCTGCGCGGCGAGCTGGCCGAGGTCGGCGGGGCGCTGACGCGGGCGCGCCGGGACGCGGCCGAGCGCCTGGGCGCCGCGGTCCAGCGGGAGCTGGCCGAGCTGTCCATGCCCGGCGCCCGCTTCGGGATCCGCGTCGAGCCGGAGGAGCCCGGCGGCCCGGACGGGTTGGACCGGATCGAGCTGGAGCTGGCCGCCAACCCGGGGGCGCCCCCGCGCCCGCTCGCCAAGGCCGCGTCGGGCGGCGAGCTGTCGCGGGTGATGCTCGCCCTGCGGGTGGTGCTGGCGGGCGTGGACCGCATGCCCACGCTGGTCTTCGACGAGGTGGACGCGGGCATCGGCGGCCGCACCGCCGCCGCGGTCGGCCGCCGGCTGGCGGCGCTCGCCCACCACCACCAGGTCCTGGTCGTCACCCACCTGCCGCAGATCGCCGCGTTCGCCGACCGCCACTTCGTGGTCGAGAAGCAGGTCGCCGGCGACGACACGCGCACCGAGGTCCGGCCGCTGGACGACGCGGCCCGGCTGACCGAGCTGTCGCGGATGCTGTCCGGGATGGCCGAGTCCGGGCTCGCCCAGGCCCACGCCGAGGAGCTGCTCGCCGCGGCCACGGCCACCAAGGCCGCCGGGCGCGACGCCCCGGGGACGCCCGGATGAGCCGGCCGTGGCGGCGTGCCGGGCAGCAGCCCCGCGAGGGCGAGCTGACCGGCGTGGTGCGCGTGGACGCCCGCACCAAGCGGCTGGTGAAGCGGCTGCGGGCGGGGGAGATCGCGGTCATCGACCACGAGGACCTGGACCGGGTGGGGGCCGAGACGCTGGTCGCCTGCCGGCCCGCGGCGGTGGTCAACGCCGGGCGGTCGGTGTCCGGCCGCTACCCGACCGCCGGGCCGGCGATCCTGGTCGAGGCCGGCGTGCCGCTGCTGGACGCCGCCGGTCCCGAGGTCATGCTGCTGCGTGACGGCGACCGGTTGCGCATCGACGACCAGGGCGTCTGCCGCTCCGGGGAACGCGAGGTCGCCCGCGGCGAGTGGCTGGCCGAGGAGGAGATCCGCAAGCGGATCGAGGCCGCCAAGGACAACCTCGCCGCGGCGCTGGAGGACTTCACCGCCAACACCCTGTCGTTCGTGCGCCAGGAGCGCGACCTGCTGCTGGAGGGCCAGGCCATCCCGACCCTGCGCACCCCCATGCGCGACCAGCAGGTGCTGGTCGTGGTCCGCGGCCACGACTACCGGCAGGACCTGGAGACGCTGCGTGGCTACGTCCGCGAGTACCGGCCGGTCCTGATCGGCGTGGACGGCGGCGCGGACGCCCTGCTCGAGGCCGGCTTCAAGCCCGACATCATCGTCGGCGACATGGACTCCGTCTCCAGCCAGGCGCTCGGCTGCGGCGCCGAGGTGGTCGTCCACGCCTACGCCGACGGGCGCGCCCCCGGCCTGGAGCGGGTGCAGGACCTCGGCATCGAGCCCGTGGTGTTCCCTGGCGGCGGCCTGAGCCAGGACATGGCCATGCTGCTCGCCTACGAGGCCGGCTGTGACCTGATCGTCGCGGTCGGCGCGCAGTCCAGCCTGGTGGAGCTGCTGGACAAGGGCCGCAAGGGGATGGCCTCGACGTTCCTGGTCCGGCTCAAGGTCGGCAACAAGCTGGTGGACGCCCGCGGCGTGAACCGCCTGTACCGGCAGGGCGTGCGCCGCGGCGACCTGGCGATGCTCGTGCTCGCGGCGCTGGTCGCGATGCTGGTCTTCTCGCTGGTCTCCGAACCGCTGCGGCTGTTCTGGAAGGACCTGTTCTACCTGGGCAAGGACGTGCTGTACCGGATCACGTCCCTGTTCTAGCCCGGTTCTAGCCCGGAAAGGCTCCCACCTTGATCAACCTGCGGTACCACATCGTCTCCCTGGTCGCGGTGTTCCTCGCGCTCGCGGTCGGGATCCTGATGGGCTCGACGGTGCTCGACCGGGGCACCGTGGCGCTGCTGGAGCGGTCCTCCGGCCAGCTGCGCGGCAACCTGGACTCCTACCGGGCCGAGAACACCCGCTTCGACCGGGAGCTGCGCCAGTGGCGCCGCTACGGCGAGCTGGTCCTGCCGGGCCAGGTCGCCGGCCGGCTACGCGGCCACTCGGTGCTGGTGGTGGACACCGACCAGGTGGCCGACGGCGCCCGGGAGGCCGTGCGCCAGGCGGTCCGCGCGGCCGGGGCCTCCTACGACGGCCGGATCACGTTCTCGTCCCAGCGGCTCACCCTGGAGGAGCCCGCCGACCGCAGCGCGCTGGCCGGGCTGCTGGACACCGGTGAGCAGGACCGTGCGGTCCTGCAGCGCCTGCTGGTCGACAAGGTCGCCGGCCGCCTGCGCGTGTCGGTGGCGCTCCCGCGCGACGAGCGCGACCGGGCCGGTGATCCCCTGACCGCGCTGCGGCAGGCGAACTTCATCGCCGACCTGGACATCCCGGCCCCGTTCCGCGACGGGGGCCAGCCGTTCCCGCGGCTCAACTCCCTGGTGGTGGTCCTCGGCCCGCCGGCGGGCGTCGAGCCGGTCCCGGCGCCCGACGGGTTCCTGGTCCCGGTGGCGGGCCGGCTGGCCACCATCTCGCCCACCCCGGTCGCGGCGGTCGAGACCTCCGGGCCGCTCGCCTGGCTCCAGGCGCTGCGCCGCAACGAGCTGGTGAGCGCCCGGGTCTCGACCGTCGACAACGTGGATCTCGTCCCCGGCCAGGTCGCCCTGGTCGAGGCCCTCGCGCGCGGGCTCGCGGGGCAGCCGGCCGGGCACTACGGCAACGAGCGGGGGGCGACCGAGCTGCTCCCGGAGGCACCGGCGTCGTGACCGCCACCGAGCCCACCCCGCCCGCGCCGCCCGAGCGCGTGGCGCTCGCCCTGGTCCCCGCCTGGCAGGCGGCCGCGCGCGTCGGCGACACCGTGCGCGCGCTGCAGAAGCTGCCCGAGGTCGCGGAGGTGCTGGTCGTCGACGACGGCTCCACCGACGCGACCGCGGCGCGTGCGCTGGACGCGGGCGCCCACTGCCTGCAGCTGTCGCGCAACCGGGGCAAGGGCGGCGCGCTCAACGCCGGCCTGTCGGCGCTCATGGTCCGGGTGCGCGAGGGCGTCAGCCCGCGCCCGGCCGTGCTGCTGCTGGCCGACGCCGACCTCGGGGAGACCGCCCAGCGGCTCGGCGTGCTCGTGGACGCCGTCGCCGCCGGCACCGCCGACGTCGCCATCGCCGACGTGCCCCCCCAGGAGGGCGCGGGCGGGTTCGGGCTGGCGATGGGGCTGGCGCGCTGGGGGATCCGCCGGCTGGCCGGCGTGGACGCGGCCGAGCCGCTGTCGGGCCAGCGCGCGCTGCGCTGGGAGGTGCTCGAACGTGGCCAGCTCGGGCCGTTCGCGCCCGGCTTCGGCGTCGAGGTGGCGATGACGGTCGACGCCCTCGCCGCGGGCCTGCGGGTCGTCGAGCTGCCCGTCGACCTGCGCCACGACGCCACCGGCCGTGACCTCGCCGGGATGCGCCACCGCGCCCGCCAGCTCCGCGCGATCGCGCGCGAGGTCGGCCGCCGCGAGCTGGCCCGCCGCCGCCCCGCCGGGCGGCACGACCAGGACCGGCACGACCAGGACCGGGAGGACTGATCCGGTGCGCGCCCTGCCGTTCACCCTGCTCGGCCTGCTGGCCGGCGCCGTCGTGGCCGCCTGGGCCGCACCGCACGTGCTGGCCGGGCTGGCCGGCTCCAGCCTGGCCCGCACCAACTACCGCCGGCGCGTGCTGGTGGCCGGCCTCGGCGTGCTGCTGCCGCTGGGGCTGCTCACCTGGGCGGCGCCGCTCGCGCTCGCCGGGCGCCTCGCCCCGATCCGCATGGAGCGGCTGGGCCTGTCGGTGTCCGCGCCGGCGCTCGCGGCGCTGGTCGCCGGGCTGGCGTTCGCGCTGCTCGGCCTCGTCGACGACCTCGTCGACGACGGGCCGGTGCGCGGCTTCCGCGGGCACCTGCGCGCGCTCGGCCGCGGGAAGCTCACCGGCGGCGGCGCCAAGCTGCTCGGGGGCGCGCTCACCGGCGTGGTCGTGGCCAGCCTCGCAGTCGAGCGGCCGCGCTGGCTGGTGATCCCCGCCGCGGTCCTGGTCGCCTCCGCCGCCAACGTCGCCAACCTGTTCGACCTGCGGCCGGGTCGCTGCAGCAAGGTGTTCCTGCCGCTGTGGGTCGTGGGCGCGCTGATCGCGCCCGCGGCCGGGGCGTGGTCGGCGGGCCTGGCGGGCGCCGCGGCCGGGTCGCTGCCGAGCGAGCTGCGCGAGGAGGGGATGCTCGGCGACGCGGGCGCCAACGCGCTCGGCGGCGTCGTCGGCGCCCTGCTCGCCACGGGCCCGGCCTGGCTGGTGGTCCTGGCCGCGCTCGCGCTCGTCGCGCTCCAGGCCGCCAGCGAGCGCGTCTCGTTCACGCGCGTGATCGAGGGCAACCGCTGGCTGCGCGCGGTCGACCGCCTGGGCCGCCTGCCGGACTGACAGCGTCCCGGCCGGCCGCCGCGGCGCGCCGCCCACGGCCGTCGGCGGGACCCGCCGCGCGGGTGGCGCCGGGCGGTCACACCGCCGTGATACTGTGAGATCCCGAGCGGCCACGTTCCTCGAGGCCGCAAAGGGGGTCATGAACGAAGTGGCCAAGCACGTCTTCGTGACCGGAGGGGTCGCCTCCTCCCTCGGCAAGGGCCTCACCGCGGCGTCGCTCGGGCGGCTGCTCAAAGCCCGCGGGCTGCGGGTCACCATGCAGAAGCTCGACCCGTACATCAACGTCGACCCCGGCACGATGAACCCCTTCCAGCACGGCGAGGTGTTCGTCACCGACGACGGCTGCGAGTCCGACCTCGACCTCGGGCACTACGAGCGGTTCATCGACGAGAACCTGCACCGCGACTCCAACGTCACCACCGGCGCCATCTACCAGACGGTGATCGCCGCCGAGCGGCGCGGGGAGTACCTGGGTGACACCGTCCAGGTCATCCCGCACATCACCAACGAGATCAAGGCGCGCATCCTGCGCGTGGCCGAGGCCGCCGACGTCGTGATCACCGAGGTCGGCGGGACCGTCGGCGACATCGAGTCGCTGCCCTACCTGGAGGCCATCCGCCAGCTCCGCCACGACGTCGGGCGCGACAACGTGTTCTTCGTCCACGTCTCGCTGGTCCCCTACATCGGGCCCTCCGGCGAGCTGAAGACCAAGCCCACCCAGCACTCGGTGCGCGAGCTGCGCTCGCTCGGGCTGCAGCCGGATGCGATCGTGTGCCGCACCGACCGGCCGATCACGACCGCGCTGAAGAACAAGCTCTCCCTGTTGTGCGACGTCGACCTCGAAGGGGTCGTGAGCGCCCCCGACGCCGGCTCGATCTACGAGATCCCGCTGGTGCTGCACGCGGAGGGCCTGGACTCCCACCTGGTGCGCCACCTCCGGCTGGACGGCCTCGGCGGCCCGCCGGACCTGGAGGAGTGGCGCGCGCTCGTCGAGCGCATCCACAACCCCCGGCGGGTGGTGCGGATCGCGCTGGTCGGCAAGTACATCAACCTCCCCGACGCGTACCTGTCGGTGACCCAGGCGCTCGCCCACGCCGGCTTCCACCACGGCGTGGACGTGCACGTCCAGTGGATCGCGAGCGACCAGCTCGAAGGCCCCGACGCCGAGGAGGTGCTCGGCGGCGTGGACGGCGTGCTCGTCCCGGGCGGCTTCGGGGTCCGCGGCGTCGAGGGCAAGATCCAGGCGGTCCGCTACGCGCGCGAGGAGCAGGTCCCCTTCCTCGGCATCTGCCTCGGGCTGCAGTGCGCGGTGATCGAGTTCGCGCGCAACGCCGCCCACCTGGAGGACGCCAACTCCAGCGAGTTCGACCCCGACACCGCCCACCCGGTGATCGACCTGCTCCCCGACCAGCGCGGCGTGGCGGACAAGGGCGGGACCATGCGCCTCGGACTGGACCCCTGCCGCATGCCGCGCGGCACGCGCGCCGAGGCCGCCTACGGCGACGGGCTGGTGTTCGAACGCCACCGGCACCGCTACGAGGTCAACAACCGCTTCCGCCGCCGCCTGGAGGACGCCGGGCTGGTCGTCTCCGGCACCTCGCCCGACCAGCGGCTGGTGGAGATCATCGAGCTGCCCGACCACCCGTGGTTCGTCGCCTGCCAGTTCCACCCCGAGTTCCGCTCGCGGCCGACCCGGCCCCACCCGCTGTTCCGCGAGTTCGTCGGCGCCGCGACCGCGTTCGCCGACGAGCGCGACCAGCGGCGCCGCGCCGCCGGCGGCGCCCGCGCGGCCGCCGACGCGCCGGTGGTGCCCGCCGGCACCGGCGCGTCCCGCGACCGAGCCGGCCCGCGCGGCGCCTCCAGGGCCGAGCCGGCCCGCGCGGCCTCGGTGAGCCCCGAGCCGGCGGGCAGGTGAGCGGCCGGCTCCCCGCCGGCGCCCGCGGCGGCGGGCCGGCCCCGTTCGAGGTGCTCGACAGTGAGCGGCCGTTCAGAGGCCACCTCGTCGGTGTGCGCGTGGACCGCGTCCGCGGGCCCGACGGCCGGCTCGCCACGCGCGAGGTCATCGAGCACCCTGGCGCGGTCGCGGCGCTGGTCCTGGACGACGCCGGCCGGGTCCTGCTGGTGGAGCAGTGGCGCCAGCCGCTCGCCCGGCGGACGCTGGAGATCCCGGCGGGCAAGTACGACCTGCGCGGCGAGCCGGTGGAGGTGACCCTGCGCCGGGAGCTGGCCGAGGAGCTGGGCGTGGAGGGCGGCCGGCTCACCTGGCTGGCGACCTTCGCCACCACCCCGGGCTGGAGCGACGAGCTGGTCGACCTGTTCCTGGTCGAGGGCGCCCGCCCGATCGCCGGGCCGCGCCCGCCCGGCGACTGGGAGGAGGCGGGGCTGGAGGTGGTCGCGGTCGGGTTCGACGAGGCGGTCCGGCTCGCCGCCGGCGGCGGGGTCGGCGACAGCAAGACGCTGGTCGCGCTCGGCCTGTACACGCTGCTGCGCGAGGGGGCGTGGGCGCCGGATCCCGCGCGCCGACCCGCGCCGGACGCCCCCGCGCGCCGCGCCGCGGCCCGGCCCCCGGCCGACTGAGCCGGACCGGGCCGGAGGCCCCGCGCCCCGCTCCTCGTCGGCCGCCCGCGTCACCGGTCACGGCTTGGTGCCTACACTTGACCCTGCAGGCGGCGGCAACGGTGCTGCCCGGAGCGAGAATGGGGTGCTGCGCGCCATGAACGTGGGGATCCCGCGCGAGGTCAAGGACCACGAGTACCGGGTGGCGATCACCCCCGACGGCGTCCGCGAGCTGGTCGAGGCCGGCAACCGGGTGTTCGTCGAGGAGGGCGCGGGGGAGGGCAGCTCCATCGGCGACAGGCGCTTCCAGCGCGCCGGGGCCACCGTCCTCGGCGCCGCCGACGAGGTGTGGGACGCCGCCGACCTGCTGCTGAAGGTCAAGGAGCCGGTGCCGGAGGAGTCCGGGCGGCTGCGTGCCGGCCAGGTGCTGTTCACCTACCTGCACCTGGCCGCGAGCCGCGAGCTGACCGAGGCGCTGCTGGACGCCGGGACCACCGCGGTCGCGTACGAGACGGTCGAGCTTCCCGGCGGCCAGCTGCCCCTGCTCGCCCCCATGAGCGAGATCGCCGGGCGGATGGCCCCGCAGGTCGGCGCGCACCTGCTGGAGCGCGAGTCCGGCGGCCGGGGCGTGCTGATGGGCGGGGTCTCCGGCGTCCGGCCCGCGCGCGTGGTGATCCTCGGCGCCGGGATGGCGGGGGGCAACGCCGCCTGGATCGCCCAGGGCATGGAGGCCGAGGTCACGCTGGTCGACCGCAGCGTCGACAAGCTGCGCTACGTCGACTCGATCCACAAGGGCCGCATCCTCACCCTGATGTCCTCCCGCCAGGTGATCGAGGACCTCGTGCTCGCCGCGGACCTGGTGATCGGCAGCGTGCTGGTCCCCGGCGCCCGCGCCCCGAAGCTGGTCACCGCCGAGCACGTCAAGGGGATGCAGCCCGGCTCGGTGCTGATCGACATCTCCGTCGACCAGGGCGGCTGCTTCGAGACCTCCCACGTGACCACCTTCTCCGACCCCACCTACGTGGTGGACGGCGTCGTCCACTACTGCGTCGGCAACATGCCGGGCGCGGTCCCGCACACCTCCACCTACGCGCTCACCAACGTCACCGTGCCCTACGTGCTGCAGATCGCCACGCAGGGGCTGGAGGCCGCGGTCCGGGCCGACCCGGCGCTCGCCAGGGGCGTCAACACCTACCGGGGCGCCCTCACCAGCCAGCCGGTCGCCGAGGCGCACGGCCTGGCCGCGACCGCGCTGTCGGAGCTGCTGCCCAGCCCCGACGGGCAGGCCGGCGCGCGCCCGCGATGACCGGCCCGCCGGCGGTCACGGCCGCGCCGCGCCCCGTCGCCGCGATCGGCCGCTACCTGGACCACCTCACCGTCGAGCGCGGGCTCGCCGCCAACACGCTCGCCGCCTACCGCCGCGACCTGGACCGCTACGCCCGCTGGCTGGCCGAGGCCGGCGTGACCGACCCGGCCGCCGCCGACGAGGACCTGCTGGTCGCCTACCTCGGCGCGCTGCGCGCGGGCAGGACCGCGAGCGGGCAGCCCTACCGGGCCTCCAGCGTCGCCCGCGGGCTCGCCGCCGTGCGGGGGTTCCACCGCTTCCTGGTGCGCGAGCGGCTCGCGGGCAGCGACCCGTCCCGCCAGCTCGGCAGCCCGAAGATCCCCAGCACCCTGCCCAAGGCGCTGACCGTGGAGGAGGTCGAGGCGCTGCTGGGCGCGGTCGCCGGCGACGGCCCGCGCGCGCTGCGCGACCGGGCGCTGCTGGAGGTGCTGTACGCCGCGGGCCTGCGGGTCAGCGAGGCGACCGCGCTGGACGTCGACGACGTCGACCTCGAGGAGGGGTTGGTGCGGGCGTTCGGCAAGGGCTCGCGCGAGCGGCTGGTCCCGATCGGCCGCACCGCCCGCGCCGCCGTGGCCGCCTGGCTCGAGCGCGGCCGCCCGGCGCTCGCGCGCCCGCGCTCGGGCCCGGCGCTGCTGCTCAACGCACGCGGGGAGCGGCTCAGCCGGCAGGGCTGCTGGAAGCTGCTGCGGGCCTACGCCGAGCGCGTCGGGCTCGCCGACAGGGTCTCCCCGCACGTGCTGCGCCACTCGTTCGCGACCCACCTGCTCGCCGGCGGCGCCGACATCCGCAGCGTCCAGGAGCTGCTCGGGCACGCGAGCCTGGCGACCACGCAGGTGTACACCCGGCTCGGCCACGAGCGGCTGCTGGAGGTGTACCTGCTCGCCCACCCGCGCGCCCGCGGCGCGGGCTGACCCGGCCGGCGGTGCGGTAGCCTGCCGCCCACCGACCGCGGGAGGTGAGCATGGCCGGGCGCAAGGTCGTCTGCGTGGTGTGCGACTCGCTCGGGGTGGGCGGCGCGCCGGACGCCGCCGACTTCGGCGACGAGGGCGCCGACACGCTCGCGCACGCCAGCGCCGCCGCCGGCGGCGTGCGCCTGCCCTCGCTCGGCGCGATCGGGCTCGGCCACCTGACCCGCGTCGCCGGCGTCCCGCCTGCCGCCGCGCCCACCGGCGTGGTCGCCCGCCTGGTCGAGCGCTCGGCGGCCAAGGACACCACCACCGGTCACTGGGAGATGATGGGCGTGGTCTCCGAGCGGCCGCCGCCGCTGTACCCCGACGGCTTCCCGCCCGAGGTGATCGGCCCCTTCAGCGCCGCGATCGGCCGCGGCGTGCTCGGCAACCGGCCGGCGTCGGGCACGCAGATCATCAAGGAGCTGGGCGACGAGCACGTCGCGACCGGCCGGCCGATCGTCTACACCTCCGGCGACTCGGTGTTCCAGATCGCCGCGCACAAGCGCGTGGTCCCGCTGGAGCAGCTCTACCACTGGTGCCGGACCGCCCGCGGGCTGCTCACCGGCGAGCACGCCCTCGGCCGCGTGATCGCCCGCCCCTTCGAGGGACCCTCCGGGGACTACCGGCGCACCACCGAGCGGCGCGACTACGCGCTGGCGCCACCCGGGCCGACCGTGCTCCAGGCCCTCCAGGACGCCGGGGTGCACACCCTGGGCGTCGGCAAGATCGAGGACATCTTCTCCTGGCAGGGCCTGGAGGACTCCCGCCACACCGGCGACAACGACTCCTCCCTGGACGCCACGGCCGCGTTCCTGCAGGAGGCCGACCGGCCCGCGTTCGTATTCGCCAACCTGGTCGACTTCGACATGGTCTACGGCCACCGGCGCGACCCCGCCGGGTACGCCGCCTGCCTGGAGCGGCTGGACCGGCGCCTGCCGGAGCTGCTCGGGCTGCTGGGCGCGGAGGACTGGCTGTTCCTCACCGCCGACCACGGCTGCGACCCCACCTGGCGGGGCACCGACCACACCCGCGAGCGCGTCCCGCTGCTCGCGTGGAGCCCGGGCGGCACCGCCGGCCGCGCGCTCGCCGACCGCGGCAGCTTCGCCGACCTGGGCGCCACGGTCGCCGAGCTGTTCGGGGTCCCGGCACCCGGACCCGGCCGCTCGTTCGCGACCGACCTCCCCGGCCCGGGCGGGCGCGGGAACGGGCCGCGGTGACCGCGCTGGAGGCGATCGCCGGCAAGCGCGACAGGGAGGAGGTCCCGCCCGAGCGGCTGCGGGCCCTGGTGCTGGCGTACGCGCGCGGCGAGGTGCCCGACTACCAGATGGCCGCGTTCCTGATGGCCGGCTACCTCAACGGGTTCACGCGCGCCGAGGCGCGCGCGCTCACCGAGGCGATGGTCGCCTCGGGTGAGGTGCTGGACCTGTCGTCGCTCGCCGGGCCGACGGTCGACAAGCACTCCACCGGCGGGGTCGCCGACGGCACCACCCTGGTGGTGGCCCCGCTGGCGGCCGCTCTCGGGATGCAGGTCGTCAAGCTGTCCGGCCGCGGGCTCGGGCACACCGGCGGCACGCTGGACAAGCTCGAGTCGATCCCGGGCCTGCGGGTGGAGCTGACCACCGGGGAGCTGCTCGCGCAGGTCGAGCGGACCGGGCTCGCGGTCGCCGCGCAGACCGACCGGCTGGTCCCGGCGGACCGGGCGCTGTACGCGCTGCGCGACGTGACCGCCACGGTCGCCAGCCCCGCGCTGATCGCCTCCAGCGTGATGTCCAAGAAGCTCGCCGGCGGGGCGTCGGTGATCCTGCTCGACGTCAAGGCCGGCCCGGGCGCGTTCATGCCCGACGCCGCGGCCGCGCGGGACCTGGCCGGGCTGTGCGTCGCCATCGGCGCCGACGCGGGCCGCACCACCGCGGCGCTGGTCACCGACATGAGCCAGCCGCTGGGCGACCTCGTCGGCAACGCGGTCGAGGTCCGCGAGGCCGTCGAGGTCCTGCGCGGCGAGCGCGCCGGCCACCGGCTCACCGAGCTGTGCCTGGAGCTGGCCGGCGCGCTCGCCGCGCTCGCCGGCGTGGCCGGGGACCCCGCGGCCGGCCGCGCGCTCGCCGAGCGCGCGCTCGGCCGGGGCGAGGGCCTGGAGCGGCTGCGGCTGCTGGTCGCCGCGCAGGGCGGCGACGCGCGCGTCGTCGACGACCCGGGCCTGCTGCCGGCCGCGCCGGTGGCGCAGGAGGTCACCGCCGACCGCGACGGGTGGCTGGCGGCGGTCGACGCGCAGGCGGTCGGGCGGATCGCGGCCGCGCTCGGCGCCGGCCGTCGGCGCAAGGAGGACCGCGTCGACCACGCCGTGGCCGTGGAGCTGCCGGTCAAGCTCCGCGACCGGGTGGGGCGCGGCGCGCTCCTCGGGCGGGTCCGCGCCCGCGACCCGGCCGCCGCCCGGGCGGCCGCCACCCGGCTGCGCGAGGCGCTGGACCTCGCCGACCGGCCCACGCAGCCGCCGCCGCTCGTCTACCATCGGATCAGCCCATGACCTCCCCGCTCATCCAGCTGTTCAGCAATCCGGTCAACGCGATCGCGATCGTGGTCGCGTTCCTGCTCGCGGTCGCCCTCCACGAGCTGAGCCACGCGCTCGCCGCCACCGCGCAGGGCGACCCCACCCCGCGGGCCGCCGGCCGGCTGAGCCTCAACCCCCTGCGGCACCTGGACCCCTTCGGGACGATCACGCTGATCCTGGTCGGGTTCGGGTGGGGCAGCACCCCCGTCGACCCCCGCCGCTTCCGCAGCGGCCGGCTCGGCGAGGTGCTGGTCAGCCTCGCCGGCCCCGCCACCAACCTGGTGCTCGCGCTGGCCACCGCCCTCACGTTCCGGTTCGCCGTCCCCAACGACAGCTTCGCGTTCACGCTGCTGGTGCGGTTCTTCCAGATGAACGTGATCCTGCTGGTCTTCAACCTGCTGCCGATCCCGCCGCTGGACGGCTCCAAGGTGCTGATCGCGCTGCTGCCGCCCGGCCAGCAGGGGATCGCCCGCTTCCTGGAGCAGTACGGCGTGTACCTGCTGCTCGGGCTGGTGCTGCTGCCGCTGGCCTACCCGCAGCTCGACTGGCTCGGCCCGCTGCTCCAGCGTGCCGAGGTGGGCCTGCTGCGGCTGGTCGGGGTCGCCTGACCCGCGCGGTCGGCCGCGCGCACTATCCTTGCCCCGTGTCCACCAGCTACATCGTCAGGACCCCTCAGTTCGAGGGGCCGTTCGACCTGCTGCTGCACCTCATCGCCCGCCAGCGGGTCGACCTGTGGCAGGTCTCGCTGGCCACCATCACCGAGGAGTACCTCGCCGAGATCCGCCGGATGCGCCAGCTCAACCTGGACGTCGCCACCGAGTTCCTGGTGGTCGCGGCGACCCTGGTCGAGCTGAAGGCCGCCCGGCTGCTGCCGGCGCCCGACGACGGCGTCGACCCCGTGGAGGCGGCGCTGGAGGAGCGCGACCTGCTCTTCGCCCGGCTGCTGCAGTACCAGGCGTACAAGCAGGTCGCCGGGCTGTTCGAGCAGCGCTTCGCGGGCCAGGCGCGGTACGTGCCGCGGACCGTCGGGCCGGGGGAGTTCCTCGCCACGCTCGTGCCCGACCTGCTGGCCACGGTCAGCCCCGTCGACCTCGCCCGCCGCGCCGCGCGGGCGCTGGTCCCCCCACCGCGCCCCGGGCAGGCCGAGCACGTCGCGCCGCCGCCGCCGCTGTCGCTCACCGAGACGGTGGCCGAGCTGGCCCGGGAGCTGGAGCGGCTGCGCGCCTGCACCTTCGCCCGGCTGCTCGGTGGCCGCGCCGCGCTGCCCATCGAGGTGGTCGTCCGCTTCCTCGCCCTGCTGGAGCTGTACAAGCGCAGCCTGATCGAGCTGGACCAGGCCGGGCCCTTCACCGACATCGGGGTCCGCTGGCTGGCCGGCGGCGCGGGCACGCCCGGGGAGCCACCGGCGGCCGCCGGCCCGCCGCCGGACGGCGGCCCGCGGGGCGGACGATGAGCACCCACGACCGGGCCGGCGGCCCGCCGGAGGCCCTGGCCCGGCTGGCGGCCCCGCCGCCGTCCTGGCCCGACCCCGGCGAGGCCGACCTCGGCAGGCACGACCCGGCGGCCGCGGCCCGCCGCGACGTCGAGGCGATCCTGCTGGTCGCCGACGAGCCGGTCACCGTCGGCGAGCTGGCGGCCGCGCTCGGGCGCGAGGCGGCCGAGCTGGAGGAGCTGCTGGTCGCCCTCGCCGGCGAGTACGCCGGGCAGGGCCGCGGCTTCGTGCTGCGGGCGGTCGCCGGCGGCTGGCGTCTGTACAGCCACCCCGCGGCCAGGGACGCGATCGACGCCTGGCTGCGCGCCGGCACCCAGGCCCGGCTCACCCAGGCGTCCCTGGAGACGCTCGCGGTGATCGCCTACCGCCAGCCCGTCACCCGACAGCAGGTCGCGGCGGTGCGCGGGGTCAACGTCGACGGGGTGCTGCGGACCCTGCTCGGCCGCGGGCTGATCCAGGAGGCCGGCCGCGACGACGGGCCCGGCCAGGCGGTCCTCTACGGCACCACCGCCCGCTTCCTGGAGCAGCTCGGCGTGCGGTCGCTGGAGGAGCTGCCCCCGGTCGCCGACTACCTTCCCGACGGCGTGGACCTCGGGCAGCTGGAGGAGTCCTGGTGACCGCCGGCGCCGCGTCCCGGCCGGCGGCGGGCGGCGACGAGGGGCGGCTGCGGCTGAACAAGGCGCTGTCCGCCGCCGGGCTGGGCTCGCGCCGCGCAGTCGAGGCCCTGGTGCGCGGCGGGCGGGTCGAGATCAACGGCGAGGTCGTGCTCGACCTCGGCCGGCGGGTCGACCCCGAGCGCGACCGGCTGGAGGTCGACGGCAGCCGCGTGGTCCTCGACCCGCGGCGACGCTACTGGCTGCTCAACAAGCCCGGCGGGGTGGTCACCACCGCCTCCGACCCCGAGGGCCGCCCGACCGTGGTCGAGCTGGTCCCCGGCCAGCCGCGGGTGTTCCCGGTCGGCCGGCTGGACCGCGACACCGAGGGGCTGCTGCTGCTCACCAACGACGGGCCGCTCGCGTACCGGCTCGGCCACCCCCGCTTCGGCGTCGAGCGCCGCTACCTCGTGGAGATCGAGCAGGTCCCCCCGGGCCTGGTCGCGCGCCTGCGGCGCGGCGTGGAGCTGGACGACGGGCCCGCCAGGGCGCAGCGGGCCAGGCTGATCGCGCGTTCGGGCAGACGGCAGATGCTGGAGGTGGCCATGGTCGAGGGCCGCAACCGCGAGGTCCGCCGGATGCTCGAGGCCGTCGGCGCGCCGGTCAGGCGCCTGGTCCGGACCGGGTTCGGACCGCTCAAGCTCGCCCGCCTGCGCCCCGGCGAGCACCGGCCCCTCACCGCCGACGAGATCCGCGCCCTCTACCGCGCAGTCGGCTTGTGACCGGCCGGGACCCCTCCGCCCGGGTGGTCGCCCTGCGGGGCGCCACCACCGTCGACCTCGACGAGCGCCTCGAGCTCCGGGCCCGCACCGAGGAGCTGCTGGCCGAGCTGCTGGAACGCAACCGGGTCGGCCACGACGATCTCGTCTCGATCGTTTTCACCTCGACCCAGGACCTCACCAGCGAGTTCCCCGCGGTCGCCGCGCGCGCCATGGGACTGGGCGACGTCCCGCTGCTGTGCGCCCAGGAGCTGGCCGTCCGCGACGGCAACCCCAGGACCGTCCGCGTGCTGCTGCACTGCTACTCGGCCATCCCCAGGGCCCAGCTGCGGCACGTGTACCTGCGAGGCGCGCGCCACCTGCGCGACGACCTGCCAGGATGAGCCGGTGAACACGATCTGGCCGGGCAGGCTCGCCATCATCGGGACAGGCCTGCTCGGCGCGTCGGCCGGCCTGGGCGCGCGGGCCGCCGGGGTCGCCGACGTCGCCGGCTTCGACACCGACCGGCGCGAGGGCGAGGCGGCGCTGGAGATGGGCGCGATCAGCGAGCTGGCCGGCAGCGTCGAGGACGCCGCCACCGGTGCCGACATGGTCCTGGCCGCCACCCCGGTGCGCGCGCTCAGCCCGGTCCTGACCCGCGCCTGGCAGGCCGCGCCCGGCGCGGTCCTCACCGACGTCGGCAGCACCAAGTCGCACCTGCTCACCGAGCTGGCCAAGGCCGGGGTCGCGCTGGAGCGGGTGGTGCCCGGCCACCCCATGGCGGGCTCGGAGGAGCGCGGCGCCCGCGCCGCCCGCGCGGACCTGTTCCACCACGCCGCCTGGGCGCTCACGCCGCCCCCGCACGTCGACCACCTGGCGCTGCGGCGGGTCACCGCGTTCGTCCGCGAGCTGGGCGGGCGGCCGCTGGTGCTCGACCCGGAGCTGCACGACCGCGTCACCGCGTTCGCCAGCCACCTGCCGCAGCTCGCCGCGACCGCCCTGATGCGCGCGGTCGGCGAGGTGGAGGCGCCGGCCGCCCTCGACAGCCTGATCGCGACCGGGTTCCGCGACACCACCCGCGTGGCCGCCAGCGACCCCGACGTGTGGGTGGACATCTGCACCACCAACACCGAGGCGATCCTGGTCGCCCTCGACGAGCTGGGCGGGCGGCTGGAGGAGCTGCGCGCGCTGGTCGCCGCGGGCGACCCCGAGGGCCTGCGGGCGGTCCTGGCCGACGCCCGGCGGGCCCGCCGCCGCATCCCCGCCAAGCCCGGGGTGCCGGGCTCCCTGCGCGAGGTGGTCGTGCACGTCGCCGACCGTCCCGGCAGCATCGCGGGAGTCACGTCCCTGCTCGGCGCCGCGGGCATCAACGTCGAGGACATCGCGGTCGACCACGAGCCGCAGGGCGGGGGCGGCGCCCTGCGCGTCTGGGTGGCCGGCGGCCGCTCGGCGCAGGCGGCCGTCGAGGTCCTCGCCGACGCCGGCTGGCACGCCCACGAGACCGACACCGGCTGACGCCGGCACCGCCTGCCTCGGTAACAGGGCCCTCAGCACCGAGCAATACCTTGGTGAATGCCGTCCTTACCCCCGAGGAGCCGCCGTGGACGACCACACCGACGAGGATCTGCTCGTGGCCATCGCCCAGGGACCGGGTGCGCTGCCCGAGTTCTACCGGCGCCACGTCGCCAAGATCGTCGGCGCCGGTGCCCGCCGGTTCGATGACCCCGAGGAGGTGGCCGACTTCGTGGCCACGGTGTTCCTGGTGGTCATCGAGTCGGCGCGAAGCTTCGACCCCCGCCGCGGCACGGCCGTGGCCTGGCTGTACGGGCTCGCCGCCAACGTCGCGGCCAAGCAGCGGCGTCAGCGCGACCGCGCAGCCGACGCGGCGCGCAGGCTCAGCGGGCGCGCCTACCTCGAGCCCGACGACTACAACCGCATCAACGAGCAGCTCGACGCGGCGGTCAGGGCACGGGCCGTGCACGCGGCCATGGACGAGCTGCGGCCCGCCGACCGCCGCCTGCTCGGACTGGTCGCGGTGGACGGGTTGTCCCCGGTCGAGGCGGCCGCCGCGCTCGGCATCTCCCGGGTGGCCGCCCGCGTCCGCCTCAGCCGGGCCCGCCGCCGGGTTCGCGATGCCCTCGACCATCGCAGCGAGCGCCCGGCGGCACCGGCCCCGCCCGTCACAAAGGAGATCTCAGCATGACCAGCCACACCGATTCCGACCAGCTCGGCGGCTTCGAGCGCCGCCTGCTGGCCGCGCTCACCCGCGTCGACGCGCAGCGCCAGCCGGCCCCGCTGCAGGCGCCCGTGCCCCCGCGGGAGCCCCACCGCAATGCCAGGCGGCTCCGGCTGCGCCGGATGCTGCTCGCCCTGGCCGTGCTGGCGGGTCTGCTCGCCCTCACCACCACCGCCGTGGCCACGCTGTCCAGCCACGCCGACCTGGCCGTGGGCGGCGACGCGCCGCCCGGTGGGGTGGCCGTGGCGAAGGGCGCGGGCTGCCGGGTCGGCGGCGCGGTCACGTTCACCCTGGACGGCAAGTCGAGGCTCGGGGTGGCCAAGGCCGACGCCGAGGGCTTGTTCGTCGCCGAGCTG
>DATFRI010000085.1:0-10796 GCA_035263405.1 Actinomycetes bacterium | reverse complement strand
CGCGACCAGCAGCGCCACGAGCACGCCGGTCAGGTGCCGGCGCCAGCTCGTGCCGCCCAGCCGCCGGCCGAGCAGCCAGGCGGGCACGACCGCGGCGACCGCGAACGCCAGCGGCAGCAGCCGGTAGCGCTCGGGCGAGCTGATCGGCGGGACCAGCCGCAGCAGCAGCGTCCAGCCGATCGGCGTCGAGGAGGTCATCAGCTCGAGCTGGCCGAGCGGGGCCCGCACCGACGCCACCACCCACGACTCGTCCAGCCAGAACGGGTGGCTGAGCAGGTAGTCCGGCCGCCGTGCCAGCACCGCGAGGACCAGCACCCCCGCGACCGCGACCAGCTCCAGCGCCGTCAGCAGGCGCCGCCGCCACCGGCCCGCCGCGCCCGCGCCCCCCGCCGCGCCGTCCCGGTCCGGCGGCGGCAGCGCCGGCCGCGCGTCAGGGCCGGCGCCCTGCGGCGTCCCGGGCGTGCGGCCGGGGAACCGAAGGTTGAGGCTGATCGTGGCCCTCCTCTGCGGGCGGGCGGTCACGGGTCGGGCCGGCCGGCCGGCCCGGGCCCGCCGGGGGAGCCGGCCGCCGCGACGGATCGTCGAGGGGCCGGCGCGCGGGGCGGAACCGGTAGCGCAGGGCCGCGCCGGCCGCCAGGAAGCCGTCCTTGAAGCGGATCTTCTTGCCCTGCGCGTAGGTGCGTGCCCGGTAGGAGATCGGCACCTCGTAGATGACCAGCCCCCGGCGCAGGAAGTGCGCGGTCAGCTCCATCTCGACGGTGAACGTGCGCGCGGTCAGCGCCAGGCCGTCGAACGCGCCGCGGGTGAACACCTTGTAGCCGGTGTAGACGTCCTGCAGGTAGCGGTTGAACAGGACGTTGACAGTCGTGTTCAGCAGCCGGTTGGCGAGCCGGTGGGAATAGTACAGCCCCGCGGCGCTGCCCTTGAAGCGGTTGCCGTAGACGACCTCGAACTCGCCCGACAGGATCGGCTCCAGCAGCGCCGGCAGGTCCGCCGGGTGGTACTCGAGGTCGGCGTCCTGGATGCAGAGGATGTCGCCGGTCGCGGCCTCGAGCCCGGACCGCACCGCGGCGCCCTTGCCGCGGTTGCGCGGGTGGACGACCACGCGGCAGTCGGCCCGCGGGGGCGGCTCCAGCAGCCCGCGGCCGCCGTCGGTGGAGCCGTCGTCGACGAAGATCAGCTCGGTCTCCAGGCCCAGCTCGTCGAAGCCGACCGCGAGCAGGCGGTCGATCACGGCCGGCAGCGTCCGCAGCTCGTTGTAGAACGGCACGACGACGGAGAGCTTCACGCGGCGGTCCCCCCGCTGTGGCTCGGACGCGCGGCGCAGGCGGCCGCGCCCGCAGCGCAGCATACCTGGCGGTCGGTCACGCCTTCACCGCGACGCACACGATCGAGGTCCCGAGCGGCAGGGACACCCGCCGGACCAGGGCCAGCTCCACCCGCGTGAGCAGGAACGCGAGCGCGTCCAGCAGCGGCGACCGGCGGTCCAGCCCGAGCTGCCGCTCGCCGCCGACGGGCGCGAGCCGCCGCACCAGCCACACGGGCGGGACCAGCCAGCCGAACACGTGGGTCAGCCCGACCGGCCGCAGGCCCGCCGCGGCGAGCTGCCCGCGCAGCAGCGGGCGGGTGTAGCGGCGGTGGTGGCCGAGCAGCTCGTCGGCCCTGCTCCACAGCCACCGGTGGGCCGGGACGGTGACCACCAGGCAGCCGTCAGGCGCGAGCACCCGCCGGACCTCGGCCAGCGTCGGCTCGACCCGCTCCAGGTGCTCCAGGACGTCCAGCAGGCTCACCACCGCCACGCAGCCGTCGCGCACGGGCAGCCGGTCGCCGAGCGCGGTGACCGCGAGCAGGGCGTGGCGGTCGTGGGCCGCGCGCGCCAGCGCCGCCGAGCCCTCGACCGCGACCAGCCGGTCCGGCGGCCAGCCGAGCAGCGCGGTGACCCCGCCGCTGCCCGCACCGACGTCCAGCAGGTAGCCGGCCCGGTGCGCGCGCGGCACGTGCCGCCGCAGCGCGGCGCCGACCACGGCCGCCTTGGACCGGAACCACCAGTGGCCCTCGGCGGCGGCGAGGGTGTCCGCCTGCGCCTGGTCGAACACGCCGGCGGGTGCCCGGGCCGCGGCCGGGGCGGCAGGGACCGCGCCGGCGGGTGCGACCCGGAGGCCGGCGGCCCGCCGGGCGGGACGGTCCGCGGCGAGGGAGGCGGGGACCGAGCGGACCGTGCGGGCGATCCGCGGCAGCGCGGCCACCATGGCCAGCCCGTCGCGGCCGAGGCGCACCCGCGAGCGCGGGTCGTCGGCCCAGCAGACCGCGACCTCCTGCACGGCGATCCCGAGCCGCCGGGCGAGCGCGACGATCTCCACGTCCCAGGCCAGGTGCGGCTCCCGGGAGTACGGCAGGATCCGCTCCCACAGCTCGGTGGCGGCGACCTTGGCGCCGCACTGGGTGTCGAGCACGCCGGGCGTGAGGGTGAGCTGGACGGCGCGGTTGTAGGTCTTGCCCAGCCACTCCCTGACCGGGTGCTGGGGCCGTGCCAGCTCCGAGGCGGGGGCGTCGCGCGAGCCGATCGCCAGCACCGGTCCCATGCAGGCCGCCGCGAGGATCCGCTCCAGCTCGGCCAGCGGCGTCGACAGGTCCACGTCGCAGAAGCCCGCGTACTCGGCGCCGGCGGCCCCCAGGCCCGCGCGGACGGTCGCGCCCTTGCCCCGGTGCGGGCGGCGCAGCAGCTTGGCGCGCAGGTCCGGCTCGCCGGCCAGGAACGCCTCGACCACCTCCACGGTGCGGTCGGTGGAGCCGTCGTCGACGACCAGCAGCTCGCTGCCGAGCGGGTGGCGGCGGACGAACCCGGCCAGCTCCCGGGCGTGCTCGGCGAACCGCTCCTGCTCGTTGAAGACCGGGACCACGAGGGACAGCGACGGTGGTCGGTGCACGCGCTCGGGCCTTTCGACTGGGGACGCCTGACGGGTGGCGCAAGCTCCAGGGGCGGCGATCGGTGCAGGATACTCTGATCGGCACGCTCCTCCCGCGCGCACGCGGAGGTTTTCCGCGCGGTTGCGGCGCGCCGCCCGGCAGCGCCAGGATCGTGCCGGCGCGGTCCCCGATCCCGATGAAGATCCCGTGAAACTGTCCGAGACGCCCGCCCCGGCGCGGCCGCCCGAGGTCACCAGCCGCCCTCCTCGCCGCGCGACCCGCCCGGGCGCCCTGCTGGTGTGGGCCGCGGTGCTGGTGCTGGTGGGGCAGATGGCCGCGGCGATGCTGCTGTCCGCGCGCGGCGACGCGCCGACCTTCGACGAGCAGGTGCACCTGACCGGCGGCATCGCCTACCTGCGCTACTCCGAGCTGCGCGTCAACTACGAGCACCCCCCGCTGGTCAAGCTGCTCGCCGGCCTGGGGGCCCTGGCGGGCGGCGGCGTGCGCACCCCCGACCCGGTGCTGTTCGAGACCGCCAGGCAGGGCGTGGTCGCGCGGGCGCTGTTCTACGGCAGCGGCAACGACCCGGACGCGCTGCTGTGGCGCGGCCGCCTGCCGATGATGACGGTCGCGGTCGTGCTGGCGCTGGTCGTGTTCGGTTTCGCGCGCGACCTGTTCGGCGCCGGCGCCGCGCTGGTGCCGCTGGCGTTCGTCACCCTCGACCCCAACGTGCTCGGGCACGGCCGGCTGGTCACCACCGACGTGGGCATGACCCTGCTCGTGGTCGCCTGCCTGTGGGCGCTGTGGCGGGCGTGGCGGCGCTCGTGGCGCTGGCTGCCGCTGGCCGGGGTCGCGTTCGGGCTGGCGCTGACCGCGAAGTTCAGCGCGATCCTGGTCGCGCCGGCCGTGGGCCTGCTCGTTCTGGGGGTGGGCTACGCGCGGGCCCGCGCGGGCGCCGCCGGCCGCGGGCGCGCGCTGCTCGCGGCGGCCGGCGGGGCGGCGCTGGTGGCGGTGCTGTCGGTCGCCGTCGTGTGGCTGGTGTACCTCGGGATCGACCCCTGGCTGCGCTTCGACCCCGCCCTGTTCCCCGCCCGCGGCGCGCTCGCCGGGGTCGCCGACGCGCTGCCGCTGCCGCACCCCTACCGGGCGGGGCTGCGCTACGTGCTGTTCTTCGACCAGCACGACCGGCCCGCGTACCTGTTCGGCGAGCGCTACCTGGGCGGCCGGCCCCTGTTCTACCCGGCGGTGCTGGCCATCAAGACGCCGCTCGGCGCGCTCGCCGCGTGGGCGCTCGCCCTGGCGGCGCTGGCCGCCGCGCCGCGCGCGCGGCGGCTCGGCGTGGCGGCGTTCGTGCTGTTCCCCGCGGCGTGGATGCTCGCCGTGGCGATGACCTCGCAGACCAACATCGGCGTCCGGCACGTGCTGCTGGTGCCGGTGCTGCTGGCGGTCGCCACGGGCGCGCTGTGGGCGCTGCGCCCGCGCGGCCGGCCGGTGGGCGCCGCGGTGGCGTGCGTGCTGGTGCTGGCCGCGGCGGCGAGCGTGTGGCGGGTCCACCCGTCCTACCTCGCCTACGTGAACGAGGCCTTCGGCGGCCCGGACCGCGGCTACCGGCTGGTGGCCGACTCCAACCTCGACTGGGGCCAGGACCTGGCGCGCGCGGCCGGGTGGGTACGCGCCCACCCGGGCGGGCCGGTGTGGCTGCTGTACTTCGGCAGCGCCGACCCGCGCGCGTACGGCCTGTACGCGGTGGACCTGTGGCGCACGCGCGTGGACCGGTCGCGGGTGCACGGGCTGGTGCTGGTGTCGGCGTCCGTGCTCGCGCTGTACCCCGAGCAGCGCTGGGTGGCGCAGGGACGCGAGCCGGTCGCCCAGATCGGCCACTCGATCCTGGTCTACCGGCTGCCGTAGGCGCCCGCCGCATGCGCGTTCGTGCGGGCCCGCGCGGGCCGGGTATGCTCGCCCCTCCCACACCGAGCGGAGGTGCGCGTGCCAGAGCAGCAGGTGGCGCCGGAGACGCCGGACGTCGTCATCGGCAACCACACGCAGAAGTACACGGCCAGGAACCCGGCGATCCGGTACCTCACCGAGCGCTGGGTCGCGCGGCTCGAGGGGTTCCTGGACCGCGTGGCCGCCGAGGCGTCCACCGGCACCCGGCGCGCGCTCGAGGTCGGCTGCGGCGAGGGCGTGATCGCCCAGAAGCTGCACCACCGCTTCGACGAGGTGGTCGGCCTGGACCTGCCCGACGCCGGGCTGCGCTCGGAGTGGCGCTCCCGCCCGGGCCCGGCCTACCTGCACGCCAGCGCGCACGAGCTGCCGTTCGCCGACGACCAGTTCGACGTCGTGGTGTCGGTCGAGGTCCTCGAGCACCTCACCGACCCCGCCGAGGGCCTGCGCGAGATGGCCCGGGTGGGCACCGGGCACCTGGTCGTGTCCGTCCCGCGCGAGCCGGTCTTCCGCACCTGCAACCTCGTCACCGGCCGCTACGTCCGCGACCTGGGCAACACCCCCGGCCACCTCAACCACTGGTCGAGGCGGTCGTTCGTCAGCTTCGTCGCCGACGTCGCCGGCGCGGACGTGCGCGAGGTCTCCAGCCCGTTCCCCTGGACGATCGTGTGGGCGACCCTGCGCTGACGCTCAGGGGGTGCCGCGGTCGCAGGCGCGGACCTCGGCCCGGTAGGACGACATCGCCGAGTCCAGGCGCGCGGAGTCGCGGGCGCCGCTGATCAGCGACGGCATCCCGTAGTTGAGCGCCGCCTCGGGACTCAGCTTCTCGCGGAACAGGTCGTTCATGACCTTGGTGTGCTCGCCGAGGTGATGCTGCACGCGCGTGGCCACCGCCAGCGCCCGGTCGGCCCGGTCGAGCGCCTCCATGCACTGCGGCGACGCGCGCACCAGACGCTGGACGACCTGCGGCTCGGACCGCGCCGGCTCGGCGCCGACCGACTGGACCGCCGCGCCGAGCCCGAAGCCCACGCCGAGCGCGACCAGGATCGCCAGCGCCGCCAGGAGCCGGCGGCGCCGCGCCGGGGGCGTGGCCGCCGCCGGCTCGTCGCCGGCCGCCGGCCTCGTCACCTGGAACTCTCCCGTCCCCTGCCGCCCAGGCCGTTCGACCGCCATCGCGTCCTCCCCCCGTTCGGGCCCGCCGGGTTCCGCCGCTGCGTGCCGCGCTCGGTGCGTCCGGAAAGGCGCCACACCGATGGGAATGGATACGCCCGGGACGGGCGTCGCGTCCAGTCCGGGGGGCCTCATCCCGCGCGGCGGCGGGCGGTGCCCGACAGGGCCTCCAGCACCACCCGCCCGGCGAGGTAGGCGGTGATCTCGCCGGGGCCGTCGTAGGGCGGGGCCAGCTCCACCACGTCCAGCCCGACCACGGGCAGCTCCAGCGCGCAGCGGCGCACCGCGTCCAGGAGCTGGCGGGAGGTGAGCCCGCCCGGCTCCGGCGTGCCCGTGCCCGGCGCCATGCCGGGGTCGACGACGTCCACGTCGACGGACACGAAGACGCCGTCGCAGTCCTGCGTGGCGCGGGCGAACGCCTCGTCCAGGCAGGCGTCGAGGCCGCGCCGGACGACCTCGGTCATCTCGAACCAGCGCATGCGCCGCTCGGCCATCCAGGCGAGCACGTCCGGCGGGGGCCAGTAGCCGCGCAGCCCGATCTGGAAGAAGCGGTCGCCGCGCGCCGCGCCGGACTCGATCAGCCGGCGCATCGGCGTGCCGTGGCCGAGCAGCGAGCCGGCGTGCGTGGCGGCCGTGTCGGCGTGCGCGTCGAAGTGCACGACCGCGACCCGCCCGAAGCCGAGGTGCCGCGCCACCCCGGTGACGTCCGGCAGCGCGACCGTGTGGTCGCCGCCGAGCACCACCGGGATCGCCCCGGCGGCCGCCACCTGGGCGACCGCCGACTCCAGCCGCGCCAGCGCCGGCTCGATCTCGCCCGGCAGCATGGTCACGTCGCCGACGTCCACCACCCGCAGGTCCGACAGCGCGTCCACGCGCAGCGCCAGGTGCGGACGCGACCCGTCGTGGCCCAGGTAGTCGGTGCTGCGGATCGCCTGCGGCCCGAAGCGGGCGCCCGGCCGGTGCGAGGTGCCGCCGTCGAACGGGGCGCCGATCACCACCGCGTCCGCGCCGGCGATGCTCGCCGGGTCGGCCAGCGAGGCCCGCGGCACCCCGAGGAAGGTGACGTCGGGCCCGTACATGACCGGCACGGGGTCACCGCCGGACCGCACCGGGCCGCTCGCCGGCGACCGCGGGCCCGGGCGGCGCCTGCGGCGGCCCGGGCGGCTCGCCGGCGCGGCCCGACCGCCGCCGCGCGCGCTCGACCACGACCGCGACCAGGCTCCAGCCGAGGTCGCCCACGGTCATGATCAGCCGCGACACCAGCGCCGCCACCAGCGCGGACGGCCGCGCGACGGTGGAGCCGAGCAGCAGCACCAGCGCCGCCTCCCGGGGGCCGGCGCCGGCGGGCGCGACCAGCAGCAGGAAGCCGATCGACCAGGACGCGGCGAACGCCCCGACGGCGACGACCGGCAGTGCCGCGCCGCCCGCCCCGAGGTCGGCCAGCAGCGCCCACAGGTGCACCCCGTACAGCACCCACATCGCCAGCGACCAGGCGGCGGCGCGGCCCACCCCCGCCAGCGACAGCGGCCGCGGCATCGGCTCGCGGTGGGCCAGCCGGAGCGCGACCGCCAGCAGCCGGTTGAGCAGCGGCGGCCACAGCGTCGCGGCGGCCACCGGCAACGCCAGGAGGGTCCACCAGTACCTGCCGAGGGCGTCCTCGCCCAGCGCCGGCAGGGTGCAGGCGCCGAGCAGCAGCCCCGTCCCGAGCACCATCAGCATGAAGATCGCCGCCGCGGCGCCGGAGGCCCGCGCGGGCACGCGGTACTCGCGCCCGAGCCGCGTCTGGGTGAGGATCGGCCACAGCTTGCCCGGCAGGTACTTGCCGGCCTGGCCGACGTAGAAGATCCGCATGGAGCCGGTGAGCTGCACCGGCGAGCCGAGGTCGGCCAGGATCGCCTTCCAGCACAGGAAGCTGCACCAGATCCCGGCGAACATCGCCACCGTCGCCAGCGCCAGCGCCGCCACCGACAGCTCGCCCAGCACCGAGCGGACCTCCTGCCAGCGGCCGGCCAGCGCCCACGCCAGGAACCCCACGAACACCACGATGACCAGGGCCTGCAGCCCGCGGCGCAGCGGCGAGCGGCGCGCCCTCGGCACGCCGCCGTCGGGGACGTGGTCGGTCACCGCACCAGCCTCGGCGCGCCCTGCCCGCCGTCGGTCGTCCAGTGCTGCAGCGGGACCGCGAAGCGCTCGCGCCAGCGGGCGGCGATCTCCTCCGGCGGCGGCCCGGCCTCGTAGACCACCAGGCGCAGGCGGTCCAGGTTCAGCCCCCGCGGGCCGATCGGGCTGTCGAGCAGGCGCTCGACCTGGACCGAGGTGAGGCTGAGCACGCTGACCTTCTCGTCGGCCACGCGCTTCCACAGCGTGTCGGGGTTGAAGCCGCGGTGCAGCACCGCGCCGGCGCCGACCCCGAACGGGACCACCAGCGTGGTCACCACCCCGTCGACGTCGTGGGCGGGCAGGGAGGCCATGGTCCGGTCCACCTCGTTGACGTCCCAGCGGCGCGCGATCGCGGCCGCGCGCAGCAGCAGGTCGGTCTGGGTCAGGACCACCCCCGCCGGCGCCGTCGAGCCGGAGGTGAGGATCGTGAGGGCGGCGTCGTCGAGCGTGCCGACCTCCTGGTCGTAGCGGTCGGGCATCGACGGCACCAGCCGCGAGAAGTTCGGCGTGCCGTCCAGGTCACCGACCGGCCTGCCGAACAGGTCGGCGACCAGCGCGATCAGGTTGACGTTGCGCAGGTCGTGGGCGAGCCGCCTGATCTCGTTGAGCCACTCCTCGCGGACGAACACGGTGCGCGCCCCGACCGCCTCCAGGATGTTGGCCTTGCCCGCGGGGGGCTCCTCGACGTCGACCGGGACCGCGCAGGCACCAGCCATCCAGCAGGCGAAATGGATCGCGCTGGCCTGCCAGTGATTGCCGGTGACGGTCGCGACCCGCTCGCCGCGCCGCACCCCCAGCTCCTCGATGAGCAGGTTGGCGAGCTTGTGGACCCAGTTGTCGAACGTCTTGTACGACAGCTCGACGCGCTCGCCGCGGTCGTCGTCGTAGAAGGTGAGGAACGGCCGGTCCCCGTACCCGGTCACCTGGCGTTCCTGCAGCTCGGGAAAGGCGAGGGACCCGAGCGCGAAGCTGCTCGTCATGCATCCGTCCGTGGGGTCCGGGTCCCGCCGGGAGGCGGGGCCATCCGTTGCAGGTGATCCTAACGACTCGGCGGCATCTTCCGGTTCCCGCCTGCATGCATGCTAGGCTCGGGCCCCGGTTGCGCCGCCCGATTGGGAGTTACCGACACTGGTGGCCCACAACAACAAGCAGAGTCCGACGTGAACCTGCGCAGCGCCGACACCGTCTCCGACTGGCTGGACGAGGATGCTGCGCCCCGCCGAGCTTCCCGGTCCGGCGTGCCCCCGCGGCGTCCCCCCCGCCGCTGGCTGCGCACGCTCGGGATCGCCGTGCTGGTGCTCATGCTCGTCGCCGCGGTCGGGGTGTTCGTCGGCTACCGGTACGCGTCGGGCCTGATCGAGGGCCGCGGCCGCCAGGTCGCCGGGACCGAGCGGCCGCCACCCGGTGAGCCCACCAACATCCTGATCGTCGGCTCGGACTCCCGCGACGGCCTGTCGTCCCGCGAGCTGCGCCGCCTCAAGACCGTGGACGTCGGCGGCCGCCGCACCGACACGATGATCATCCTGCACGTCAGCCCGCGGCAGCAGAAGGCCGTCATGGTGTCGCTCCCGCGCGACCTCAAGACGCTGGTCAACGGCCAGACGAACAAGATCAACGCGGCCGGGACCGGCGGTCCGGACCTGCTGGTGCGCACGGTCGAGGAGACCACCGGGCTCAACATCAACCACTACGTCGAGGTCAACTTCGCCGGCTTCGTCAAGGTCGTCGACGCCGTCGGCGGGGTGAACCTGTGCAACCGCACCGGCAAGCAGCTCCTGGACCGCTACGCGGGCCTGAAGATGGCGCCGGGCTGCCACGAGCTGGACGGCGTGCGGGCGCTGTCGTACGTGCGGGCGCGGCACATCGGCATCGACGGCGACTTCGGCCGCATCCAGCGCCAGCAGGAGTTCCTGCGCGCGATCATGGGCCGGATCAGCTCCGGCGGGAACCTGGTCAACATCCCCAAGCTGGTGCGGATCGCCAACTCGGTCGCGCAGGTCATCCAGACCGACGACGGCCTCACCAGCCGCGAGGCGCTGATGCTCGCCCGGCGGGTGGGCAACCTCTCCGCCGAGCGCGTCGACATGCGCGTCTACCCCAGCTCCGCGCCCGGCCCCGCGTGCTCGGGCTGCCCCGACTACGTGCTGCCCAAGCCCGAGGCGGCGCTGCTCATGAAGGCGATCCGCGAGGACGCGCCGCAGCTCCCGCCGGTCGGCCATCCCGGCGGCAAGGGCGACGTGAGCCTGGCCGACGTGCGGGTCAGCGTCCTCAACGGCAGCGGGGTCGACGGCGCGGCCCGGCGGGCCGCGGCCGGGCTCGAGCAGCTCGGGATCCCCGCGACGGTCGGCGGCAACGCCAAGTCCACCGGCAACCGCTCGACGCTCGTCTACCCCAAGGCGCTCCTGCAGCAGGCCAAGCTGCTCTCCTACCTCCTCGGCGACCAGGTGGCGCTCGTCCCCGCGACCGCCGACGCCCCGCCGCGCCAGCTCACCCTCACCGTGGGCCGCAGCTACAAGGGTCCCATGCCGCAGGACCCGCAACCGACCGGTACCGACCAAGGCTGATCCGCGATGCGCTACCTGGTGACCGGCGGAGCCGGGTTCATCGGCTCCAAC
>DATFRI010000084.1:0-2270 GCA_035263405.1 Actinomycetes bacterium | reverse complement strand
CAGTCGCGGCAGAAGCGGCATTATGGCAAGCGGTTTCGGGGGAGAATGGGTCGCGCGGTCGGCGTCGGGGGGATGGGCGCCGCGCGCGGAGGCGCGGATGAAGCCGCCCCGGGGGTTCGGTCCTCTGCCGCACGTGCGCTACCGGCCGGAGGTGGGCGTCTGCCCGCACTGCGGGGCGGCGCTGGCCTACAGCCACCCGGTCTGGGCCAAGCCGATCCAGTTCCTGGCGGGGACCGAGCACGTCACCAACCTCGGCTTCCGGTGCCCGAACCCGGGCTGCCCGTTCGGCCGGACGGTCTACCGCTCGGCGCGGGCCGAGGCCCGGCAGGTCAAGGGCTCGGGCTACGGGCTGGACGTGGTCGCCCGCGTCGGGGCGCTGCGGTTCGGACGGCACCGGACGCGGGCCGAGATCCGGCGGCACCTGGCGGAGGAGACCCCGGTCGTGATCTCGGAGCGGCACGTCGAGAACCTGCTGGAGGTCTACCTGGCCGTGCTGCGCGCCAGCGAACGGGACGCGGGGCCGCGCCTGGCCCCGGTCGTGGAGGCGCACGGCGGGGTCATCCTGACGTTGGACGGGCTGCAGCCCGAGCAGGGCAACGAGCAGCTCTGGGTGGTGCGCGAGGTTCTGGGCGGGGCGGTGCTCGCCGCCGCGAACCTGCAGCAGGCGAGCGCGCCGGTGCTGGAACGGTTGCTCCGGCCGGTCCGGGCCAGCGGCGTGCCGGTGCTGGCGGTGATCAGCGACGCGCAGGAGTCGATCCGGCTGGCGGTGGCGGCGGTCTTCCCGGGGGTGCCGCACCAGCTGTGCCAGTACCACGCGCTGCGCGAGGCGGCCGAGCCGCTGTGGGAGGCCGACCGCCACCTGGCGGTGGAGGCCAAGATCGAGCTGCGCGACATGCGCCGGGTCGAGGAGAGCACCCGCGGCGCGGCGGAGCTGGCCCCGGTCGACCCGGCCGACGCGGTCGTGCTCGACGCGGTGCTCGCGCTGCGGGCGGTGATGCGCGAGCGGGACGTGCCGCCCCTGGGCTTCGCCGGGCTGCGCGTGGTGGACGCGCTCGGCGACCTCGGTCGGACGCTGGACCGGTGCCTCGCAAAAAGGGGGATCCGCGGCTGGCCCGGTTGCGGGAGCTGATCCGGCGCGCCGAGGCGCGGTGCGGCGCGCGCGCCGCCGAGCTGCGGCGCGCGCACGGGTGGCTGGTCGAGATCGCCCGGCGCCTGGAGCCCCCGGCGGACCCCGCCCCGACCGGCGCGGGGGTCCGGCGCGCCGTCGAGGCGTGCCTGGACGAGATCGACGCCGCGCTCGGCGCCGGGCAGGTCCCCGACTGGCTGCGCGCGCCGGTCGCCCACCTCGGCGTCGTCCTCCGCCGGCTCGGGGCCGGCCTCTACCGCTGCTACGACGTGCCCGACCTGCCGCGGACCAACAACGAGCAGGAGCGGTTCTACCGCCGGATCAAGACCGGCTACCGGCGCACCACCGGGCGCCGGCGCGCCGACGCCTTCGTCGTCCGCGTCGGCGGCTTCGCGGCCTACGCCGCCGCGGCCAGGGACGAACCCGAGGCCAAGACCCTGCGGCGCTTCGGCGCGGTGCCGGCGTCCGCTTGGCAGCGCGAGCGCGCCGCGCTCCGGGCCACCCAGGAACGCCAGGCCACGATGCGCCGCTTCCGCCGACGCCGCGCCGCCTACCTCGCCGACCTCGAGGCCCGCTGGGAACGGCTCACGGAGCCGCCTTGATGCCGCTTCTGCCGCGACTGTTTTCCCCCTGGATGAGGAGCTGGCGCCGCCGCGCGGGCCGCTGAGCCCGCGGCTGGAGGAGGCGCTGGTGCGCCTGGGGACCTGGCTGCCGTCGTTCGCCCAGGCGGCGCGGGCGCTGGCGTACTTCACCGGGGTCGAGGTGAGCGAGCCGACGGCGCGGCGGCGCACCGAGGCGGCCGGGGCGGCCGCGGTGGCGCTGCACGACGCCGAGGTCGACCGGCTCGAGCGGGAGCGGCCCACGCCGCCGGCCGGCCCGCCGGTCCAGCAGCTCTCGGCCGACGGGGCGATGGTGCCGCTGGTCGGGGGCGAGTGGGCCGAGGTCAAGACCGCGGCCGTCGGCGTGGTCGCGGCGGCGCGCGGGGCCGACGGGGTGCCGGCGGTCCGGACGCGGGCGGTCTCGTACGTCGCGCGCCTGGCGGACTGCGACGCCTTCGGCCGCGCGGCGCTGCCGGAGCTGCACCGGCGCGGGACCGAGACGGCCGGCGCGCTCGTGGCGGTCACCGATGGCGGCGAGTGGCTGC
>DATFRI010000083.1:0-9692 GCA_035263405.1 Actinomycetes bacterium | reverse complement strand
GCGACCGTCCGGACCTTGCGCTTTTGGAAAGGGTGCTCTATGGCCTCCGTGAGATCTGATCCGAATAGGGCGCCGCAGGCGGTGAAGATCGTCATCGCCGGTGGGTTCGGTGTGGGGAAGACGACGCTGGTGGGTGCGGTGTCGGAGATCACGCCGTTGACGACCGAGGCGGTGATGACGGCGGCGAGTGTGGGTGTGGACGACCTGAGCAAGCTGCCGGGGAAGACCACCACGACGGTGGCGATGGATTTTGGTCGGATCACGTTGGACAGCGATCTGATCTTGTACCTGTTCGGGACGCCGGGGCAGGACCGGTTCTGGTTCATGTGGGATGACCTGGTGCGGGGGGCGATCGGTGCGGTGGTGCTGGTGGACACGCGCCGGTTGGGGGATTGTTTCGCGGCGGTGGATTATTTCGAGCAGCGTGAGTTGCCGTTTGTGGTGGCGATCAACTGCTTTGATGGGATCGTGGCGCATCAGCCGGAGGATGTGCGTGAGGCGCTGGTGTTGTCCGAGGACGTGCCGGTGGTGTTGTGCGACGCGCGGGTGCGGGACTCGGCCAAGGCGGTCCTGATCGAGGTCGTCCAGCACGCCCTGGTCCGAGCCTCCGGCGCGCTGCGGGGGACGGCGAAGGCTGGGGGCGTCTGACGATGCTCCAGAACCTGCGCATCCGGTCCAAGCTGGTCGCCATCTTCCTGCTGCCCGCGCTGACGCTCGCGGTGATCGCCGCGGGCCGCATCCAGTCCAGCGTGCAGAACGGCCTGCGCGCCGACCGCGACCGGCGCATGCTGAGCTTCGTCAACGAGATCGCCGGCTTCAACGGCGAGCTGCAGACCGAGCGCACCCTCTCCCTCCAGTTCGTCGCCAGCGGCCGCAAGCAGGGCGGCGACCAGCTCAGCGCCCAGCGGGTGCGGGTCGACCGGGCGCTGGCCACGCTCCAGCGCAGCCAGCAGCGGATCACCGGCGAGATCAGCGACGAGCGCACCCGCCAGACGCTCCAGCGGGCCAAGGAGAAGGTCGACCAGCTCGTCAGCCAGCGGCGCAACGTGGACAACGGGCTGCTGACCGGTTCGGACTCGCAGGCCTTCTACAGCGAAGCCATCGACCGGCAGCTCACCGCCAGCTCCAGCCTCGTGGCGCAGGCGTCCGACGCCGACGTGCTGCGCGCCGCCTCGACGTACGTGGCGACCAGCCACATCAAGGAGGCCGCCGCGCGCGAGCACGACATCGGCCTGGAGTCGATCCAGGCGGGGCGGTTCGTGAGCGGCGGCAGCGAGCGGCTGACCACCACCATCTCCACCGAGCTGGCCTGGGTGAAGCGGTTCCAGGCGACCGCGACCGACCGGCAGTGGACCACGCTGGCCACCAAGATCTCCGCCCCCGACGCGGCCGAGTCCGGGCGCCTGCGGCAGGCGCTGATCGCCGAGGGCCGCGCGGGCGCGATCACGATCGACCCGGCGGCGTGGAACAAGGCCAGCCAGGCCCGGCTGGCGGCGCTGAGCGCGAACGAGCAGGGGCTCTTCAACGACGTTCTCGCGGCCAACCGCACGGTCGCCCAGAACCTCGAGCAGAGCCTCATGAACGACGTGCTGCTCGTGCTCGTGTTCGTGGCGCTCGCCGTCGCCTTCGCGATGACCATGGCCAGGTCGATGGTCCGCCCGCTCGCCGCCCTGCGCGACGCCGCCCACGAGGTCGCGGAGCGGCGCCTGCCGGGGATCGTCGACCGGCTGCAACGCTCCGAGCGCATCGACCCCAAGGCGGAGGCGCTGCAGTTCGGCGTGAAGTCCCGCGACGAGATCGGCGAGGTCTCCGACGCGTTCAAGACCGCCCACGAGGTGGCGGTCCAGGTCGCCACGGAGCAGGCCGCGCTGCGCAAGTCGATCGGCGACATGTTCCTCAACCTCGCCCGCCGCAGCCAGTCGCTGATCGACCGCCAGATCGAGCTGATCGACGAGCTGGAGCGCAAGGAGAACGACCCCGACGCCCTGCAGGAGCTGTTCCAGCTCGACCACCTCGCGACGCGGCTGCGGCGCAACGCCGAGGACCTGATCGTGCTGTCGGGCGCCAAGCCGGCCCGGCGCTGGAGTCGGCCGGTGCCGCTGTACGACGTGATCCGCGCGGCCACCGCCGAGGTCGAGGACTACACGCGCATCGAGGTGCTGCCCATCGAGGACCTCGGCGTGTCCGGGCAGGCGGTCGCCGACATCATCCACCTGCTCGCCGAGCTGGTGGAGAACGCCACCTCGTTCTCGCCGCCGGGGACCAAGGTCCACATCGCCGGCCAGTCGGTCGCGGGCGGCTACATGATCGAGATCGAGGACCGCGGCGTCGGCATGGCCAACGACGAGCTGGTCGAGATCAACGAGCGGCTCAGCAACCCGCCGGTCATCGACCTCACCCTGTCGCGCCGGCTGGGGCTGTTCGTGGTCGGCCGCCTGGCCTCGCGCTACGGCATCAAGGTGCAGCTGCGGCACTCCTGGTACGGCGGGGTCACCGCGCTGGTGCTCCTGCCCGACAGCCTGCTGGTGCGCTCCGCCGGGGTGGCCGGCGTCGAGGGCCGTCCGGACGGCGAGTCCCGCGGCGGCCTGGTCCTGGCGCCGCGCCCGGGCCAGAAGCTGGAGGAGACCCCGCCGCTCGCCCCGGGCCAGAGCGGCTGGTTCGACGCCAGCGGCTCGGTCCGGCCCTACATCCCCCTGCGCCGCCACGCGACGTTCCCGAGCGGCAACGCGCCGGCCGCCCGGGCGGTCCCCGCGCCGCCGGCCGACCGTGCCGCGCCGCGCGAGTGGCCGGGAGGGGAGCTGCCCCCGGTGGACGTGCCGCAGGGCCCGCCGGTGGTGGACATGCCGCCGCCCGGCGTGGACGTGCCGCAGGGCCCGCCGCTGGTGGACATGCCGCCGCCGGCCCCGCCCGAGCCGTTCGTCGAGGAGCCGCCGCCGGCCCCGCCGCTGGTCGAGGAGCCGGTGCCGGGCCCGGACGAGCCACCCTCCCGGGTGGACGTGCCGCCCGCCGCGCCCCCGCCGCCGTGGGCGGAGGAGCCGGCGGCCGCCTCGGCAGCGCCCCAGGTGGACATCCCGCCGGCCGGGCCCCCGCCGTGGATGCGGGAGCCGCCGGCCGCGCCCGGCGAGGCGGAGCCGCCCGCCGCCGCCCCGCCGCCCGCCGCGCGGGAGCCGGCCGGACCCCGTCCGGCGCGCCCGGCCGCGGAGGCGCCCGGCAGGCTGCCGCGGCGGGAGCGCCGCACCTCGCCGCCGGCCGCGCCCGCGGCGGCCGGTCCGCCGCCCGCCGCGGCGCCGCCCGCGGCCACCTCCCCGCCTGCGGCGGCGGAGGCGGGCGGGCGCGGGCAGGCCGAGCCGAGCCAGCCGGCCGCGAGCCGCCCCGCCGCCCGCGCCGAGCCGCCCCGCCCGGTACCGACCACGGCCGCCGGCCTGCCCCGCCGCGAGCGCCGAAACCTCACCGGCCCGCTCACCCCGGACCCGCCGCGGACCAGCGACGTGTTCGGCCCGTCCGGTCAGAGCGAGGCGCCGCCCGGCTACCCCGGGGGGATCCCGCCGGCCGCCGCCGGCCCGCAGGCGCCGGCCCCGCCGCGGCCGCGCCGCCCGGCCTCGTCGCCGTCCGCGCCGATCCCGCCGCGCGTCCCGCGCACCACCACGCCACCCGCCGCGGCGGCGCCGCCGGCCGCCGCGCCACCGGCACGGCCGCGGCCCCCGTCCGCGGTGTCCCGCCAGGGCCCGCTGCCGGCCACCGCGCCGCCGGCCTCGGCACCGCGACCCTTCCCCGAGCCCGAGCGCGGCCCTCGCGAACCTGCCGCGCCGCGCTCGGCGGCACCGCCCGAGGACGCGACCACTCCGCTGACCAGGGTGGGCCTGCCGCGCCGGATCCCGAGGGCGAACCTCGCCCCCGCCTGGGTCGCCGGCCCTGGCGCGCCCGCGCCACGCGGCGCCAGCAACCGCTCGCCCGAGGAGGTCCGCAGCATGCTGTCCAGCTACCGGACCGGCCTCGAGCGCGGCCGCCACGAGTCCTCCGGCGAGGAGGAGCCCGAGTCGGGCCAGGGTGCCCGGGAGCGGGGCGATGGCCCGGTCCCGTAGCGGGCGCCACGTCTCCAGGGGTGAGGCGCGTCGCGTCCGGCCGGGCCGCGCGGCCCGGCCGGCCCAGGCCGGTCGGCGGCTGGCGCCCAGGGCGCTGCTGGACGAGCGTGAGGGCCGCTCCGGCCCCGGGGTCCCTGCCGAGCTGATCCAGCTGCAGCGCCGGCACAGCCGCCTGGTGTGGCCGCTGACGGCCGCCTTCCTCGGCTGGTACTTCCTGTTCGTCCTGCTGGTCGGGTGGGCGCCCGACGCCGTCGCCGCGCCCGTGTTCGGCTGGATCAGCGTCGGCTACCTGCTGTTCCTGTCGATGTTCGCCCTGGTCGCGGTGGGCGCGATCGTGTACACGCGGCTGGCGGCGTCGCGCATCGACCCGCTCAGCGACCACATCCGCGAGCGCCTGGAGCACGTCGAGGAGATCGCCGGGTGAGCGGCACGCTGCTCGCGTTCAACCTCCTGCTGATCTTCGTGGTCGCCGTGCTCGGGATCACGTACTGGGCGGCCCGGCGCACCCGGACCCTAGCCGACTACTACGTCGCTGGCCACGCGCTGCCCGCCTGGCAGAACGGGATCGCGATCGCCGCCGTGTTCATCTCCGCCGCCAGCGTGCTGGGACTGCCCGGCCTGATCGCGCTGCAGGGCTTCGACGGGCTGTTCCTGCTGATCGGGGTCCCGGTCTCGTTCCTGGTGGTGCAGTTCCTGCTGGCCGAGCCGCTGCGCAACACCGGCCGCTACACGATCGCCGACGCGATGGTGCACCGGCTGCGGCAGCGGCCCGTCCGGCTGGCCGCATCCGTCGCGGTCCTGTGCGTGTGCCTGATCCACCTGACCGCCCAGATGATGGCCGCGGGCGCGCTCGCGCAGCAGCTCTTCGGCCTGCGCGACCGGGTCCTCGGGATCGGCCCGGACGCGGTCGGGATCGTGCTGGTGGGCGTCGTGGCGATGATCTGCGTGGTCGCGGGCGGGATGCTCGGCGTCACCTGGCTCCAGCTCGTCAAGGCGCTGCTCCTGGTCGCGGTCACCAGCCTGCTGGTGCTGCTGCTCACCAACCGCCTGGGGTTCTCGGTCGGCACGCTGCTCGGCCAGGCCGTCGCGCGCAGCGGCCGGGGGGAGGCGTTCCTGCGGCCCGGGCTGTGGCTCGGCGGCGGCCTGGACACGCTCTCGCTCGCCATCGGGCTGGTGCTCGGCACCGCGGGGCTGCCGCATGTCATGACGCGCTTCTACGCCGTCCGCGGCACGCGCGAGGTCCGCTCCAGCGTGAACTGGGCGATGCTGGTCACCGGCGTGGTGTTCCTGCTGGTGAGCTTCATCGGCCTGGCGGCGGCGGCGCTGCTGGGCGGTCCGCGGATCACCGCGGTCGACCGCTCGGGGACCCTGGCCGTCCCGCTGCTCGCGCGCGAGCTGGGCGGGGGGCTGTCCACCTTCGGCGGCGACCTGCTGGTCGCCTGCGTCGCGCTCACGGTCTTCGCCACGATCCTCGGGACCGTCGCGGGCCTCACGATCGCGGCCGCCTCCAGCGTCGCGCACGACGTGTACGCCAGCGTCCTGCATCCAGGACGCCGCGCCGAGGCGCGCGAGGCCGCGGTCGCGCGCCTGGCCGGTGTCGTGATCAGCGTCGTCGCCATCCTCGTCGGGGTCGCGTTGCGCGAGGTGAACGCGGCCCTGGTCGGCAGCGTGGCGCTGGGGCTGGCGGCCAGCAGCCTCTTCCCCGCGCTGATCCTGTCGCTGTACTGGCGGGGCCTCAACACCGCCGGCGCGGTCGCGGCGATCGTGGCCGGGATGCTGTCGTCGCTGGTGCTGACCGCGCTCGGGTCGACGGTGATCGGCCCGAGCGGCTTCATCCTCCGGGACGCCCGGCCGGTGCTCCCGCTGGCCCAGCCGGCGATCATCTCGGTCCCGCTGGCCTTCTTCGCCGCCTGGCTCGGCACCTGGCTGTCGGCCGAGCGGCCCCCGCCGACCGGCAGCTTCGCCGCGCTGCGGCTGCGGGCGCTGACCGGGGTCAACCAGGCCAGGGCCGACCAGCCGCGGCGCGACCTGCCCTCCGGCCTGCCCTCCGGCCTGCCGCCGCTGTCTCCGCCCGAGCTGCACATGGAGGCCTCGCCGCCCGCCGTCGCCGGGCCGCCGGGCCCGAGGGGACCGGGGGTGCGCTGACCCGCGTCCTTTCCCGTCTCGATCTCCTACCGAGTTTTACACACGCCCCACCTCCAGGTACCGTACGTCCCCAAAGTCCTCATTCCTACACAAACAACACGCGCACCAATCGAGCGAGCCAAAGCCGCGGGCTGCCTACACGCGGAGCACGTCCGGTCGCCGCAGGCTGTAGGGGAGGGGAAGCTCGTTCCATGATCCGGAACCTGCCCATCCGGTCCAAGCTGGTGACGGTGCTGGCGCTTCCGGTCCTGGCGCTGCTCGCGCTCGGGACGCTCCGGGTCGCCAAGGACGTCGGCGACGACTTCGAGGCACGGCGGGTCAGCCGTGTCACCGCCTTCGCCGGCAAGCTCTCCGCGCTCGTCCACGAGCTGCAGAAGGAGCGCGACCAGTCGGCCGGCTACGCCGCCGCCCGCAAGCGCTCCGGGTACGGCCGCGTGGTCGCCCAGCGGGTCTGGGCCGACCAGGCCCTGACCGCGTTCCGCGCCGAGCTGGCCAAGCTCGGGCTGGACGAGCCCGGCTCGCGGCTCGGGGACCGGCTCACCCGTGCCACGCAGGGGCTCGACGGGCTCGACCGGCAGCGTGAGGTGCTCGACGGCGACGGCCCGCTCGACGCCGACGCCACCCTGCGCGGCTACGGCGACGTGATCCACGACCTGCTCGAGGTGACCGCCGCGATGCCCGCCGAGAGCGCCGACCAGGAGCTGGCCCGGCAGATCCAGGCGCTGGTGGCGCTGGAGCGCGCCAAGGAGGCCGGTGCGTCCAAGCGCAGCCTGATGTACGCCGCGCTCCTCGCCGGGCGCTTCGAGGCCGGCTGGTACCAGCGGTTCGCGGCGCTCGGCGGGGCCGAGCAGACGTGGCTGGCGGAGTTCCGCACCGCCGCCGACGACCGCCAGCGCGGCTACCTCACGAGCATCGTCGCCGGCCGCGACGTCCAGCGCGCCGACAGCCTGGAGCGCGCCGTGCTCACCCAGGACCCCGGCGCGCCGCCGGCCGTCGACGCCCGCGAGTGGCTCACGACCACCAGCGCCAAGGTGGACCTGCTCCGAGCGGTCGAGCTGCGGCTGGCCGACGACGTCGTCCGCGACGCCGCCGCCGCCAAGCGGCAGGCGGAGCGGCAGGCGTTCGTGGGCTCCGCCCTGGTCGTGCTGGTCCTGCTGGTCTCGATCGGCCTGTCGGTGGCGATCGCCCGGTCCATGGCCCGGTCGCTGCGGCTGCTGCGCCGCGCGGCGCACAAGGTCGCCCGGCGGACGCTGCCCGAGACCGTCGACCGCCTGCAGCGGATCACCCACGGCGACGACCCGACGCTGCCGCTGGTCCAGGAGCGGCCGCTCGAGGTCCGCTCCCGGGACGAGGTGGGAGACGTCGCCGAGGCCTTCAACGCCGTCCACGACGTCGCGGTCCGCGTCGCGACCGAGCAGGCCGCGCTGCGCGTGAGCCTCGCCGACCTGTTCCGCAACCTCGCCCAGCGCAACCAGAAGCTCATCGACCGCCAGCTGGAGCTGCTCGACGAGCTGGAGCGCGACGAGCTGGACCCGCGCAAGCTCGAGGAGCTGTTCCGGCTGGACCACCTGGCGACCCGGATGCGGCGCCACGCCGAGGACCTCGTCGTGCTCTCCGGCGCCAGGCCCTCCCGCCAGTGGAGCGAGGGGCCGATCGCGCTGGTCGACGCCGTGCGGGCCGCGCTCGCCGAGGTCGAGGAGTTCACGCGCGTGGACCTGCTGCCGATCGAGAACCTCGCCGTCCCCGGCGAGGTCGCGGGCGACCTCGTGCATCTGATCGCCGAACTGATCGAGAATGCGGTGTCCTTCAGTCCACCGGGCGCGCCGGTGAGCATCGGCGGCCAGCCCACGGCGGGTGGATACGTGCTGGAGATCGAGGATCGCGGGATCGGGATGAGCGACAGCGAGCTGGCCGTGGCCAACAAGAAGCTCAGCAACCCACCCAGGTTCGACCTGTCGCTGTCCGAGCGGCTGGGGCTGTTCGTCGTGGGCCGGCTCGCGAGCCGCCACGAGATCCGCGTCAAGCTCAGGCACTCGTGGTACGACGGGGTGACCTCGCTGGTGGTGATCCCCGACCGGCTGCTCGAGGGGACCGCGCCGGCCGCCGCGCCCCAGCCGGCGCTCGCCCGCCGGCGGGTCCCCGCCTCACCCGAGGGTGGCGGCCGCGCCGGCGAGCTGCCGGTGCCCGAAGGGCTCCCGGAGGAGCCGCCGCGCCCGCCGGCCGAGGCGCTGCCGATCTTCGAGGCGGCCCGCTCGCGCTTCCTCGACCCCGACCCGGACGCCGCGCCACCGGTGCCCGCACCGGTCGAGGTCGACGAGCCGGAGCCGGTGGCGGCGGTGGTCACCCAGGCGGGGCTGCCGCAGCGGGTCCCGCAGGCCAACCTCGCGCCCGGCATCGCCGACGGCCTGGGCGACGCGTGGAAGAGCGCGCCGCTGGCGAGCAACCGGTCCCCCACCCAGATCCGCGAGCGCCTCGACCGCCTGCGAGCCGCCTGGCAGCAGGCACGCCGCGACGCCTCGGCACACGACGACGACGGCACGCTGATCGGCAGCGACCTCATGTGGTCCAGGAGCAACAATGACCCAGCTCAGTAGGGAAGCGCAGAACCTCAACTGGCTCGTCACGAACTTCGTCCACAAGGTTCCCGGCGTGCTGCACACGATCGTGGTCTCGGCGGACGGGCTGCCGATGGCGGTGTCCAACGACCTGGACCCCGCCACCGCCGACCAGCTCGCCGCGGTCGCGTCCGGCCTGGCGAGCCTGACCCAGGGCGCCGCGCGCTACTTCGGCGGCGGCACCGTGAACCAGACCGTCATCGAGATGGAGAAGGGCTTCCTGTTCGTCATGTCGATCAGCGACGGCTCGATCCTCGGCGTGCTCGCCGCGCTGACCTGCGACATCGGCCTGGTGGGCTACGAGATGGCGATGCTGGTGACGCGCGCCGGCGACGTGCTCACCCCAGCGCTGCGCGCCGAGCTGCAGGCCGCCCTGCCCCGGTGAGGAGGGCAGGAGCCGTGATGCAAGGCGACGGCCAGCGGCCCCGCCGGCCGTTCGTCCGGCCCTACGCGATCACCTGGGGCCGGACCGATCCGGCGCGCTCGGACGAGCTCGAGATCGAGACGCTCGTCGCCTCCAACCCGCTCGGTGAGGCCTCGCTGGACACGCTCGTCCTGGAGTCGCACGAGATCGTGCTGCTGTGCCGCGAGATCCTGTCGGTCGCGGAGATCGCCGCCCGCCTGGAGGTCCCCCTCGGCATCGCCCGCGTCCTGGTCGGCGACCTCGCCGAGCGAGGGCTGGTGGACATCCACCGGCCGCTCAGCCCGAGCGACCGTCCGGACCTTGCGCTTTTGGAAAGGGTGCTCTATGGCCTCCGTGAGATCTGATCCGAATAGGGCGCCGCAGGCGGTGAAGATCGTCATCGCCGGTGGGTTCGGTGTGGGGAAGACGACGCTGGTGGGTGCGGTG
>DATFRI010000082.1:0-28291 GCA_035263405.1 Actinomycetes bacterium | reverse complement strand
CGACCCAGCCGCCCGCCGACCCGCCGACGACGACCCAGCCGCCCGGCGACCCGCCGACGACGACCCAGCCGCCCGCGCCCGGTCCCGGCGGCGGGTAGGCCCTGCTCCCCCCGGGCGCCGCCCGCCCAGGTAGAATCCTTGCACCCACCTCGGGGTGTCCGACCGCGACGCGCCGGCCGCCGCGCCGCCGGGCCGGACCGGGTGCGGCCGCCGGGCGCCCGTGCTGGGTCCAGGCGGGGAGCGCACGTCGCCAACCACACGGTGGTCCACCACAGAGAGGATCCGCATGCCCGGTCGTTTCGGTCGCGTCCTGACCGCGATGGCGACGCCGTTCGCCCGCGACGGCGCACTCGATCTCGGCGGCGCCCAGCGCCTCGCGCAGCACCTGCTGGACTCCGGCACCGACACCCTGGTCGTCGCCGGCACCACCGGCGAGGCCCCGACCCTCACCCACGACGAGAAGCGGCGCCTGGTCGCCGCGGTCGCCGAGGTGGCGGGCTCCGAGCGGGTGATGGCCGGCACCTCGACCTACTCGACCGCCGAGTCCGTCGAGCTGAGCCGCGCCGCGGAGAAGGCCGGGGCGGGCAGCCTGCTGCTGGTCACCCCGTACTACAACAGGCCCCCGCAGGAGGGCCTGATCGCCCACTTCACGGCCATCGCGGCGGCGACCGCGCTGCCGTGCATGCTCTACAACATCCCCGCCCGCACGGCCTGCAGGATCGAGCTGCCGACGCTGCTGCGGCTGGCGGAGGTCGCCAACGTCGTCGCGGTCAAGGACGCCGTCGGCGACATGGCCGCGGTCAGCCGCCTGCACCGCGCCACCGGCGGCGCGCTGGAGCAGTACTCCGGCGACGACAAGAACCTCCTGCCGCTGCTCGCCTGCGGCGGCGTCGGCGTGGTGAGCGTGGCCAGCCACCTGGTCGGCCCGGCCGTCGCCGAGCTGGTCGCCGCCTGGGAGCGGGGCGACACCGCGGCCGCCCGCAAGCTGCACGAGGACAACCTCGACCTGTTCGAGGGCCTGTTCGCCACGACCAGCCCGATCCTGCTCAAGGCCGCGCTCGCCGAGCTCGGACTGCCCGCCGGGCCGCTGCGCCCGCCGCTGGTCGACGCCACCGCCGAGCAGCGCCGGTTCGTCCGCGACCTGCTGGACCGCCACGACGTCCGCGGCCCCAGAGGCGCCCGTGCCTGACGCGCCCCGGGGCAGCGGGGACGGCGAGCGGACGCTGCGGGTCGCCTTCCTCGGCGGCCTCGGAGAGATCGGCCGAAACTGCGCCGTCGTGGAGTACCGGGGCGCGCGCATGCTGCTGGACTGCGGCCTGGCGTTCCCCGACGGCGACCAGCCCGGCGTCGACCTGATCCTGCCCGACTTCTCCTACCTCGCCGACGAGCCCGAGCGGGTGGTCGGGGTCGTGCTCACCCACGCCCACGAGGACCACATGGGCGCGCTGCCGTACTTCCTGCGCGACTACGACGTGCCGGTGTACGGGACCAGCCTGTCGCTCGGGCTGCTGCGGGCCAAGCTCGAGGAGCACCGCCTCGACCCGGCGATGGTCCCGGTCGCGGCCGGCGAGCGGGCCACGCTCGGACCCTTCGAGCTGGAGTTCTTCGCGGTCACCCACTCCATCCCCGACGGCATGGCCGTGGCGGTCCGCACGCCGGCGGGGACCCTGGTGCACACCGGGGACTTCAAGCTCGACGCCACCCCCATCGACGGCCGCGCCACCGACCTCGGCGCGCTCGCGCGCCTCGGCGCCGAGGGCGTGGACCTGCTGCTGAGCGACTCCACCAACGCCGACCTCCCCGGCTTCATCCCCTCCGAGCACGAGGTCGGCCAGACGCTGCGGGACATCTTCGCGACCGCGCCGCGGCGCATCGTGGTGGCCTGCTTCGCCAGCCACATCCACCGCATGCAGCAGATCATGGACGCCGCGCACGCCAACGGCCGCAAGGTCGCGCTGGTGGGCCGCAGCGTGGTCCGCAACGTCGGCGTCGCGCGCGACCTCGGCTACCTCACCGTCCCCCCCGACCTGGTGATCGGCGTCGAGGAGCTGTCCACGCGCGACCCCGCGGAGACCGTGGTGCTGTGCACCGGCTCGCAGGGGGAGCCGTTCAGCGCGCTGGCGCTGATGGCCGGCCGCGACCACCGCTGGGTGCGGATCGAGCCGGGCGACACGGTGGTGCTGTCCAGCTCGCTCATCCCCGGCAACGAGGCCGCCGTCTACCGCACCATCAACGACCTCGCCCGCGAGGGCGCCGAGGTGTTCCACCGCGGCAACGCGCCGGTGCACGTGTCCGGGCACGCGGCCCAGGGCGAGCTGCTGCTGATGCTGTCGACCGTGCGCCCGCGCGCGTTCGTCCCGGTGCACGGCGAGTACCGCCACCTGGACCGGCACGCGCGCCTGGCGGAGTCGGCCGGGGTCCCGCGCTCGGGTATCTTCGTCTGCGAAGATGGGGACGTGATCGAGCTCGCCGACGGGGTGGCCGGGCGGGGCGAACAGGTGCCGGTCGGCCTGGTCTTCGTCGACGGGCTCGGTGTCGGGGACGTCGGCACCGCGGTCCTGCGCGACCGGCGCAAGCTGGGTGAGGACGGGTTCGTGCACATCGTCGCGACGGTGGACACCAAGACGGGCAAGGTCATGGCCGGCCCGGACATCGTCACCCGCGGGTTCGTGTACGAGCCGGAGTCGGAGGACCTGATCGCCGAGGCCAGGGCGCGCATCCTCGCCAGCCTCGAGCAGCTCGCGGCCGAGGGCGTCGGCGACCCGAGCATCATGAAGCAGCGGATGCGGCAGGCCGCCTCGCGCCTGTTCGACGAGCGCACGCAGCGGCGGCCGGTGGTCATCCCCACGGTGATGGAGGTCTAGGCGCGTGGCCAAGGCCAGGACCGGCCCGAAGTCGCGGGGGACGCGGCCCTCGTCCGGCCGCTCCGGCGGCAGGACCGCCGGGCGGGCGCCGAAGGCGGCGGCCGGGACGAAGCGGCGCCAGGGCGACCCGCTCGCACCGCACCGGCGCGACATCCAGGGCACGCTGCTGCTGCTGTTCGCGCTGCTGACGGCGCTGGCGGTCTGGTGGCACGTCCACGGCGCCGCGATGGAGTGGGCCGACGTGCTGCTGCGCGGCCTGTTCGGGCTCGGCGCGTACGCCGTGCCGGTGCTCGCCGCGGCGCTGGGCGTGATCGTGCTGCGCAACCGCGACCCGGCCGACGAGCCGGTCGCCGGCCGGGTGGTGATCGGCGGCCTGGCGATCCTGCTGGGCGGCCTCGGGCTGCTGCACCTGCTGCGCGGCAGGCCCGACATCCACGCGGGCACCGCCAGCCTCCAGGGCTCCGGCGGCGCGGTCGGGGCGCTCTCCGCCGAGCCGCTGGCCCGCTTCCTGTCGCCCTGGGGCGCCGGCGCGATCTTCGGCTGCCTGCTGTTCCTCGGCCTGCTGATCACCACCAAGACGCCCGTGTCGTCGGTCACCCGGGCGCTCGGGACCGGCGCGCGCTGGACCGCCGGCCTGTTCTCCCAGGTCCAGACCGACCTGGCCGGCCGCCGCCAGAGCCGCGAGCTGGAGCCGGTCGCCGAGCCGGAGCTGGTGGGCCTGGACGAGCTGGTCCCGCCGGAGGACGCCCGCGGGGCCGCGCGGCGCCGCCGCGCCCGCCCGGCCGCCGCGGACGACGAGGCGCCGCCCGAGGGCGTCACGGTCGAGCGGCCGCGGCCCGAGCCGGCCCCGGTGCCCTCCGCCGCCGCGCCCGCGCCGCCGGCCGCCGCCGCGCCCGCGCCGCCCGAGCCCGGCGGCCCGTACGCGCTGCCCCCGACCGAGCTGCTGCGCGCCGGCCAGGCGCGGCCGGTGGACGAGCGCCGGCTGGACGAGACCGCGGCGGTCCTGGAGAACACCCTCGACCAGTTCGAGGTCGACGCCCGGGTCGCCCGCTACACCCGCGGCCCGACCGTGACCCGCTACGAGGTGGAGCTGGGGCCCGCGACCAAGGTCGCCCGGGTCATCGGGCTGTCCCACGACATCGCCTACGCGCTCGCCTCGCCCGACGTGCGCATCATCGCCCCGATCCCGGGCAAGTCCGCGATCGGGATCGAGGTCCCCAACCGCGACCGGGAGCTGGTCACCCTCGGCGACATCCTCCACAGCCCCGCCGGCCAGGCCGCGGCGCACCCCCTCACCGTCGCCCTCGGCAAGGACATCGGCGGCGAGCCGGTGCTGGCCAACCTGGCCGACATGCCCCACGTCCTCATTGCCGGCAGCACCGGCGCCGGCAAAGCGCTGGCGCTCGACACCCCTGTGCCGACGCCGTCCGGCTGGACCACGATGGGGGAGCTACGCGACGGGGACACCGTGTTCGGCGCGGACGGCCAGCCATGCCAGGTGCTCAAGGCGCATGACGTGCTGCTCGACGAGCCTTGCTACGAGGTCGAGTTCGACGACGGCAGTAGGGTGGTGGCGTCCGAGGACCACTTGTGGCTCACCTGGGATCTGGCTGCCCGCAAGGCGTTCGATTACCACTGCGGTGGTACCAGTCGGGGCTTCCCGAAGAACTGGGCGACCTGGGAATCTGCGACCGAGAGCACGAAGACCTACTCCTCGCAGGAACGGGCCTTGATCGCGGCCGGTCGAGCGGCCGGTCGCACAGCGGCGCAGGTCGCGGATCAGCTCGGGCGTTCGGCGAACGCCATCGACCAGCAGTGGCGCAGAGACCAACGGGCGGCCCAGGCCCGTCAGGTCGGGCCTCGGGTGGTCAATACCGGGGAAATTGCGCGGTCCCTGCGGGTGCGAGGACAGCGCAACCACACCATTCCGACCGCCGGAGCACTTGATCTGCCTGAGCGGGAACTGCCTCTTGACCCGTGGGTGCTCGGCTACCTCTTGGGTGACGGTGATTCCAGCGGCAGTGGCCGCGTCGCCTGTGACCCCCAGGATCGAGCCTGGCTCATGGAGCGCTTCATCGAAGCAGGCGTCGCGGTCACGCCCTATGCTGACCAAGGCCACTTTTTCGCTGACGTGCGGCAGCCCTGGCGCTTGCTCGGATTGGGTGCCGGGAAGCACGTGCCAGAGGTCTACCTGTGGGCGTCGGCAGAGCAGCGGCGAGCCTTGGCGCAGGGCATGGTGGACTCTGACGGTTCGATAGACGGGCACGGTTGCTACCGCTTTGCCAACACCAACCGTCAGCTCGTCGAGGGATTCGCATTCCTCTGTGCCTCAGTCGGCTACGTCACGCGCGTCTACGAGCGTCGGCGTGAGCGTCGAGGAGTGGTGTCCCAGGTCAGCTGGGAGGTCGTTGTAGCCGCTCACGAGCCACTCGCTCGTCTGCCACGCAAGGTCGCCAAGGCTCGACATGTCTGGAAGCGGGAGCAGAACTGCCGTTACATCGTCGACGTGCGGCCCGTCCGGACCCGTCCCGTTCGGTGCATCACCGTAGACTCGCCCGACCATCTCTATCTCGCGTCGCGGGCGTGCATCCCCACCCACAACAGTGTCTCCTTGAACGTGCTGGTCACGAGCCTGCTGATGCGCAACACGCCGGACCGGGTGCGGCTCATCCTGATCGACCCCAAGCGGGTCGAGCTGACCAACTACGAGGGCGTGCCGCACCTCATCACCCCGGTCGTCACCCACCCCAAGCGAGCCGCGGAGGCGCTCGCCTGGGCGGTGCGCGAGATGGAGCTGCGCCTGGAGACGCTCGCGGTCGCCGGGGTCCGCAACCTGGCCGCCTACAACCAGGCCGCCGAGGAGGGCAAGCTGCCGCCGCTGCCGTCGGCGGAGCTGGACGAGGAGGGGCGCCCCGCCGGCGACGCCAAGCGCCCGAAGCTGCCCTTCATCGTGCTGGTCATCGACGAGCTGGCCGACCTGATGATGGTCGCCCCCCGCGACGTCGAGGACGCGATCTGCCGGATCGCGCAGATGGCGCGCGCGGTCGGGATCCACCTGGTGGTGGCCACGCAGCGGCCCTCGGTCGACGTGGTCACCGGGCTCATCAAGGCCAACATCCCCTCGCGGATCGCGTTCATGGTCGCCAGCGCCCAGGACTCCCGCGTGATCCTGGACACCGGCGGGGCGGACAAGCTGGTCGGCCACGGCGACATGCTGTTCCTGCCCGGCGGCACCTCCAAGCCGCTGCGCGTGCAGGGCGCCTACATCACCGAGAAGGAGGTCGAGGAGGTGGTGGCGTTCTGCAAGGCGCAGCAGGGTGCCCACTACCAGCCCGGCGTCGTCGCCGAGGGCCGCGCGACCCAGGCCGAGGAGGACTCCGACGAGGACCCGCTGCTGGACCAGGCGATGGACATCATCGTGCGCTCCGGGCTCGGCTCGACCTCCATGCTCCAGTCCAAGATGAAGGTCGGTTTCTCCCGCGCTCGGCGCATCATGGACCAGCTCGAGGAGCGCGGCGTGGTCGGCCCGAGTGAGGGCTCCAAGCCGCGCGACGTGCTCATGACCGTGGAGGAGCTGGGCGAGCTGCGCGAACGGGAGTCCAGCTACGGCGAGCTGGCCGGCGGCTGATCGGGCCGGTCGGCGCCCGGGGTCGTTGCCGCCTTCAGGGCCGGGTGGCAGAATCCCGAGCGTCCTGAGTGACGATGTCCGCGACGCTGATCCGTGTCGGCCCGTCCGGCCTGGACGGCGCCGCCGCATCGGTCACCGCCGGTCCAGGCGACCAGTACGGTCACACCCGCACCGCGGCGCCAGAGGAGGTGTGGGGCTGGAGTCCATCGGTGAGACGCTGCGCGCGGCGCGCGAGGCGCAGGGCCACTCGATCCAGGACGCGTCGGCGGCCACGCGCGTCCGTGCCGCCTACCTCGAGGCGCTGGAGCGCGACGAGTTCGACGGCCTCGGCAGCCCCGTGTACGTCAAGGGGTTCCTGCGCGCCTACGCGTCGTTCCTCGGGCTGGACCCCGGGCCGATCGTGGACGCCTACCGCGAGCGCTCCGGCCGCCAGGAGGAGCCGCCGGTGTTCCAGGGGGGCCTGCGGCCGATCGAGGCCGGGTTCGGCGGGTTCGGCACGCGCCGCCGGCCTCGGCCCAACTGGTGGGTGCTGGGCAGCGTCGCCGCCGGGATCGTCGTGATCGCCGGCGTCGTCTCCCTGTTCGGCGGGGACCGCCAGCCCGCGCCCGCGCCGGTCGTGGGCGCGCCGGCGACGACCGCGCCCGCCGTGGCCACGCCTGCGCCCGGGACGACCACGACCAGCACCACCCGCCCGGCGCCGCAGGGCGTACGGGTGGTCCTGCACTACGTGGGGCCGTCGTGGAGCCTGGTCCGGGCCGACGGCGAGCAGGTCTTCCAGGGCATCCCGGGGGCGGGGGAGCGCCGCACCTTCCGGGCCGCGAAGCGGCTGGAGCTGACCCTGGGCGACGCGGGCGTGGTCGAGCTGAGCGTCAACGGGCGCGACCTCGGCCAGCTCGGGGGCCCCGGCGAGGTCTGGCGCGGCACGTTCACCCCGCGCGGGCGCCTGCGAGAGGGCTGAGCCGCCGCCCGTGCGCTGCGAGATCGTCGCCGTCGGGACCGAGCTGCTGCTCGGCCAGATCGTCAACGGCAACGCCGCCTGGATCGGCCGGCGCCTGGCCGACGTCGGCTGGGACTGCCACCGGCACACGGTCGTCGGCGACAACCAGGAGCGGATCGCCGGGGCGCTGCGGGAGGCGCTCGGCCGCGCCGACGCGGTGCTCCTCACCGGTGGGCTCGGGCCCACGCAGGACGACATCACCAGGGAGGCGATCGCCGCGGTCGCCGAGGTGGCGCTGGTGCGCGACCCGGCGATCGAGCGCTGGCTGCGCGAGCGGTTCGCGCGCATGGGCGTGCCGATGGCGGAGATGAACCTCCGCCAGGCCGACGTGCCCGCGGGCGCCCGCACGATCGGCAACCCGCGCGGCACGGCGCCGGGCCTGATGCTGGAGATCGTCGGCCGGCCGGTGTACGCGGTCCCGGGGGTCCCCCGCGAGATGCGGCACATGCTCGAGGCCGCCGTCCTGCCCGACCTCGCCGCCCGGACGGGCGAGGGGCGCGCGATCGTGTCGCGCACCCTGCGTACCGCCGGCGTCGGCGAGTCGCTCGTGGCCGAGCGGCTCACGCCGGTCTGGGAGGCCGGCGACGGCTCGGTCAACCTGGCCTACCTCGCCGCGGCCGGCGAGGTGCGCGTCCGGCTGACCGCCGCCGCCCCCGACGAGGAGCGGGCGCTCGCCGCGATCGCGCCGGTCGAGGCGGCGATCCGCGCCGAGCTCGGCGACGTGATCTACGGCACCGACGACGACACGCTCGAGGAGGTCTGCGGCCGGCTGCTGGTCGGCGGCGGCCGCACGCTGGCCACGGCGGAGTCGCTCACGGGCGGGCTGCTCGCCGCCCGGATCACCGACACCCCGGGGTCCAGCGCCTGGTACCGGGGCGGCGTGTGCGCCTACGACGCCGACGCGAAGACCGGGCTGCTGGCGGTGCCGCCGGTGCTGCTGGACGCGGCCGGGCCGGTCAGCGAGGCGGTCGCGGCGGCGATGGCCGAGGGCGCGCGCGGCCTGGTCGATGCCGACGTCGGCCTGGCGACCACCGGCGCCGCCGGCCCGGAGCCGCACGGCGGGCAGCCCCCCGGGGTCGCCTGGCTCGCCGTCGCCGACGCCGCCGGGACCCGCACCAGGCAGCTCCACGCCCCGGGCGACCGCTCGCAGGTCCGGGCCTGGGTGACCACGGTCGCGCTCGACCTGCTGCGCCGCCGCCTGGAGGAGCTGGGGCGGCCGACCGGGACGGCGGCCGACCGGGAGGGGGACCGGTGAGGGGCCCGACCGATCCTGCGGCCGACGCCGGCGGCATGCTGGCCGATCCCGACCTGTTCACCGGGCGGCTGTTCTTCGGTGTCGAGGTGCCGCCGCCGGTGCGCGCGCCGCTGGAGGCGATCCAGCCCGAGCTGGCCCGCGCGCTGCCCGGAGCGCGGCTCACCGAGCCGTCCGGGTGGCACCTCACGCTCGCCTTCCTCGGGCAGGTGCGCCCGGAGTCGGGCGCGGACGTCGTGGCGGCCGGGGAGCTGGCGACGACCGCGCCGCCGGCCCGGGAGGCGGCGCTGCGCCTGGAGGGGGCGGGCGCGTTCCCGAGCACGGGGCGCGCCAGGGCGGTGTGGGCCGGCGTCGCCGGGGACGTCGAGGTCCTCGGCGACCTGGCGGCGCGCCTGTCCGCGGCCTGCCGTGCGGCCGGCCTGCACGCCGAGGACCGCCCGCTGCACTCGCACCTCACCCTCGCCCGGCTGCGCGTGCCCGAGCCGCTGCCGGACGCCCTGGTCGGGCGGATCGCCGCGGCTGCGGCGGACGCGCCCGGCTGGCGCGCCCGCGCCCTGCACTGCTACCGCAGCATCCTCAGCAACCGCGGCGCGCGCTACCGGGTGATCCGCAGCTTCCCGCTGCCGCCGGCCTGACCCTCCGCGCCCGGCGCTCGATGCCGGCGCTCGATGCCGGCGCTCGATGAAGGTCTCCGGCGATAGCCTGCTTCGGGGGCGTCCACCTGCGGCCGGAAGGCGTCGCGGACACCTTCAGTGCAGGACCAGGCGCCAGAACAGCCGCGCCATCTCGACCGCGACCGCGGTCGAGGCCAGCACCAGCGGCACCCGCAGCACGACGGGCACGTGCCGGGTCAGGACCACGGCCGGCAGCAGCAGCGCCTCGCTGCGGTACTGGCTGAGGCCCGTGCCCCGGCTGGCGACGTGCGGGGCCACCCACACCATCAGCGTGTAGCAGGCGATCAGCAGGTCCAGCCGCGTGCGGCGCCGGTGCAGCAGCGTCGCGCCGACCGACAGCACGACCAGCGCGGCCACCAGGACGGTCTGGAGGCCCTCGGTCAGCCCCTGCGGGGCGGGCGACCGGTCCCCACCGAGCCAGGCGAGCACCGGCGCGACCGTCGCCTGGAAGACCGGCAGCGGGTCGTGCAGGCCGTTGCCGAACCGGCGCTGGCCCGCGAAGAAAGCGTCCCAGCGCCCGAGGGCCAGCCGCTGGTCGAGGAAGACGATCCCGAGGCCGGCCGCGACCAGCGCGCCCGCCAGCAGCGCGCCGCCCAGCCGGCGCCACAGGGGCCGCCCGCGCCAGCCGGCCGCCACGCCCGCCAGCAGCGCGACCGGCACGAGCAGGACCCCGAGCGGGTAGCTGGCGGCCGCGCCCGCCCCGGCCAGCCCGGCAGGCAGCCAGCGCTCGCGCGCCAGCAGGACCATGCAGGCGAGCGCGAGCAGCGTCGCCTGGGCGACGGGGAAGATCGCGTGGAGGTAGATCATCCCGGGGAACACGACGGCCAGCAGCAGGCAGGCCATCGCCCCGGCCGCGGCCGCCCGCCCGCGCGGCGTCACCTCGCGCAGGACCGCCCACAGCAGCACGAGCCCGGCCAGGCGCGTCAGGAGCGTGGTGACCAGGCCCGCCAGCGGCAGCGACAGGCCCGGCGCCGCGGCCGCCCTGACCGCCCACGGGTACAGGGGCATCCAGGCGGTGTTGCCGCACTCGTAGCTGCTCGCCGGGCCTGGCATCGACGGCGGCACCCGGCCGGGCGCGCAGGGGTGGATGTCGTACCCGTGGGCGGCGATGCCGAGGTAGTTGCCCGAGTCCCAGCGGCCCCACGACCCCTCGTGCAGCAGGCTCACGCCGATGCCGTCCGCCGCGATCCACAGCAGCCCGATCCCGAGGGCGAAGGCGACCAGCGGAGGCCCGAGCAGGGCCGCGGCCGCCCGCGCGCGGGCCGCGATGGCGGCGGGCCGCTTCGCCGCGACCCGGGCGGGAGCCGCCGGAGCGGCCGCGGCCGGCAGCCCGGCCCGCAGCGCCGCCGCCCGCCGGACCTCCTGCCGGAGCGCCCGATGTGACGGCGCGGGCCGTGGCGCCGCCGCGGGGGGCGGGGTCGCGACCGCCGTCCGGGCCGCCGGGGGCGCCGGGGGCGCTCCGGTGGTGACCGCCGCCGCCGGCTCCGCGGCCGTCCGGGTCGCGACCGGGCGGGGCTCCGTGGCCGGGCGGGCCTGCGTGGGCGGCGGGTGCGGTTCGTGTCCGGTCCGCTCGGCGTCGGCGGTCTGGCTCAGCGTGGCCTCCCGGGCCGCGGCGTGGCGCTCCCGGCCGTGGGGACCGCGCGGCCGGGACAGGACCTCGGCGCCGGTCGCCGCCGGCCCGGCTGCGCCCGGTCGCCCGGCGCGCGTCAGGCGGCGAACCCATACGCCTCAAAGCGTACGGAAACAGACAAGGCAGGGCCGAAGCAAGTCGGGGGTCCGGCGCTGGTCGCCGCAGGTCGGCGCGGGCCGAGCCGGCCGTCGTCCTCAGATCGGGCGATGCGGTTGAATCGAACTGATGTTCGTAGTAGCGTGCCGCCGTGCGCTTCCCACGCTGCGGCGCCGCACCACCGCCCGCACCGTCACCGCCCAAGCCAACGTCGGGTCAGGACCGTCGCACCCACGCAGTAGTGTCGAGCCGTCCACGTCGCGAGAGGATTCGTCATGACCGCCACCTATACTCCTGGTTCCCGCAACGGCGGCGGCCGCGGAGGCACGATGGAGCGTGAGAAGGCACTGGAGATCGCCCTGCTCCAGATCGAGAAGCAGTTCGGCAAGGGCTCGGTCATGCGCATGGGCGCCGAGAACATGGCGCCCATCGAGGTCATCCCGACGGGCAGCCTCGCGCTCGACCTGGCGCTCGGGATCGGCGGGGTGCCCCGCGGCCGGGCCATCGAGATCTACGGCCCGGAGGCGTCGGGCAAGACGACGGTGTCGCTGCACATCATCGCCGAGGCGCAGCGCGCCGGCGGGATCGCCGCCTTCATCGACGCCGAGCACGCGCTCGACCCGGCCTACGCGCGCAACCTCGGGGTCAACATCGACGAGCTGTTGATCTCCCAGCCGGACACCGGTGAGCAGGCGCTCGAGATCGCCGACATGCTGATCCGCTCGGGCGCGATCGACGTCGTCGTCATCGACTCGGTGGCGGCGCTGGTGCCCCGCGCCGAGATCGAGGGCGAGATGGGCGACTCCCACGTCGGCCTGCAGGCCCGCCTCATGAGCCAGGCGCTGCGCAAGCTGTCGGGCACCCTGTCCAAGTCCAAGACGACCGCGGTCTTCATCAACCAGCTCCGCGAGAAGGTCGGGGTCCTGTTCGGCTCCCCCGAGACGACGTCGGGCGGCCGGGCGCTCAAGTTCTACGCCTCGGTCCGGATGGACATCCGGCGCATCGAGTCGCTCAAGGACGGCACCGACGTCGTCGGCAACCGCACCCGCGTCAAGATCGTGAAGAACAAGCTCGCGCCTCCCTTCCGGAGCGCGGAGTTCGACATCATCTACAGCCTCGGCATCTCCAAGGAGGGCAGCCTCCTGGACGTGGGCGTCGACGCCGGCATCATCCGCAAGTCGGGCGCCTGGTTCACCTACGAGGGCGACCAGCTCGGCCAGGGGCGGGAGAACGCCCGCAGCTTCCTGCGCGACAATCCCGAGCTGGCCAAGGAGATCGAGGACCGCATCAAGTCGCACCTCGGCATCAAGCCGGCCGTCGCCGAGTCGGGCGAGCCCGAGACCAACGGTGGGGCCCAGCCGCCCAAGCCCGAGCCGGCCCGCAAGCCCGAGCAGTCGCCGTCCCGCAAGTGAGCCGGACGACCGGACCGTGAGCGGCGACCGGTCCCTGCGCGGCGACCCCGCCACCGACGACCACGACGATCCCGCGACCGGGGAGGCCGCGGCGCACGAGGCCGCCCTGCGGCTGCTGGCGGTCCGCGCGCGCAGCCGCGCGGAGCTGGAGCGGCGGCTCGCCCGGCGCGGGTTCCCGCCGGGCGGGGTCGCCGCGGCCGTCGACCGGCTCCAGCGCGCCGGCCTCGTCGACGACACGGCGTTCGCCGACGAGCTGGCCGCGACCCGGGTCGCGCGGGGCGCCGCGGCCGGGCGGGTCCGCCGGGACCTCATCGCCCGCGGCGTCGACGCGGCCACCGCCACCCGCGCCGCGTCGGCCGCCAGCCCGCCCGACCAGGAGGCCGAACGCATCCAGGCGGCCGCCGCCACCTGGCTGGACCGCCACCCCGGGCTGCCGGCGGAGGTGGCGGCCAGGCGGCTGGCCGGCCACCTCGCCCGGCGCGGCTACCCGCGCGGGCTGATCGCAGGCGTGCTCGCCGGGCGGCTCAACCCGCTCGACCTTCACGAGGACGACCCCTGACACCCCTCCTGACCTGGTATTCCTTGACCCGGAGGGCGGCCGGTCCTACCCTGGAGGCGCCCGGCTCTGCCGAGCACGTCCTGCGAACCAAGCTTGTCGATCAGCCGATTGCCCACCGGTACCCTCCATCCCGGCAGGGCGGGAGCGGCTCCCGCCCCAGGTTCGATCGTTGACGCAGCGCGCGACCGTCGGGTCGTGATCGCAGGCATCTCGAACGCGCCGGGCAGTCGCCCGGCGCCGACGCATCTCTAGGGGCCTCCGCCCCGGCCAGGCGGCTGAGTCAGTCGGGTCCCCCCGGCTGCCTGACGTTGAAGGAGGCCGCTGTGGAGGCGGGTGTCGGGATTCTCGTGTCGATGTTGGCGTTGCTGCTCGGCATCGTGATCGGCAGCTACATCCAGCGAAAGCAGTCCAGCAACCTGCTCGGCTCGGCCGCGGACCAGGCGCGGGTCCTGCTCGAGGACGGGCGACGGCAGGCGGAGACCATCAAGCGGGAGGCCGCGGTCGAGGCGCGCGACGAGGCGCTGAAGCTGCGGCACGCGGCCGAGGCCGAGGCCGCCCGGAAGCGCCAGGAGCTCGACGCGGAGCTGCGCGCCCGTGGCGGGGAGGTCAAGCGCCGCGAGGAGCGGCTGCTCGGCCGTGAGGAGGCGTTCGACGACAAGGCGGCCGTGCTCGACCGCCGCGAGGGCAACCTGCACGAGCGCGAGGAAGGCGTCCGGGCCAGGCAGGCCGAGCTGGACGCCGCGCTCGACGAGCAGCGGCGCAAGCTCGAGCAGGTCGCCGGGCTCACCGCCGCGGAGGCCAAGGCCGCCCTGGTCAAGCACATCGAGGACGCCGCCAAACGCGAGGCGATGGCGCTGGTGCGCGACCTGGAGCAGCAGGCGCGCGAGGAGGCCGACCGCCGCGCGCGCAAGATCGTCACGCTCGCGATCCAGCGGGTCGCCTCCGAGCAGACGACGGAGTCCACGGTCGCGGTGCTGCCGCTGCCCTCGGACGACATGAAGGGCCGGATCATCGGCCGCGAGGGCCGCAACATCCGCGCCTACGAGGCGATCACCGGCGTCAACCTGATCATCGACGACACCCCCGAGGCGGTCCTGCTGTCCTGCTTCGACCCGGTGCGGCGCGAGGTCGGCCGGCTGACCCTGGAGAAGCTGGTCGCCGACGGCCGCATCCACCCCGCGCGCATCGAGGAGACCTACGACCGGGCCCGGATCGAGGTCGAGGAGGAGGTCCGCCGCGCCGGTGAGGACGCCTGCCTGGAGGTCGGCGTCACCGACCTGCACCCGGACCTGGTGCGCGTGCTCGGCCAGCTCAAGTACCGGACCTCCTACGGCCAGAACGTGCTGCGGCATCTGGTCGAGACCGCGCACCTGGCCGGGGTGATGGCCAGCGAGCTGGGCACCGACGTGGCGCTCGCCAAGCGCTGCGCGTTCCTGCACGACATCGGCAAGGCGCTCACCCACGAGATCGAGGGCTCGCACGCGATCATCGGTGCCGAGCTGGCCCGCCGCCTCAAGGAGCCGGCCGAGGTCGTCCACGCGATCGAGGCGCACCACGGCGAGGTGGAGCAGCGCACCATCGAGGCGGTCATCTGCCAGGCGGCCGACGCGATCTCCGGCGGCCGGCCCGGGGCGCGCCGCGAGACCCTCGAGTCCTACGTCAAGCGCCTGGAGCGGCTGGAGGAGATCGCCACCGGCTACGCCGGGGTCGGCAAGGTGTTCGCGATGCAGGCCGGCCGCGAGGTCCGCATCATGGTCAGGCCCGAGGACGTCGACGACCTCGGCGCCCAGGTGCTCGCGCGCGACATCGCCAAGCGCGTGGAGCAGGAGCTGCAGTACCCGGGCCAGATCCGCATCACGGTCGTGCGTGAGGTCCGCAGCGTGGAGTATGCAAAATAGCGCCCATGCCTGAGACCTACCTCCTGCGCACCCACGGGTGCCAGATGAACGAGCACGACTCCGAGCGCATCGCCGGCCTGCTGGAGGCGTCCGGGATGCGCCCGGTGTCCACCCTCGACGACGCCGACCTGGTGGTCATCAACACCTGCGCGGTGCGCGAGAACGCCGACAACCGGCTGTACGGCAACCTCGGCCAGCTCGCCAGGGTCAAGGCCGCCCGCCCGCTCACGATCGCGGTCGGCGGCTGCCTGGCGCAGAAGGACCAGGGGCGCCTGCTCGAGCGGGCTCCCTGGGTCGACGTGGTGTTCGGGACCCACAACGTCGCCTCGCTGCCGGTCCTGCTGCGCCGCGCTCGCGAGCAGGGACGCGCGCAGGCCGAATTCGCCGAGGAGCTGCAGGTCTTCCCCTCGGCGCTGCCGGCCCGCCGCGCCAGCGACTGGTCGGCGTGGCTGGCGATCAGCGTCGGCTGCAACAACACCTGCACGTTCTGCATCGTGCCCAAGCTGCGCGGCAAGGAGCGCAGCCGCCGGGTCGGGGACGTCGTCGCCGAGGCGCAGGCGCTCGTGGACTCGGGCGTGGTCGAGATCACCCTGCTCGGCCAGAACGTCAACTCCTACGGCACCGACCTGCCCGGGCACCGCCAGCTCTTCGGCGACCTGCTGCGCGCGCTCGACGGCGTCCAGGGCCTGGACCGGCTGCGCTTCACCAGCCCGAACCCCAAGGACTTCCGCGACGACGTCGTCGCGGCCATGGCCGGCTGCCGGCCGCTCGCCGAGCACGTGCACTTCCCGCTCCAGTCCGGCTCGGACCGCGTGCTGCGGCTGATGCGGCGCGGCTACCGCAGCCGCCGCTACCAGGAGCTGCTCGCCCGGCTGCGCGCCGCGATCCCCGGACTGGCCGTGTCGACCGACATCATCGTCGGCTTCCCCGGCGAGACCGAGGCCGACTTCGCCGGCACCCTCGCGCTGGTCGAGGAGGTCCGCTTCGACGCGGCGTTCACCTTCCAGTACTCCCCCCGCCCGGGGACCGAGGCCGCCGGGATGCCCGATCAGGTGCCGGCCGAGGTCGTCCGCGAGCGTTTCGGCCGGCTCGTCGAGCTGCAGGAGCGGATCTCGCTGGAGCGCAACCAGGCGCTGGTCGGCACCGAGGTGGAGCTGCTGGTCGAGCTGGCCGAGTCCAAGAGCGACCGCTCGCGGTCCTCCGGCCGGACCCGCACCAACAAGCTCTGCCACTTCCCGGCGCAGCCGGGCGTGGAGCCCGGGGACCTGGTGACCGTGACGGTCGAGCGCGCCGCCCCGCACCACCTGCTCGCCGGCCCGCCGCTCGCCCACCGCCGCCGCGAGCCGCCCGCTGCGGCCTGCACCACGGCCCCCCCGCCACGCGCGCTCCCGCCGGGCGCCGTGCCGCTGCCCGTGCTCACGTGACCCGCCGCAGGCGGCGCCCCGCAGGTCGCCCGGCGCCGCCCGGCCGCGGCCGGCAGGGGTGTCCGGCGCCGTGGTCGCGCTGACCGGCGCGGCCGTGGTGCCGCACCCGCCGCTGCTGATCCCCGCCCTGGCCGGGGCCGCGCCGGAGCTGGCCGCGCTCCGTGCCGCGTGCCTGGACGCCGTGCGCACCGCGCTCACCGGGGCCGAGCGGCGGGTGGTCGTGAGCGCGGGCGACCGCTGGGGGAGCGCTGCACCGGCCGCGGCCGGCTCGTTCGCCGCGTACGGGCCCGCCGGGGCGGCGGTCCAGGCGCGCTTCGCCGCCACCCGGGCCGCCCCGCCCGTGGCCGGCCTCGGCGAGCCCGCGCCCCTCGCCGAGCTGCCGCTGCCGCTGGCCGTCGCCGCCTGGCTGCTGGCCCGGCTCGGCGACGACCGTCCGGTCGTGGCCGTCACGCTGCCCTCGTCCACGCCGCCCGCGGTCGCGGCGTCCGCCGGTCGCGCCCTGGCGGCGGCGTCGCGGGCGACCGGGATGCTCGTGGTCGGCGACGGGTCCGCCCGCCGCACCGAGCGTGCCCCGGGCGGCTTCCACGCGGGCGCCGCCGCCGCCGACCGGCGCCTGGCCCGCGCGCTCCGCAGCGGCGACGCCGCGGGCCTGCTCGCGCTCGACGTCGCCGCCGCGTCCGAGCTGCTCGTCGCCGGCCGCGTGCCGCTGCAGGCGCTGGCGGGCGCGTTGGACGGGCGGCCATGGCAGGGCAGGCTGCTGTACGACGACGCGCCGTACGGCGTCGGCTACCTGGTCGCCTCGTGCGTCCCGCTGCCGTGACCCGCACACCCCTGGGCCGGGTCCCTGTGGACGGCGCTGAACCCCGGTCGACCAGGGGGTCCGGGGGACCGGAGCAGCTGCGGGTCCCCCGGACCCCCTGGTCGCACCGCCCCTAGAATGCAGCGATGAGCAGCACCAGGCCCTCGGCCGGCGCGCGCCCGGGCCCGGTCGCGGCGGTCGTCGGGCCGACCGCCGCGGGCAAGACCGCGCTCGCGCTCGAGCTCGCGGCCCGCCTCGGCGCCGAAGTGGTGAGTGCCGACGCGATGCTCGTCTACCGCGGCATGGACGTCGGCACGGCCAAGCCCGCGGCGACCGACCGCGCCCGGATCCCGCACCACCTGGTGGACGTCGTCGACCCGAGCGAGGAGTTCTCGGTCGCCCGGTTCCAGCCGCTGGCTCGCGCCGCCATCGCCGACGTGCTCGCCCGCGGCGCGGTGCCGCTGCTGGTGGGCGGGTCGGGCCTGTACTTCCACGCGGTCGTGGACGAGTTCTCCTTCCCCCCGACCGACCCCGGGGTCAGGGCGCGGCTGGAGGCGGAGGCGGCGGGCGGCCTGGACGCCCTCTACCGGCGGCTGAGCGCCGCGGACCCTGCCGCCGCGGGCCGTGTCCAGCCCGCGAACCGGCGCCGGATCGTGCGCGCGCTGGAGGTCATCGAGCTGACCGGCCGCCCGTTCTCCGCGTGGCGGCGCGCGATGGACGAGCCCGTCTCGCGCTACCGGCTGGTCGCGCTCGGGCTCGACCCGGGCGCCGAGCGGTTGCGCTCGCGGGTGGCCGAACGGGTGGAGGCGATGGTCGCCGCGGGCCTGGTCGAGGAGGTCCGCCGGCTGGCCGCGAGGCCGCTGTCGCGCACGGCGCGTCAGGCGCTCGGCTACAAGGAGCTGCTCGACGCGTTCGAGTCCGGCGCCCCCGTCCAAGCCGCGCTCGACGAGACCGTCCGACGCACGCGCGCGTACGCCCGGCGGCAGCTCGCCTGGTTCCGCCGGGACGCCAGGATCCGATGGGGTAGGCTTGCTCCAGGGGTCGGGCAGCTCGACTGGGCCCTTGGGGAGCTCGAGGCGGCAGGGGTCCGGGGGACCTGAGCAGCTGCGGGTCCCCCGGTCGACCAGGGGGTCCGGGGCGGGTCCGGGGGGTGCGGCCCACCAAGGGGCGAGCGGCATGGAGTTCGTGAAGGCGCACGGAACCGGCAACGACTTCGTCGTCGTCGAGGACCTGGTCGACCGGCTCGAGATCACCGCGGCGCAGGTCCGCGCGATCTGCGAGCGACACTTCGGGATCGGCGCGGACGGGCTCATCCGGATCTGCCCCGGGACGGCGGCCGCGTTCTTCATGGACTACCGCAACGCCGACGGGTCCGTCGCGGAGATGTGCGGCAACGGCGTCCGGGTGGTCGGCAAGTACCTCGCCGACCGTGGCCTGGCAACCGGTGAGCTGGACCTGGAGACGCGCGCGGGCGTCAAGCACCTGCGGCTGCACTGCGGCAACGACGGCAACGTCGACCGGGTGACCGTCGACATGGGCCCGCCCTCGTTCGACCCGGCCGGCGTGCCGGTGCTCGCGCCCGCGGGCGCGACCGCGACGCCGGGCGCGCCGCTGACCGCCGACCTCCCGGTCGACGGTGAGGCCGTCACCGTCACCGCCCTGTCCATGGGCAACCCGCACGCGGTCGTCCTGGTCGACGACGTCGACGCCGCGCCGGTGACCACGCTCGGGCCGCGGATCGAGGCGCACGCGGCGTTCCCCAAGCGCGCCAACGTCGAGTTCGTCCAGCTCGTCGACCGGGCCAGCGTGCGCCAGCGGACCTGGGAGCGCGGGGTGGGGGAGACGCTGGCCTGTGGCACCGGCGCGTGCGCGGTCGCGGTCGCCTGCCACACCCGCGGCCTCACCGGGCCACGGGTGGCGGTCGAGCTCCGCGGCGGGTGCCTGGAGCTGGAATGGCACCCGGGCGGGAGCGTCCGGATGACCGGTCCCGCGGTCGAGGTCGCGCACGGCACCATCGACGCCTGCCTGCTCGAGCACGCCCGATGACGACCCGCGCCCGGCCCGCCGCGCCCCTCGTCCCCCGCCCGTCCCGCCCTGCACGTCGCACCTGAGGAGTCCCAGCTCGTGAAGACCGCTCACCGGATCGCCTCGCTCCCCCCGTACCTGTTCGCCGAGATCGACCGCAAGGTCGCGGCCGCCCGCGCGCGGGGAGTGGACGTCATCTCGTTCGGCGTGGGGGACCCCGACCTGCCGACGCCGCCGTTCGTGGTGGAGGAGCTGCGGCGGGCGGCCGGCGACCCCTCCACCCACCGGTACCCGAGCTACTTCGGCATGCCCGAGCTGCGCTCGGCGGTCGCCGGGTTCTACGCGCGCCGCTTCGGGGTGGAGCTGGACCCCTCGACGCAGGTGCTCCCGCTGATCGGCTCCAAGGAGGGGATCGCGCACCTGCCCTGGGCGTTCGTCGACCCCGGCGACCCGGTGCTCGTGCCCGAGCCCGGCTACCCCGTGTACGAGATGGGCACGATCCTCGCGGGGGGCGAGCCGGTGCACCTGCCGATGACCGCCGACGGCGGCTGGTTCCCCGACCTGGACCGCGTCGAGCGCGCCCTCGCCGACCGGGCGGCGATGCTGTGGCTCAACTACCCGGCCAACCCGACGGCCGCGGTCGCGACCCTCGACCGGTTCGAGCGGGCGGTCGCGTTCGCCGCGCGTCACGACCTGCTGCTCGCCCACGACAACGCCTACTCGGAGATCACCTACGACGGGTTCGTCGCGCCCTCGGTCCTCCAGGTGCCCGGTGCGCTGGACTGCGCGGTCGAGTTCGGGTCCCTGTCGAAGATCTTCAACATGACCGGCTGGCGGATCGGCTGGGTCGTCGGCAACCAGGCCGCGATCGAGGCGCTCGGCCGGGTCAAGACCAACATCGACTCGGGCGTCTTCAACGCGGTCCAGCGTGCCGGCGTCGCGGCGCTCACCAGCGGCATGGAGCACCTCCCCGGCCTGGTCGCGACCTACCAGCGCCGCCGCGACCGCATCATGGAGGTCTTCTGGGAGGCGGGCTGGAAGGTGGACGCCCCCTCCGGCGCGCTGTACGTGTGGCTGCCCACCCCGCCGGGGGAGTCCAGCGTCCAGTTCACCGCGCGGCTGCTCGAGGACGCCGGCGTCGTGGTCGCGCCGGGCAGCGGCTACGGGCCCTCCGGGGAGGGGTATGTCCGGCTGTCGCTGACCATCCCCGACGAGCGCCTGGAGGAAGGCTGCGAGCGGGTCCGCAAGGCGCTCCTGGGCCGGTAGCGGGCCGGGCTGTGGCCGAAAACGGCAAGCGCGAAGGCCCGGCGGGCGGTACGGTGGGCGGCATGCCACCCTCGATCACCGTCCCGACGGCTCGCCGCGACGACACCGACGTCAGGCTCGTCGAGCTCCGCAAGCTCCGCCTCGAGCGGGTCGTCCTCGTCGGCGTCGCCGTCGGCGGCGCGGCCGACGACGCCGAGCGCTCGCTGGAGGAGCTGCGCCGGCTGGCGGAGACCGCGGGCGCGGAGGTGCTCGACGCGCTCATGCAGCGCCGCGCCCGGCCCGACGCCGGCACCTTCGTCGGCAAGGGCAAGGCCAGGGAGCTGGCCGCGACCGTCAAGGCGCTCGGCGCCGACACGGTGATCATGGACGACGAGCTGAGCCCGGGGCAGCTCCGCCAGCTCGAGGAGCTGGTCGACGCCAAGGTCATCGACCGGACCGCGCTGATCCTCGACATCTTCGCCCAGCACGCCACCAGCCGCGAGGGCAAGGCGCAGGTGGAGCTGGCGCAGCTCAACTACCTGCTGCCGCGCCTGCGGGGCTGGGGCGAGAGCCTGAACCGCCAGGCGGGCGGGATCGGCGCGTTCCGCGGCCCCGGCGAGACGAAGATGGAGGTGGACCGCCGCCGGATCCGCCGCCGGATCACCAAGCTCCGCCGCGACCTCGGCGACCTGGCCCGGACCCGCGACGTCAAGCGCCAGGGCCGCGAGCGCGCCGGCGTGCCCGGCGTCGCGCTCGCCGGCTACACCAACGCGGGCAAGTCGACCCTGCTCAACCGCCTGTCCGGCGCGGGAGTGCTGGTCGAGGACAAGCTGTTCTCGACGCTGGACCCGACCACACGGCGCCTGGACCTCCCCGACGGCCGCTCGGCCACCCTGACCGACACCGTCGGCTTCGTCGCCAAGCTCCCGCACGACCTGGTGGAGGCGTTCAAGTCCACGCTGGAGGAGGTCGGGCGCGCCGAGCTGATCGTCCACCTCGTCGACGCGTCGCAGGATCCGGCGCCGCAGGTGGAGGCCGTCCGCGCCGTGCTCGGCGAGGTCGGTGCCGGGAGCGTGCCCGAGCTGCTGGTGCTCAACAAGATCGACCTCGTCGACGAGCTGGCACGGACCCGGCTCGCGCGCCGCTTCCCGGGCGCGCCGCAGGTCTCCGCCGCGACCGGGGAGGGGATCACCGGGCTGCTCGCGCTCGTCGCCGAGTGCCTGCCGCACCCGCCGGTGGCCCTGACCGCGCTGATCCCGTTCACCCGCGGCGAGCTGGTCGACCGCGCCTACCGCGACGGCGAGGTCCTGGCCGCCGAGCACGGGGCGGACGGCACGCGCCTGGCGCTGCGCGCGCCGCGCGCGCTCGCCGACGCCCTGGCCGAGTTCCGGGTGGATGACGGGGCGGCGGACCGCCGCGAGCCCGAGGAGGGCGGCGGCGCCGTGCGCGCGCCCGCCGACCGCCGCTGAGGGGCGGCCGCCGGCCGGCTACATGTGCCGCAGGACGGTCACGACCTTGCCGAGGATGCGCACGTTCGCGCCGTCGGGCAGCTCGATCGGCTCGTAGGCGGGGTTGTCGGGGAGCAGCTGCACCACGTCGCCGCGGCGCGAGAGGTACTTGACGGTGGCCTCGCCGTCGATCATGGCGGCGATCATCTCGCCGTTGTGCGCGTCCGGCTGGCTGCGGACCACCACGAAGTCGCCGTCGAGCACGCCGGCGTCGCGCATCGAGTCACCGCGGACCCGCAGGCCGAACACCTCGCCCCCGCCCACCATGTCGCGGGGCAGCGGGAGCAGCTCCTCGACGTTCTGGTCGGCCAGGATCGGCTGACCGGCGGCGATCTGGCCGAGGAGCGGCACGTACGCGGGCAGCGGCCGGGGCTGCTCGGCGACCGGCTCGTCGGAGACGAGGATCGCGCGCGGCTTGGTGGGGTCCCGGCGGATCGCGCCCTTGCGCTCCAGCGCGGACAGCTGGGAGTGCACGCTGGAGGTCGAGTTCAGCCCGACGGCGTGCCCGATCTCGCGGATCGTCGGCGGGTAGCCGTGCTCGTTCACCGCCTCCCGGATCACGCTGAGGATCTTGCGTTGTCTCGGGCTGAGCTCGTCGCGCATGAGGTCCCCCTCGGGGCCGGGGAGGCGGGTCGCCCGCGCGTCCCCCGGATCGCTGGTCTCGGTCGTCCGGGTCGTCGGTCGTGGCGCCGGCCGCCGATCGGCTGAAGGCGGTCGGGATCGGTCGGCGATCGTTGGAGCCGGTCTGGGCCGGTGGAGATCGTGCGCGGGTCGCCGGACCTGGCAGGACCCGCACGATGCGACTCTACCCCGGGGTCGCGCCGAGTTCAAACACCTGTTCGATCCGGTGCTTGACCTCGAACACCCGTTCGAGGCAGCATGGCGCCATGCAGCAGTCAGACCCGGCTCCATCCACGCCGGCCCCCGGCGGCGCGCGCCCACGGCATCCCGGCGCGCGCCCCGCGGGGCTCCGGCTGACCACCCGAGGCCGTCTGCTGCTGCTCGCCTTCGCGCTCGCGCTGCTGCTGGTCGTGCCGGGCATCGCGCTCGGCGGCGACCCCGGCCGGACGCGGCCGACGTTCGACTACGTCACCCAGCCCGGCGACACCCTCTGGGGGCTGGCGCGCCGGCTCGAGCCGGGGCACGACCCCCGGCCCCTGGTCGACCAGCTCATCCAGGTCAACCACGTCCACGGCCCGCTCCGCGCCGGCCAGCGCCTGCGCCTCCCCGCCCCGCTCGCGCCCGCGACGACGACCCCGGCCGGGTAGCCCGCTCACCGCCGCGAACCGCCCGACCGGCGCGGGTTCCGCAGTGCCGGCGTCAGCGGTCGGCGCCGGCGGGTGCGGCGCCGCTGCGGGCCTTGGGCGGCGTCGCCTTGCGCAGCGGCCGCAGGCTCTCCAGCTCGCGCTCGAAGTCGGCGGGATCCTGGAAGTCCTTGTAGACGCTGGCGAAGCGCATGTACGCCACCGCGTCGAGGTCGCGCAGCGCGTTGAGCAGCTCGATCCCGACCTCCTCGCTCTCCACCTCGCGCCGGCCGCGGGCGCGCAGCGCCTCCTCCACGTCGCTGGCCAGGCGCCCGATCCTGGCGCTGGAGACCGGCCGGTTCTTGCACGCCTTCTCCAGCCCGGCGACCAGCTTGGCCAGCTCGAACCGCTCCCTGGAGCCGTTGCGCTTGAGGATCACCAGCGGCAGCTCCTCCACGCGCTCGAAGGTCGTGAACCGCCGGCCGCACCCGGCGCACGCGCGGCGCCGGCGGATCGTGGTGTCGTCGTCGGACGGGCGCGAGTCGACCACGCGGTCCCGGGTCGAGCCGCAGTAGGGACAGCGCACCGGCACTCCTTCCACGCGCCCCGCCCGCCGGTCGGCCAGCAGGAGGGATGCAAGGGGAACGACTACAACATATAGTGTCAGCTCGGCTCGCCGGTCCACAAGATGTTGTGTACGAAGGACTTGACCCCGGCCGCCTCCCGCGGCTAAATGACAGCGGTGTCGTTACCATGGGTCACCGCACCGTCCCCTGCGGGCCGGCGGGCTCACCTCCGGCCGCGCCCCCTTCCCCGAGGGACGCCGCAGCCCACGCACGCGACCGCCGCGGGCGGCAAGGAGGTTCATGCATGGCCAAGACCAGGGACGCGCTCCCGGTTGACCCCGACAGGCGGCGCGACGGGCTGCGGATCCGCCGCCGCTTCACCACCGAGGGCGTGCACCCCTACGACGCGCTCGCCTGGGAGTCGCGCGACGCCGTCATCACCAACTGGCGTGACGGCACGGTCGCGTTCGAGCAGCGCGACGTCGAGTTCCCGGCGACGTGGTCGCTGAACGCGACCAACATCGTCGCGCAGAAGTACTTCCGCGGGCCGCTCGGCACCCCCCGGCGCGAGCGCTCGGTGCGCCAGATGATCGACCGCGTCGCCGGCACGATCGCCGACTGGGGCGTCAAGGACCGCTACTTCGCCTCCGCCGGCGACGCCGAGGCGTTCCGCGCCGAGCTCACCCACGTCCTGGTCAACCAGATGGCCGCGTTCAACTCGCCCGTCTGGTTCAACGTCGGCGTCGAGCCCAGCCCCCAGGCGTCGGCGTGCCAGCCGTATGACGCCCTGGTGAGCACGCCGACCGGAATGGTGCCGATCGGCGAGCTGGTGGAACGCGAGGCGATCGGCACGGTCGTCTACGACGCTCACGGCGAGACCAGGGTCCGCGCGGTCAAGCACAACGGAGAGAAGCGGGTCTTCCGGGTCAGACTCCGGAACGGCTCGTTCATCGAGGCGACCGGCGATCACCTGGTCTACGCGGTTCAGGAGCGGCGGACCCAGGGAGCCTGGCTTCGGCTCGGCCAGCTCCTGCCGGGAATGCGGCTGCACCTGTACCCGCACCGCGCCTCGCAGGATGACGTCGTCGGTCGGCTCGCGGCCGAGTCCACCCAGGTCCATGAGACGGGCGGCAGGGCCACAACCGCGATTCGCATCCAACCCGTGACCACGAAAGAAGCCTCAGAGGCCGCACTGGCGGGATGGCTTCAGGCCGACGGCTTCGTCGGGCAGTACAACGGCACCAACAAGTCGCTGACCATCGAGTTCATGACCATGACTCCGGAGGAATACGACTGGGTCCAGCAGCACGTCGCGGCCGTGTTCCCGGATGTGCACCAGCACGTCCGGGTCGTCGAGACAGACGATCCCAACCTCCTCGGGCGCCGCATCCGGCTCTACGGCAATGTGCTGCGGCCCTTCGTCGACGCCTGGGATCTTCGACCACGCAGGCATGATCTGCGGGTGCCGAGCCGCCTGTGGAATGCCCCCAACGAGGTCGTCGCGGCCTACCTCCGGAGTGTCTTCCAGGCCGACGGCTTCATCAGCCAGCGCGGGGAAACGGTCGCCCGGATCGGGCTCGGTGTGATCAGCGAGCGGTGGACCGAGGATCTCCAGATCCTGCTCCTGCGCCTAGGCATCTATTCTCGACGCCTCAAGAAGCTCGATCCACGGCCCGATCGGTCCCATCTGTGGGAGCTGACGATCGGCATGCGGTCGGAGCGGCGCGTGTTCGCCAGCAAGGTCGGCTTCCTCTCCGCAGCGAAAGCCACCAAGCTCGCCGCGTCGCTGGAGTTCGACGGCAAATCCTGCCCCGATCTCCGCGAGGAAGAGGTCCTCGCTGTCGAGGACCGAGGAATGCAGCCGGTTTACGACGTCCAGACGGACAGTGGGGAGTACCTGTCGAACAACGTCCGGGTGCACAACTGCTTCATCCTCTCGGTCGAGGACACCATGCCCTCCATCCTCAACTGGTACGTCGAGGAGGGCATGATCTTCAAGGGTGGCTCGGGCTCCGGCATCAACCTGTCGCCGATCCGCTCGTCCCGCGAGCAGCTCGCCAACGGCGGCGAGGCGTCCGGCCCGGTCTCGTTCATGCGCGGCGCCGACGCCAGCGCCGGGACAATTAAATCAGGCGGAAAGACGCGGCGTGCGGCGAAAATGGTGGTCCTGAACGTCGACCACCCAGACGTCCGCGACTTCATCTGGTGCAAGGCCAGGGAGGAGCACAAGGCGCGCACGCTGCGCGACGCCGGCTTCGACATGGACCTCGACGGCCGCGACGCCTACAGCATCCAGTACCAGAACGCCAACAACTCCGTCCGGGTCACCGACGACTTCATGCGCGCCTACGAGCGCGACGAGGCCTTCGACCTCAAGGCGGTCCTCGACGGCTCGACCGTCGAGACCGTCCGCGCCCGCGCCCTGATGCGCGACATCGCCCAGGCCGCCTGGGAGTGCGCCGACCCCGGCATGCAGTACGACACCACGATCAACGACTGGCACACGACTCCCGAGTCCGGGCGAATTAATGCAAGTAACCCATGCTCCGAGTACATGCATTTGGATAACTCCGCTTGCAATCTCGCCAGCCTGAACCTGCTGAAATTCCTCGACGAGGACGGGAAGTTCGACGTCGAGGGGTACAAGCACGCGGTCGAGATCGTCTTCCTCGCGCAGGAGATCATCGTCGGGAACTCCTCGTACCCGACCGAGAAGATCGATGGCAACGCCAAGGCGTACCGGCAGCTCGGGCTCGGCTACGCCAACCTCGGCGCGCTGCTGATGGCGCTCGGCAAGGGGTACGACTCCGACGGGGGCCGGGCGTGGGCGGGCGCGCTGACCGCGCTCATGACCGGGCACGCCTACCGGACGAGCGCGCGGGTGGCCGAGGTCATGGGGCCGTTCGCCGGCTACCCGCCGAACCGGGACCCGATGTTGCAGGTGATGCGCAAGCACCGCCGCGCCGTCGACGCCGTCGACGCCGACCTGGTCCAGCCCGACCTCATGGAGGCCGCCAGGACCGCGTGGGACGAGGCAATTGCATTCGGCCAGGAGCACGGCTATCGAAATGCACAGGCCTCGGTCCTCGCGCCGACCGGCACAATTTCTTTTTTGATGGACTGCGACACGACCGGAATCGAGCCCGACCTCGCGCTCATAAAGTACAAGAAGCTGGTCGGCGGCGGGTCGATGGCGATCGTCAACCAGACGGTGCCGCGCGCGCTGCGCACGCTCGGCTACGCCGAGGAGCACGTGCAGGCGATCGTGGAGTACGTGGCCGAGCACAACTCGGTGAAGGGCGCGCCCGCGCTGCGCGAGGAGCACTACGAGGTGTTCGACTGCGCGATGGGGGACTCGCCCATCCACTACACCGGGCACCTGCGGATGATGGCGGCGGTCCAGCCGTTCATCAGCGGTGCGATCTCAAAAACCGTGAATCTACCCGAATCGGTCACGGTGGAGGAGGTCGAGCAGGCGTTCGTCGAGGGCTGGAGGCTCGGGCTCAAGGCGGTCGCGATCTACCGGGACAACTGCAAGGTCGCGCAGCCGCTGTCGGCGGACAAGAAGGCCGGCAAGGGCGCCGACGTCGTCCACACCGACACCGGGGTCGACATCCAGATCGACCAGGCGCCGGTGCGCACGCGGCTGCCCAAGCGGCGGCCGTCGACCACGACCTCATTCCGGATCGGCGACCTCGAGGGGTACGTCACCGCGGGCTCCTACCCCCACGGGGGACTGGGCGAGATCTTCGTCAAGGTCTCCAAGCAGGGCTCCACGCTGTCGGGCGTGATGGACGCGTTCGCGATCGCGGTCAGCATCGGGCTGCAGTACGGGGTGCCGCTGGAGACGTTCGCCTCGAAGTTCACCAACATGATCTTCGAGCCCAACGGGCTCACCGACGACCCGGACATCCGCTTCGCGCAGAGCATCGTGGACTACCTGTTCCGCCGGCTCGCCATCGACCACCTCGACGAGGAGACGCGGCACGCGCTCGGGGTGCGGACCACGGCGGAGCGGACCGCTGCGCTCGACGCCACCGCCGCGCCGCCGCCGCCGGCCCAGGCGCCGGCACCGGCACCGGCCGAGGCGGCGGCGCAGGAGCGGTCCGAGGACCGGCCGGAGGCGACCGGCGGCGTGCGGACCGGGCGTGCGGGCGGGCTCGCGTTCTCGGCCGGTACGGCCGCGGTCGACGCGCCCTACTGCTCGACCTGCGGGGTGCGCATGCGCCCGGCAGGGTCCTGCTTCGCCTGCGAGAGCTGCGGCACGACCAGCGGCTGCAGCTGATATCGAGCGGCGGCGGGTGGAATCTGCTGCCCGCCGTCGCAGCCCACTAGTATCTTGCGTCAGAAATTGCACGCGTAAGTTGCTATAGTGTTGTGATGTCGCATCCTGGGCCTCGTGCCGTGGAGATCGTGTTGTCGGGTGCTGAGCGCCGGGCGTTGGAGCGGGCGGTCGCGGATGGGTCACGG
>DATFRI010000081.1:0-10849 GCA_035263405.1 Actinomycetes bacterium | reverse complement strand
GCTTCTTCGTCATCGACAACCTGCCGCCGAGCCTCATCGGCCGGGTCGGCGACCTCGCCGCGACCGGCCGCGAGTCCGCCCACGTCGCGTTCGTCGTCGACGCCCGGGCCGGCGGCTTCACCAGCGCGATCGACGACCTCTGCCGCGAGCTGGAGGTCCTGCGCCGCAAGGGCGCGGACGTGCGCATGCTGTTCCTGGAGGCCTCCGACGAGGTGCTGCTGCGCCGCTACGAGGCGACCCGGCGGCGGCACCCGGTCGCCGGCGAGCGCGTGGTCGACTCGATCGCCAGCGAGCGCGCCCTGCTGCTGGAGCTGCGCGCGACCGCGGACCTGGTGATCGACACCAGCGACCTCAACGTCCACGAGCTGCGCGGCAAGGTCCAGGCCGCGTTCGGCAGCGACGGCGGCGGGGCCGGCCTGCGCCTGACGGTGTCGTCGTTCGGCTTCAAGTACGGGCTGCCGCTGGACGTGGACATGGTCCTGGACGTGCGCTTCCTGCCCAACCCCCACTGGGTGCCCGAGCTGCGCCCCCAGACCGGCGCGCAGCCCGCCGTGCGCGACTACGTGCTCAGCCAGAAGGACACGCTGCGCTACCTGGAGCGGCTCAAGGAGCTGCTGGAGGTGGCCCTGCCGGGCTTCGTCAAGGAAGGCAAGCAGTACCTGTCGATCGCGGTCGGCTGCACCGGCGGCAAGCACCGCAGCGTCGTCCTCGCCGAGGAGCTGGCGGCGTGGCTGCGGGCCGGCGGCTACAGCGTGCACGTGACCCACCGGGACGTGGACCGGGAGTGAGCGCCGCCGGCACCCGCGCGGACGGGCGGCGCGGGCGGGGCGGCTCGCCGCGGGTGGTCGCGATCGGCGGCGGCCACGGGCTGGCGGTGACCCTGCGCGCGCTGCGGCTGCTGGACCTGGAGCCGACCGCGATCGTGACCGTCGCCGACGACGGCGGCTCGTCCGGCCGCCTGCGCCGCGACCTCGGCATGCTGCCCCCGGGCGACCTGCGCAGGGCGCTGCTGGCCCTGGCCGGCCGGGAGTCGGTGGCGACCGCCCTGTTCGCCTACCGCTTCCGGGCCGGCGACCTCGCCGGGCACAACCTCGGCAACCTCGCGCTGGCCGCGCTCAGCGACCTGGAGGGCGGCTTCCTCGGCGCGCTCGCCGCCGCGTCCGGGCTGCTGGAGGTGCGCGGCCGGGTGCTGCCCTCGACGCTGGAGCCGGTCCGGCTGGAGGGGCTGGTCCGCGGCGAGGTCGTGCGCGGGCAGGCGGCCCTGGCCCGCGCCGAGGGCGCCGCCGCCGTCGACCGGGTGTGGCTGGTGCCGCCGGACCCGCCCGCGCTCGCCGCGGCGGTGGACGCGGTCGAGCGGGCCGACGTCCTGCTGCTCGGACCGGGCTCGACGTTCACCTCGGTGGCGCCGAACCTGCTCGTCCCCGGGCTCGGTCGGGCGCTCGCCGGCACCCGCGCGCGGGTCGCCTACGTGTGCAACCTGGAGCCCGACGTCACCTCGTCGCGGGCCGGCCCGGCGGCCCACCTCGGCGCGCTGCTGGCGCACTGCCCGGGCCTGGCGGTCCCGCTGGTCCTGTGCCACAGCCCGGCCGCCGCGAGCGCGGACGGCGGCCGCGACGGCGAGCGGCTCGGCGAGCTGGGCGCCGCGGTCGTGCACGCCGACGTCGCCGACACCGCGCAGCCCGCCAGGCACGACCCCGACCGCCTCGCCGCCGCGCTCAAGGCACTGGTGTGCTGAGCAGGTGACGGCCAGGGCGGCGAACCCGTTCACGGCGCAGGTCAAGGAGGAGCTGGCCGCCCTGCGCCCGGACGCCCCCGCGGAGCGGCGCGCCCTGCTGGGCGCGCTGCTGCGGTTCGCCGCCAGCCTGCACATCGCCGGGACGGTCGGCCCCCGCTACAGCCTGGTGCTCGCCACCGAGTCCGGCCCGGTCGCGCGGCTGGCCTACTGGCTGCTCGCCGAGCACGGCGTCCACCTGGACCTGCGCGTGCGCGAGCGCGGCGCGCTCGCCCCGCACGCCCGCTACGAGGTGGTGCTCAGCGAGCGGGTCGAGGCGGTCCTGGCCGACTGCGGGATCCTGCGGCCCTCCGGCGGCCTGGTCCCCGGGGTGCCCGCCCGGCTGGTCCGCGGGCGGCAGGCGGCGGCCTGCTACGCGCGCGGCACCCTGCTGGTCCGCGGCTCGGTGTCGCAGCCGGCGCGACCACCGCACCTGGAGGTCGGCGCGCCGGGCGAGCAGGCCGCGGCCGACCTGGCGCGCCTGCTCAACCGGATCGACCTGCCCGCCCGCGCGCAGGCCCGCGGCCGCGAGCAGTGGCGGGTGGTGCTCAAGGGCGGCGAGGCCATCGGGCGGGCGCTCGTCGCGCTCGGCGCCCGCGACGCCTACCTCGCCTGGGAGGACGGCCGCATCCGCCGGGAGGTCCGCGCGCAGGCGGTCCGGCTGGCCAACGCCGACCAGGCCAACCTGCGCCGCAGCGTCGACGCCGCGCTCACCCAGACCGGCACGATCCGGCGGGCGGTCGCCGCGCTCGGCTGGCAGGGCCTGCCCGGCGACCTGGTGGAGGTGGCCCGGCTGCGCCTGGAGCACCCGCAGGCGTCGCTCGCCGAGCTGGGCGCGCTGCTCGACCCGCCGCGCCCGAAGAGCACGGTCCTGGCGAGGCTGCGGCGCCTGGAGCAGCTGGGCGAGGTTGGCGGTCGGGCGGACGGGTAGGCCAAGATTGACCTCGCACAGCCAGTTCCACGAGCGATCCTCGAAGCAGCGATCCCCAAGCCAGGAGCAGCACATGCCCACCCGTGTCGGCATCAACGGTTTCGGCCGGATCGGGCGGAACTTCCTCCGCGCCGCCCGCGGCCGTGAGATCGAGATCGTCGCGGTCAACGACCTCACCGACAACCACACGCTCGCGCACCTGCTGAAGTACGACTCGACCTTCGGGCGCCTGGACGCCGAGATCGGCTACGACGACGAGTCGATCTCGGTCGACGGCGCCCGCATCCTCGCCTCGGCCGAGCGCGACCCCGCCAAGCTCGGGTGGGGCGACCTCGGCGTCGACGTGGTGGTCGAGTCGACCGGCCGGTTCACCAAGCGGGACGACGCCGCCCTGCACCTCAAGAGCGGCGCGCGCAAGGTGGTCATCTCCGCGCCCGCCAAGAACGAGGACATCACCATCGTGATGGGCGTCAACCAGGACAAGTACGACGCCCAGGCGCACGACATCATCTCCAACGCGTCCTGCACCACCAACTCGGTGGTGCCGATGGCCAAGGTCCTGCTCGACAGCTTCGGGTTCGAGCGCGGCTTCATGACCACCGTCCACGCGTACACCAACGACCAGGTGATCCTCGACTTCCCGCACAAGGACCTGCGGCGCGCCCGCTCGGCCGCGGTCAACACGATCCCCACCACCACCGGTGCCGCCAAGGCGACCGCGCTGGCCATCCCCGAGCTGAAGGGCAGGATCGACGGGAGCTCGCTGCGCGTGCCGGTGGAGGACGGCTCGCTCACCGACCTCAGCGTGATCGTCGGGCGCGAGGTCACCGTCGAGGAGGTCAACGGGGCGTTCAAGGCCGCCGCGGCCGGGCCGCTGGCGGGCATCCTGCGCTACTCGACCGACCCGATCGTCTCGCGCGACATCGTCGGCGACGCCGCCTCGTGCGTGTTCGACTCGCCGCTGACCATGGCGATGGGCAACCTCGTCAAGGTCTTCGGCTGGTACGACAACGAGTGGGGCTACTCCAACCGCCTGGTCGACCTCGTCGCGCTCATCGGCGGGCAGCTCTAGGAGCACCGCCGCCCACGCCGGCCCGGACGGCGCGTCCGGGCCGGCGCCCCGCGACCCGGTGCCCGCACCGGACCCGGGCCCACAGGAGTTCGAGGAGGCAGCCGTGGAGCTCCGTACGGTCGATCAGGCCGACGTGAACGGCAGGCGTGTCCTGGTCCGCAACGACTTCAACGTGCCCATGGACGACCAGGGGCGCATCACCGACGACCTGCGCCTGCGCGCCTCCCTGCCGACGCTGCGCTGGCTGGTCGACCACGGCGCGCGCGTGATCTGCAGCTCGCACCTGGGCCGCCCCAAGGGCCGGCGGGACGAGCGGTACTCGCTGGCGCCGGTGGCGGCGGCGCTGTCGGCGCTGCTGGGCCGCGAGGTCGCCTTCGTCGACGACGTTGCCGGCGGGGCGGCCCGGGCGGCCACCGCCGGGCTCGGCGGCGGGGACGTGCTGCTGCTGCAGAACCTCCGCTTCGAGCCCGGCGAGGAGGCCGACGACCAGGCGTTCGCCGCGCGCCTGGCGGAGCTGGCCGAGGTGTACGTCGACGACGCGTTCGGCGCCGCGCACCGGGCGCACGCGTCGGTGGTCGCGGTCGCCCAGCGCCTGCCCGCCTACGCCGGGTTCCTGCTCGCCGCCGAGGTGCGCGAGCTGTCCCGCCTGCTCGAGGACCCCGAGCAGCCGTTCGTCGCGGTGCTCGGCGGGTCCAAGGTCTCCGACAAGCTCGCGGTGCTCGGCAACCTCCTCGGCCGCGTGGACGCCCTGCTCATCGGCGGCGGCATGTGCTTCACGCTGCTCGAGGCGCAGGGCAGGGAGGTCGGCGACTCGCTGCTGGAGCGCGACCAGCTCGACGCCGTCCAGGGGCTGCTCGCGCGCGCCGCCGACTCCGGCGTCCGGATCGTGCTCCCCGAGGACGTGGTGGTCGCACGCGAGGTGCGCGCCGACGCCGAGCGCCGGACCGTGGCCGTGGACGCGATCGAGCCCGGCTGGCGCGGGCTCGATATCGGCCCCCGGACCGCGGCCCGCTTCGCCGCGCACGTCCGGGACGCCCGCACGGTCTTCTGGAACGGCCCGATGGGGGTGTTCGAGCTGGCGCCGTTCGCGGCCGGCACCAGGGCGGTCGCCGAGGCCGTCGCCGCCAGCGGCGGGTTCACGGTCGTCGGCGGGGGAGACTCGGCCGCCGCCCTCGCCCAGATGGGGCTGGCCGACAAGGTCGACCACCTGTCGACCGGCGGGGGCGCCAGCCTGGAGATGCTGGAGGGCAAGACGCTGCCCGGCGTCGCCGCGATCCCGAGCGCGTGACCCGCCCGCGCCCGCCGCACCGACCGTCCGTCCCGACGTACCGAGGAGTCACCGCGCCATGGCCCGCCGACCGCTGATCGCCGGCAACTGGAAGATGCACAAGACCCACTTCGAAGCGGTGCAGCTCACCCAGAAGCTCGCCTGGAGCCTGGAGCCCGAGCACACCACGGCGGTCGAGGTCGTGGTCTGCCCGCCGTTCACGGCGCTGCGCAGCGTCGGTACGCTCATCGACGGGGACAAGCTGCCGATCGGGCTCGGCGCCCAGGACTGCCACCCCGAGCCGGAGGGCCCGTTCACCGGCGAGATCGCCGCCCCGATGCTGGCCAAGCTCGCCTGCGGGTACGTGATCGTCGGGCACTCCGAGCGCCGCCAGCACTTCGCCGAGACCGACGACCTGGTGAACCGCAAGGGCCGGGCCGTGCAGGCCGGCGGGATGCGCCCGATCGTGTGCGTGGGGGAGTCGCTGGAGCAGCGCGACGCCGGCCGGACCGCCGAGGTGGTGCAGGCGCAGGTGCGCGGCTCGCTGCCCGGCCTGACCGGCGACGGCGACGAGGTGGTCGTCGCCTACGAGCCCGTGTGGGCGATCGGCACCGGCCGCGCCGCGACCCCCGACGACGCGCAGGAGACGATCGCGCTGATCCGCGGGACCCTCGCCGAGCTGGCAGGTCAGGCGGTCGCCCGTGACATCCGCATCCTGTACGGGGGGAGCGTCAAGCCCGAGAACGTCGACGACCTGATGGCCGAGGAGGACGTCGACGGCGCCCTGGTCGGCGGCGCCAGCCTCAAGGCCGAGAGCTTCGCCGAGATCGTCAAGGGCGCAGCCAAGCACGCGGGCGCTGGCCGCGGGTAGGCCGAGCCGCCCGCGTTGGGTCAACCCGGCGCGGCTCGATACACTCGGATCCACCGCGCGGCCCCGGGCGACGGCGTCTGCGACCTGCCGGCCCCGCGGCCCGACGACTCCGACCCTGCCCGACGAACCCGACCGCCCGGCGACGCCACCGTCACCGCGACCCCCACCGTCCCAGCGACCAAGGAAGCCACCCGTGATCGCGCTCCTGATCGTCCTCCACGTGATCGCATGTCTCTCGCTCGTCTCCCTGATCCTGCTGCACGCGGGGAAGGGCGGGGGCCTGTCGGACATGTTCGGGGGAGGCGTGACCTCCAACCTCGGCGGTTCCACGGTGGTCGAGCGGAACCTGGACCGCCTCACCGTCGGCGCCGCCGTCCTGTTCGGGACGACCAGCGTGCTGCTCGGCCTGAACCTCTAGCGCCGGCCTTGCCACCCTCCCGCGGCGCCGCCGCCGCGCGGACCCGCACGCTCGCCGCCCTGCTCGCCGTCGTGCTCGCCGCGAGCGGCTGCAGCCCGGGCCGCGGCGGGCGGCCGGGGGGCGCGACGCCGACCACGGTGCCACAGCGGCGGGGTGGGACGCTCCAGATCGCCCTCGTCCAGCCCCGCTCGCTGGACCCGGCCCGTGCCGAGCGGCAGGGTGAGCGGATCCTCGCCGACAGCCTCTTCGACGGGCTGACAGCGCTCGGCCCGGACGGAGCGGCCGTCCCCGCCGTCGCCGCCTCGTGGTCGGCGGACCCGTCCCAGCGCAGGTTCGAGTTCCGCCTGCGGCCCGGGCTCACCTTCGCCGACGGCTCGCCCGTCCAGGCCGACCGCTTCGTGGCCGCCTGGGAGCGGGTGGCCAGGTCGCCGCAGCCCGCGCTGCGGGCGCTGCTGCGCCGCGTGGTCGGCGCCCAGGAGTTCGCCGACGGCCGGCGGCCGCGCCTGGACGGCCTGCAGGCGCCGGGCCCGGACCGGTTCGTGGTGGAGCTGGTCGAGCCCTTCGCCGACCTCCCGTCGCTGGCCGCCGACCCCGCCCTCGCGCCGGTCCCGGCGCAGGCCAGGACCGACCCGGCCCGCTTCGCCGCCGCTCCGGCCGGCAACGGCCCGTTCGTGCTCGCCGACCGCGCCTCGCTCACCCCGGCGGGGACCGGCAGCCGCATCGAGCTGGCGCGCAACCCGGCCTTCCGGGGCCGGCCCGCCTGGGTGGACGCCGTCCACGTCCTGGCGGTGCCCGACGGGCAGACCGCCTGGCTCGCCTTCCAGGAGGGGAAGGTCCGCTTCGCCCCGGTCCCCGTCGATCAGCTCGCCGCCGCGCGGGCCCTGCTGGGGGTGACCCCGGACGAGCGCTCCCGGGCCGGCCTGGTCGCCGGGCCCACCGCCGCCGTGGACCTGATCGGGCTGGACACCCGCGTCGCACCGTTCGACGACCGCGACTACCGCCTGGGCTTCGCGCTCGCGATCGACCGGCAGCGACTCCAGCGCGCGCTCGCCGGTGCGCGCGCACCCGCCGACGCGCTGGTCCCCGACGGGCTCCCGCGTGGCGGCCCGCCGCCACGCTGCGAGCCGTGCGCCCACGACCTCGCGCGGGCGAGGGCCCTGCTCGCCCGCGGCCGCGCCACCCCGGTGACGCTCGCCATCCCCGGCGACGATCGCTCCGGCCAGGTCGCGTCGCTGATCGCGCGCGACCTCGCCGCAGCCGGCGTGCGTCTGGAGATCGTGAAGGCGCCCGCCGCCGGTGCCGTGCGTCCGCGCCCGGGTGTGGTGCTGCGCACCCTCGGCGATGCCTCGACCATCGGTCTCCTCGCCGCCTCGCTCACCGTGGCCGGTTCGGCCGCGCCGACCGCTCCGGGCGGCACCGAGCCGGACCCGCGGCTGACGCAGGCGGCGAGCGCGGCGGACCCTGCGACGCGCCTGCGGCTGGCGGCGCAGGTCGAGCAGGAGGCGCTCGACGACGTCGACGTGATCCCCCTCATGGAGCACCGCCAGACCGCCGCACTGGCGCCCGGAACGCAGGGTTTCGACCTCACCCCGCAGGGGACCGTCGACCTGTCGGCGGCGAGCCTGATCGGATGAACCGGCCCTGGTCCGGCTGCTACAATCCCGGCCTCTGCCCGGACGCGGGCATCTCGTCGGAGTGGCGGAATAGGCAGACGCGCTAGGTTGAGGGCCTAGTGCCCGAATAGGGCGTAGGGGTTCAAGTCCCCTCTCCGACACCCTAGCTGAGCAGCACACTTGCACATCGGTAGCTCCTCCGCATGCCATCCCGCAGGGCGGCCTGATCCACAACCTGATCCAAAACCCCTCAACTACGTCGTATTTGGGCTTGTCGTCGGCTGGGGCTACGGTATCCTCCGCCTGTGCGTACAACCGACCAAGCTTCCGTTGAAGCGACTTTGTTGGAGTTGAGGTCAGTGCCTCGAATCAGTCGGCGAAGTGCCTGGCCGCTCTATCTCCAGATCGCCGACGACCTCCGCGAGCAGATCCTGGATCAGAAGCTAGCGCCGGGGGAGCGGGTGCCTTCCGAGCACACCCTGATGGAGACGTATGACGCGTCCCGTCAGACCGTCCGCAAGGCGCTGGCTGAACTCAAGTCCGAAGGCCTGCTCGACGCCGAACAGGGCCGGGGGGTCTTCGTCAGGTCGCGGGCGCCGATCATCCGCTCCGCGACCCAGGTGCTGTCGCGCCGGCAGTGGATGTCCACCGATCATCCAGAGGCGCCCGAGGGCACCAAGGTGGAGGTCAAGGTGGGCCAGGTGCCGGCCACGCCCGAGATCGCTACGCGCCTTGGGGTCAGGGAAGGTACCCCGCTGCTCGTCCGGCGAGAGCGGACGTTCGACGACACCCAGACCCTAGGCACCGTCACCAGCTACCTGCCGCTGGAGCTTGGGCGTGGGACGCCGCTGGAGCGCGAGGAGATCAGTGGGGGAGGCACCTACCGCTGCCTGGAGGAGGCCGGGCGCCGCCTTGAGCGCTTCGCCGAGCGAGTCTCCACCCGGATGCCGCGACCAGCCGAGGCCAAGGCGCTCGACCTCGGCCCGGGGACTCCGGTGCTCCTGATCGAGCGTACCGCCTGGACGGTTCAGGGACAGCCCGTGGTGACCTCTGATGAGCTGCTGGCTGCCGATCGCGAGGAGCTGCTCTACGAGGTTCCCGCTGGCGATCGGATGCGGCTGGTGCGGTCGGTCGATGACCTCCAGGCGGCCATGATCACGGTCGCTCGGGAGGCGCGCGAGTGCCTGGTTGCGGTCGGCTCCCGCTCCCGTGACGCAGGCTACCTGGACGCGATCGAGCAGGTACTCAAGGAGCGGCCGCGGCTGGTGCACTACCGGATCCTGGTCGGCCCACCCCACCACCTGGTGTTCAAGAACCACCTGTTTCGGCTGCTGGAGCTACGGGATCCGGCCAGCCGGGAGCACGGCATCCAGACCCTGTTCATGGGCATGGTCGAGGACCTGGTGCGGGAGCCGGAGCGCTTCTTCGTCGCCAACGAGCGGTCGGCGGTCATCACGCTGCCGTCGCTGAACACCGCGGGCTACTTCGACACCGGCATCGTGGTGGATCACCCCCAGGAAGCACAGGGGCTGCTGCAGCACGCCAAGGCGCTCTACTACGGCACCACGCGGCTGGAAGACGCCCGTGCCGTTCAAGCGCTACCGGTGCTTCGATGAGCCTGCACATCGGGCGCGAGAGGATCCCAGGCCCGCTCTCGGCAGCGATGTCCCCGGCTGTTCGCAGGCAGGCCGAGCAGGACCAGGAGCGCGTGACCAAGCTCGTGCAGCGACTGGTGCAGGTCCCCAGCCGCGGCGGCAGCGACCCCTACGAGCCCGTCATCGACCTGATCGCCGCATGGCTGACCGAGCATGGGCTCACGCCGCGGCGCCTGCTGGACTCAGGCGGTCGGGCGGTCGGCGTGGTCTGCGATGTTCAGGGGGGGCACCCCGGTCCCCGGTACGTCCTGGACGCCTGCGTGGACACCGCCCCATTCGGTGACGAGTCGGCATGGCGACACCCGCCAACCTCCGGGGTGATCGAGGACGGCTGGCTGTACGGGCGGGGCGCGGCCGACTCCAAGGCCGGCGTGGCGGTCTTCGCCCACGTTGCGGCCAGGGTGAAGGCGCAGGCAGGCGACCTGCACGGCACCCTGACCGTTCTCTACGACGCTGACGAGCACACCGGCCGCTTCGGCGGCGCCAAGCGCTACTTCACCGGCCCAGACGCCCCCGCGGACATCGCGGGCGTGATGATCGGCTACCCCGGCGTGGACAAAATCGTCATCGGCGGGCGCGGGTTCCTGCGTGCGACGCTCACCATGCATGGCCAGGCAGCGCACAGCGGCAGCCAAGCGCCAGCCCAGGGCAACGCAGTGGAGAAGGCCGCAGCCCTGATCCGCACGCTTGGGCGGCATCGAGCACCCGCGCCTGCCGACCCGGAGCTTGGCCTGCCGCCCAAGCTGACCGTGACCGCGGTCCGCGGCGGCGAGGGCTACTCCGTCGTCCCCGATCGCTGCGAGGTGCTGGTCGACATTCGACTCACTCAGGCTTTCGACGCTGCAGCCGCGACCGTCGTGCTAGAGCGCGTCGTCCGGGCCGTCGACCGGCGATGGCCGACCGAACGGCCGACGCAGATCGCCTATGCGGAGAGCTGGCCCGCGTTCAAGCTCGAGGATACCGCTCCCGTCCGAGTGGCTCTGCTCCGTGCGGCTGCGCGGCAGCTGCCACAGCCGCCGCAGACGAAGGTCGCTGGTCCCTCGAACATCGGCTGCTACCTGTCCAGCCTTGGCATCGACGCGACCGCAGGATTCGGTGTTGCCTACCGCGGGCTGCACAGCACCAACGAGTGCATCGACCTCAGCACCATCCCCGGCGTACAGGCCAGCTATCACGAGACGGTGCTGAGCCTGCTGGGTGTTGACCAGCCGAGGTAGGAGCGGGCTGCCGCGAACCTGAACTGCAGGAGCA
>DATFRI010000080.1:0-49578 GCA_035263405.1 Actinomycetes bacterium | reverse complement strand
TGGCCACAGCCGGCTCTCAAGGTTTCCACAAGCAGCGCCCCCAGGCTGCTCCGTGGCGAGCGGCTGGCCTCCGGTCAGCAGCCCATGCACCCGCCCCGCCACGGAGCAGCCTCGCCGACCAGCGAAAGGGGCGGTAGATGCCGTCTGCGCACGCAACCCTCGACCATCAGGCCACCGGTTCGGTGCGGACGGTCGCGGCGGCGGTGGCCGCCGCGGTGCGGCTGCTGGCTGCAGTGGTGCTGCTCGGCATGGCGCTGCTGGTCGTGATCGTGATCGGGCAGGGCGTTGCGGCAGCCCGCGAGCAGCCCCCGAGCCCCGAGGACGCCGCCCCCGGCGAGGGTCAGTCCCGCAGCGGGCCGGCGAGCGCGGCAGTGCGGATCCCTGACCGGTCCGGGCGGGACCCGCGCACCGACGCCTACGTCCAGGAGCTGCTGACGACCAGTCGGCTGCTGGCGGCGCCGGTGCTCCCGCCGCCATGGGCGGGCACCGCGGCCACCGGGGCGACCGCGGGGACGCTCCCGGAGGGTCCTGACCAGCAGCCGGGCACGCCTGCGTCGCAGGGCAGCGCCCTCCTCTTCCAGTTGGGCTACAGCCTGCCCGCAAAGCCGGTCCGGGTCGCCGGCCTGGCGACCGTCACCGACGACCGGGGCGACCCACCCGACCTCGCCAACCAGCCGGCGGGCGGCTGGCTGGTCGCGCAGGCGCCCGGCGAGGCCGGCAGGCCGCCGACCCTGACGCCTCAGCTCGCCGACCAGACCAGCACGCGACTCCAGGAGACCGCGAGGACGCTCGCGACCAACGCCCGCACGCTCACCGCCTACCGGAAGGGACTCGGCGACGACCCTGTCGTTACGGGATTCGCCGGCCGCCCTCTTGTCCTTCGGCCGCAGCCCAACCCGATCCAGCCCAGCCTGCAGCTCGACCCGAACCCCCTGGCCGAGTCCGTCGTCACCAAGGCGACCCAGGCCGTCCGCGACCAACCGCGAGCGCCCGAGACGGCGCGGAGCACGCTGATCAGCGCCGCGTACGACCTCGGCAAGCTTGCCAACTCGGCGGGGATCGCCGCCGCGTACCTGGACTACGACGTGCAGTACCTGGCGAACGTCATCGGCACCGCGAACCTCCACTCGGCGTTCGTCCGGGACCTTCCCCCGAGCCCTGTCACGAGCGAGACAGTCAGTCTTCAGGCCGACATCCTCATTGAGGAGGTCATCACGCTCAGTTATGCGATCAGGCATACCTCCGTCGACCAGCTCGCCCCGCAGGCGCGCGACCTCGGCGAGGCTGCCAGGGTTGCGGCGGTGAGCCTCAAAGCTTCTGTGGTTAATCCGGCCGGATCCGGCGACGCGAAGGCGGACGCCATCAGTAGCATCCAGGCGCTGACCAGGTACCTCCAGGACGAGGGGCTCGGCCCGCTGATGCTGGAGCATTCGGTGCCACTCCTGAAGCAGGCCCAGGACGGGTGGAACACCGCCCTCGAGACGCTGCGAGCGCTCGGCGACCCGGGGACGCCGGAGGTGCAGTCCCACGGGGTGTGGCACCCGGACCGACCGGCCGTGACGCCCCCACCGGCCCCGTCGGAGCCTACCCCAGCACCAGAACCGGCCGTCCCGGCGACACCGGAGCCGCCCCCGCCGGACCGCGACGGCGCCCTGGAACCCCCCGGGACCACCGCCGAGGCGACCACGGTCGCCAGCACCGCCACCGACCGAGCGACCCCGCTCGGCCAGGCGAACCAGGTCCAGGCCCAGGCGCCCGCCTCACCACAGCCTGCTCAAGCCGCAACACCGCTGGAGCAGACCGCGTTCGAGCCCTCGGGCACGGACGCGCATGACAGCCAGGGCGTCCCGACCGCCGTCAACGCCGATGCCAGCTCGCCGCTGACCAACGACGCGCTGCCGACCCTCGAGGCGAGCAGCGCGGCGGACGACACAGGTGGCGGGGCGACCATCGACGCACGCGTCGACTCTGGTGAGACCAGCTTCAGCGGGTCGGCCATGAGCTGACGACCAGCAACGCCAGGGGTCGCGTGCGGCCGGCCCCGGGGCACGGCCGGGCTCACTTGGGGCCCACAGGACGTAGTCCCCCTCCCTCCTCGTCCCACCCGCCCACGCTGCGTGAGCCGACAAACCGGAGGCCACCATGACCCAGCACCCGTAGCAACCCTCATGTACGGAACGCGAGGCTAGCCTCGCAGCGCATCGCTCCCGTTGACTGCCAGCCGCTTGTCGTCACAACGCCTTGCCAACGAGGCAAGTGATCGATCGAGCGTGATGGGGGTGGGTAGTGCCGCCCTTCGGGCGGGCCAGCGTGGCGCCTTGCTCGCCGCTGATCCGGCCGGAACCCGAGTCACGCGGACCGGGCCTCGGCCTGCGGCGGGTCAACGCCTCCGGCCGGCCCCTCCGCGATCGCAACCGCCCGAAGGGCGGCGGCCGGCGCCCCCTGGCCACCACGGAGCATCCGCCACCCAGGCAGCTCCCAACGCACCGCACGAGCAAGCGGTGTCCGCTGCGCGGACGAACGTTCCCGGACGCCCCTGTCCCGCAGCAGCGTTCGCCGGCCCCGGGCTCCGTCAAGGTCACTGGTGGACCCTTGGTGCTGCGGAGGCTGGCATGGTCTCCGTTGTTGGCTCGGTGCGGGTCGGGTGACGGCCTTGTCAAGGTCGCCCTGATCGGAGGGCTAGAACGACACCGCCGCCCCCGGCTCCCGAGGAACCCTGGACTGGCGACAGAGGGATGCGCCCGCAGAGCGCCGTCAGTGACCGACCAGGTGGGGCTCCTCGACACCACGGGATGGGTGAGGAGGCCGGATGTTCGCGGGGATCGATTGGGGCGCGCAGACCCATGAGCTGTGCGTGCTGGACCACACTGGCAAGCGCGTCGACCGGCTGCGAGTTGCGCACAGTGCCGAGGGGTTGCAGCGACTGACCGCTCGGCTGGCTCGCCACGGCACGCCCGGCCAGGTTCCGGTCGCGGTCGAGCGGCCCGATGGCCGCTTGGTCGACTACCTGCTGCACGCCGGTCACCCGGTGGTCGCGGTCAAACCCAACGCGATCAAGGCCTGGCGGGAGGGCGAGGTGCTCTCTGGCGCCAAGAGCGACCCTGGTGATGCGCGGCTCATCGCCGAGTACCTGCGCGTGCGCTACCAGCAGCTGCGAATGCTGCGCCCGTTTGGCGACCAGACCCGAGCGTTGCGGGCTCTGGTCCGCAGCCGCACCGAGCTGGTCCGCCAGCGGGTCGCGGCCGGCAATCAGCTCCGGGCGACCCTGGAGGCCTTTTGGCCCGGCGCCGCTGGTATCTTCGCCGAACTCACCAGTCCGATCGCGGTGGCCTTCCTGTCGCGCTTTCCGACGCCGGCGACCGCTGCCGGGCTCACCGAGTCGCGCCTGGCCGAGTTCCTTGCCCGCCGCCGCTACAGCGGCCGGCGCAGCCCAGCCGACCTCCTGAGCCGCCTGCGCAGTGCACCCCTCGGGATCACCAGCGGCCTGGAGATGCTCGCCCGCGGCCAGGTCGTGCTCGCCATGGTCAGGATCCTGGACGCACTCAACCGCTCGATCGCCGCGCTGGAGGGGTCGATCGCCACCCACCTCGACCAGCACCCCGACGCCCCGATCTTCTGCTCCCTGCCGCGCTCAGGCTGCATCAACGCCGCCCAGCTGTTGGCCGAGTGGGGCGACTGCCGCGACGTCTACGCCACCCCGGCGGCCGTGGCTGCCCTCGCCGGCGCCACCCCGGTCACCAAACAGTCCGGCAAACACCGCTCGGTCCACTTCCGCTGGTCATGCAACAAGCGGCTGCGAACCGCGATGACCACCTTCGCCGACAACTCCCGCCATGCCAGCCCGTGGGCGGCCAGCGTCTACGCCAACGCGATCGCCCGCGGCCACGACCACCCCCACGCCCTACGCGTCCTCAGCCGCGCCTGGATCCGGGTCATCTGGCGCTGCTGGCAGGACCAAACACCCTACGACCCCGCCAGGCATGGCAACGCCAGCAAACTCACCCAAACCGCTACCACCGCCGCCTGAGGTTGACACAGAGGGTGTCGTTCAGCGCCGATCGCGTCCACCGTGGAACCAATCGCAGCGGCAGGTGAAGCGATCGGCGGTGCTCCACCTTGACCTCTGCCGGGTCTTGGGCGAGGGCAAAGCGTGCCAGGGTCGTCCGGGGAAAGGTGTCCAAATCGGCGCATCTGTTCCCACTGTGAAACCGAAGCTTCCGCGTGGTGCCGTGCCATGTCCGTGCCACAAGCAGCGGGCAACGACGGTCAACAACGGTCAATGACGGCCGCGCGGACCAGCCTGAGCTGGTGAGCGCCACTATTGGTGGCTGGACAGCACGGATGGTAAGGATGAGGTCCGCTGCCGCGCCGCCTGCGGCGGCTTGGCCACGAGGCAAGTGGTCGCTGTGGCGCTCTCGCCGGTTGCATCAGAGCTGGTGCCATCACCCACCGTGTCGTTGAGCCCGATACTCCCGCTGGTCCGCACTCGGTCCGTGGGACGTCGAGCACGGCCGGTTCGGGGCGGGCACGAGCGGACAACAACGACCAGGCATCCTCCCAGGTCGGTGTCGCTCTTTTGCCTCGGGACTGCGCGGACGGAAGCGGCCCGCGCAGATTCGAGTCCCTCCGCTCGCAAGGGGCTGCCCGAGCGCGTTGGAGCGCTTGCCTGCCAACAAGGCGACGGTACCCGGGCGCTTACGTGCTCACGGGATGTTCACGGCACTCGCCGCCAGCCGCCGTGCGAGGGTGGGACTGGACGAGCGAGCGTCCGCCATCGGGGCTGCTCAGACCGACCGTGGGAGATCGACGGTCACACCGCGGACCATCGTGGACGCGGTTTGAAGACCAGGGGGCCCACCAGGACCCGGACGCCTCCACGCGTCAGCCTACCAGCCGTGAGCAGGGGCTTTGCTCCTCGCAGGAATCGGTGACCAGGCTCCGCGGGACAGCTCGGGCAGGCCGGGTGCTGCTCCCGGTGGAGCAGGCGCGGCCGGGGCCGTACCGCCAAGGTCGTAGGCGGGGGCCGGCCCGGCGGGCGATGACGGGCAAGGCGGGGACCGATACCGTCTATCCATGACACGGAGACACGGCCGATGACCGCGCGGCGGCCGGCCGCCTGGTGGGCGGGGAATCTCGGCGCGCTCGGGGGCGTGCTGGTGATCGCCGTGATCCAGGTCGTGGGCACGACCTTCGCGGCCCGTGGACAGGCCGGTCGGCAACCGCTGGACGCGCTCGCCTACGCGCTGCTCGCCGCTGGGCCGCTCGTGCTGCTCGGCCGACGCCGCCGGCCGGTCGCCGCCATGGCCGCGATCGGTGCGATCACCGTCCTCTACCTGTTCATCGGCTATCCCTACGGGCCGGTGTTCATCAGCTTCGTGATCGCGCTGTTCACCGCGGTGACGGCGGGCCACCGGCGTGCGGGCTGGCTGGCCGGCGGCGCCGTGTACGCCGGCTTGATCGTGGCAGGCCTCGCCCAGACCAGCGGGCCGCGCGTCACGCTCGCGCACGTCGTCGGGTGGGCCGCCTGGATGCTGGTGGTGCTGGTCGTGGCGGAGGTTGCGCGGGCGCAGCGCGAACGCGCGGCGCAGACGGCGCGGGCGCTCGAGGAGGAGCGCCGCCGCCAGGCCAGCGAGGAGCGCCTGCGGATCGCCCGTGAGCTGCACGACGTCCTCGCGCACAACATCTCGTTGATCAACGTGCAGGCGGGCGTGGCGCTGCACCTGATCGACGAGCGGCCGGAGCAGGCACGTACCGCCCTGACCGCGATCAAGCAGGTCAGCAACGAGGCGCTCGGTGAGCTGCGCGGCGTGCTCGACGTACTGCGGCAGGCCGGCGAGCGGGAGCCGCGCGCGCCCCAGGCGGGCCTGACCCGGCTCGACGGCCTCGTCGCCCGGACCGCCGCGGCCGGCCTGCCGGTCCACGCCGAGGTCGAGGGCACGCCGCGGCCGCTGCCCGTCGGAGTCGACCTCGCCGCGTTCCGGATCGTGCAGGAGGCGCTGACCAACGTGACCAGGCACGCAGGCCGGGCCAGCGCGACCGTCCGGATCGGCTACGGGAACCGGGACCTCACGATCCAGGTCGACGACGACGGCCGCGGAGCACCGGCGGCGGGCGGGGACGGCGACGCCGAGCGCCCGCGGGTCCCCCGGTCCGACCGCCCGTCCGGGGGACCGGCGGGTGGGGGCAAGGGCATTGCGGGGATGCGGGAGCGCGCCACTGCCCTGGGGGGCGAGCTGGAGGCGGGGCCGCTGCCGGAGGGTGGCTTCCGGGTGCGGGCGCGGCTGCCCCTGGACGGGGCCGCTGCGGCGCCGCAGGCGGCGGCGCCATGACCACCCGGGCGGCCGAGGGTGCCATCCGGGTCCTGCTCGTCGACGACCAGGCGCTGGTGCGCGCCGGCTTCCGGGCGCTGCTCGACGCGCAGGAGGGGATCGAGGTCGTCGGCGAGGCCGGCGACGGCGACGAGGCGATCCGGCTCGCGGGGCGCCTGATCCCGGACGTCGTGCTGATGGACATCCGCATGCCCGGGCTGGACGGGTTGTCGGCGACGCGGGCGATGGTCGCCGACGGCCGCCTCGACGACGTGCGGATCGTCATCCTGACCACGTTCGACCTGGACGAGTACGTGTTCGAGGCGCTGCGCGCCGGCGCCAGCGGGTTCCTGGTCAAGAGCACCGAGCCCGGCGAGCTGGTCCACGGGGTGCGGGCGGTCGCCCGGGGCGACGCGCTGCTGTCCCCCGGGGTCACGCGCCGGCTGATCGGCGAGTTCGCCGCCCGCGCCAAGGAGCCCGCGCCCACCCGCGAGCTCGACCAGCTCACCGATCGGGAGCGGGAAGTGATGGCCCTGGTCGCGGAGGGCCTGTCGAACGACGAGATCGCCGCACGGCTCGTCGTGAGCCCGGCGACGGCCAAGACCCATGTGAGCCGGGCGATGATGAAGCTCGGCGCGCGCGACCGGGCGCAGCTGGTGGTGCTCGCCTACGAGTCCGGGCTGGTGCGTCCCGGCTGGCTCACCTGATCCGGCCCGCTCACACGCAGAGCGCCCACCGGCGCCGCACCGCGCCGGGCGGGACCGCACACCCCGCCGGCGGGCGGCTCCGGCCTCGGCCGTTCCACCGGCGGGTCGCGGGTACGTACCGTGGTCGGCCGGGGTCGCGCGGACCGATCGCCGCGCGGCAGGGCGGCACGGGCCCGGGTCGGGCAGGAGCGCCCGGGCGGACCGGGAGAGGGGACTGCGGTGGCGACAGGCGCTGCGCGGCAGGTCGGGGGCTGATGGGACGGCGGCTGCGCGGCGCCCTGGGCGGACCCGGTGCCCCGGGCGGTCCAGGCCCGGGAGGCGGCCCGGCAGAGGCCGGCGGCGTCTGGTCGCGCTCGCGCCGGCGGCTCACGCTCGGCCTCGTCCTCACCGTCTCGGCGGCCGCGTTCGAGGCGCTCGCCACCGCGACCAGCATGCCCGCGACAGCCCGCGACCTGGGCGGGCTTGCGTGGTACGGCTGGGCGTTCAGCGGCTTCATGCTCGCCAACATCGTCGGGGTGACCGCGGCGGGGGCCGCGCTGGACCGCCAGGGGGCGACCCGACCGTTCGTGGCCGGTGTCGCGCTGTTCTCGGTCGGGCTGCTGACCGCGGGGCTCGCGCCGGCGATGCCGGTCGTGGTGGCCGGGCGGGTGATCCAGGGGCTGGGCGCCGGATACGTGTCCTCGGTCGCGTACGTGTCGGTCCGCCGCGGCTACCCGCAGGCCGACCGCCCGGCGATGCTCGCGCTGCTGTCCACCGCCTGGGTGGTTCCCGGCCTCATCGGGCCCGCGGTGGCCGGTACGCTGGCCGACAACGTGAGCTGGCGCGCGGTCTTCCTCGGGCTTGCGCCTCTGGTGCCGCTGGCGGCCGTCCTCCCCTACCCGGCGCTCCGGCGGCTGGGGGAGCGTCCGGCGCCGGCCGCGCCGGGCCCGGGCGGGCTGCCGGCGGGCACGGGCGGGCGGTGGCGGGTGGTGACCGCGCTGGTGCTCGCGGCCGGCACGGCGTTGCTGCTCGCCGGGCTGACCCGCCCCTCGGTCCCGAGCCTGGCCCTGGCGACGGTCGGGCTGGGCGCGATGGTGCCGGCGGCCCGGCGGCTGCTGCTCGACGGGATCGGCCGCGGACGGCCGGGCCTGCTCGCCGCGATGGCGGTGCACGGGCTGGTGAGCTTCGCGTTCTTCGGCGCGGAGGCGTTCCTGCCGCTCGCGTTGACCTCGGTCCGCGGCCAGTCGTCCACGGCCGCGGGGCTGGCGCTGACCGCCGCGACGGTCACCTGGACGGCCGGCTCGTGGACCCAGGCGCGGCTCGCGCCGCGCGGCCGCTGGCGCCTGCTGGTGACCACGGGGCTGGCGGTGCTGTTCGCCGGGATCACCGGCGTCGCCGCGGTGCTGCTGCCGGCGGTCCCGGTCCCGACCGCGGCGCTCGCCTGGGGCTTCGGCGGCATCGGCATGGGTGTGGTCTTCTCGACCTGCACGCTGGTGATCCTGCAGACCACCGAGCCCGAGCGGGCCGGCGCGGCGTCGGCGGCGATGCAGCTCGCGCAGACGCTCGGGGTCGCGCTCGGCACCGGGCTGGGTGGCGCGGGGGTGGCGCTCGCGGCGAGCGGGGCCTGGCCGGTGCGCGACGCGATCGGCGCCACCGACGGCCTGTCGCTGCTCGCGCTCGTGCTCGCCATGGTCGCGGCGGCGCGGCTGCCACGCGGCCCGGGCGACGCCCGGAGGCCCCGGCCGGCGCCGGGCCGGGCTGCGCCGACCTCGCCCCGCTGATGCGGGTCAGGGCTCCGATCGCGCCGGTGCCGAGGGCAGCTCGACGGTGAACACCGCGCCGCCGCCCGGGTCGTTGGCCGCCCGCACGCTGCCGCCGCCGTCCTCGACGACCTTGCGGACGATCGCCAGGCCCAACCCGGAGCCGGGGAGGCTGCGCGCGTCCAGGGCGCGGTAGAAGCGGTCGAAGATGTGCGGGAGGTCCTCGGCCGCGATCCCCGGGCCGTGGTCGCGGACCTCGAGGCGACCGCCCACGCCCGCCTCGACCTCGGGACCGGCGGACCGCGGGTCGCGCGGGCCGGGGCGGACGGTCACGTCGACGGGGGCGCCCTCGGGGCTGAACTTGACCGCGTTGTCGAGCAGGTTGCCGACCGCGCGCAGCAGCAGCTGCGGCTTGCCGACGACCGCGGTGGGCTCGGCGTCGACGGTGACGCCGCGGCCGCTGCGCCGCCTGGTCCGGTCGGCGGCGCGCTCGGCGAGCTCGTCGAGCGCGACCGTCTGCTCGGGCTCGTCGTCGTAGCGGTCCACGGCGAGCGCGACCAGCTCGTCGACCAGCCCGGACAGCTCCCGTAGCTCGCTGTCGAGGTCGGCCAGGACCCGCGAGCGTGCCGCCGCGTCCAGGCCCGGATAGCGGCGCAGGGTGTCGATGTTGGCACGAAGGCTGGTCAGCGGGGTGCGCAGCTCGTGGCCCGCGTCCTGGACCAGGCGCTGCTGCTGGTCGCGGGAGCGGGTCAGGGCGGCGAGCATGGCCGAGAACGCGCCGGCGAGCCGGCCGATCTCGTCGCGCCGGTGCCCGCCGGGCGGGACGGCGGTGTCGAGGCGGCCGCTGGCGGCGATCTCCTCGGCCGCGTCGGTGAGGCGCACCACCGGCCTGGTGGTCCGGCGGGCGACGAGCACGCCGGCTGCGGCTGCCATCACGATGATGACCAGACCCACCAGCATCGACCGGTTGCGGACCGAGCCGAGCACCCGGTCGGTCTCGGCCAGGCTGCGGCCGACGCGGACCTCGCCGCCGCCGGGGCGCGCGACCGCCACCACCCGGTAGGGCTGCCCGCCGAAGGTCTGGGTCCACGGGCGCGGCGCCGGTGAGCCGGAGCCCACGGACGCCGCCGCCGCGGTACCGGGGCGGGTGCCGGCGTCCACGCCCGGCCGGTCGATCCGCACGCCGGGCGGCCCGCTGGCCGCGATCACCTGCCCGCCGGCGTCCACGCACTGGACGATCGCGCCGCGCAGCAGCCCGGCGAGCGGGCCGCCCGGCGTGCTGCGCCTGGCCGCGGCCTCGTACAGCTCCTCGCAGAGCTCGGGGGTGTACCTGGCGCCGGGACCGGCGAGGTCGCGGGCGGAGCTGACCAGCCCCGCGTCGACCTCGCCGTACAAGCGTCGGCTGGTGGCCGCGTAGCTGACGGACGTGACCGCGACGACCGACAGCGCGGCCAGCACCGCCAGCGCGACGGCCAGGCGCGTGCGCAGGGTCATGGCGCCCGCAGCGTGTAGCCGACGCCGCGGACGGTGTGGACCAGGCGGGCCTCGCCGGCCGCCTCGGTCTTGCGGCGCAGGTAGCCGATGTAGACCGACAGCGCCTTGGAGTCGGGCCCGAAGTCGTAGTTCCAGATCCGCTCGTAGATCGTGGAGTGGGTGAGCACGATGCCGGCGTTGCGGACCAGCAGCTGGAGCAGGTCGAACTCGGTCTTGGTCAGCTCCAGCTCCCGGTCGCCGCGCCAGGCCCGCCGCGCCGCCTCGTCCATGCGCAGGTCGGCGACCTCGAGCTCCAGGTCCGGCTCGTCGTAGGTGGCGCGGCGCAGCAGCGCCCGGACCCGCGCGAACAGCTCCTCCAGGGCGAAGGGCTTGGGCAGGTAGTCGTCGGCGCCGGCGTCCAGGCCGGCGACGCGGTCGGACACCTCGGTGCGGGCGGTGACGATCAGGATCGGGATGCGGTTGCCCTGCCCGCGCAGGCGCTGGCACACGGTGAGCCCGCCGACGTGCGGCATCATCAGGTCCAGCACGAGCACGTCGGCGGGGGACGCGGCGAGCTGGTCGAGCACGCCCGCGCCGTCAGCGACGACGCGGACCTGGTAGCCCTCCAGCTCGAGCGCGCGCGTGAGCGACTCGCGCGTGGCGCGGTCGTCCTCGGCCAGCAGGACCCGGTTCGGCATCGGCCCAACCGTACCGTCAGGCCCGGCCGAGGGCAGCATCGCGGCCTCAGGCATGCGCGAGCACCACCACCAGGAACTCGACCTGGCCGTGTTCCCCGGCCGCGGCCGGGCCGATCGCCACCCGGCGCCGGCGGCGCGCGCACCTCGACGTCGTCACCGGTTGCCTCCTCGTCAGGCCGGGTGCGGCCGCCCGCCTGGGCGGCAGGACGGTGCCGATCATGCGCCGCCCGGGTGAGGACGAGGTAAGAGGCGGTCAAGAGCCCCGCGAGACCTCCGGCCGGCGGGCTCTTACCTGATTCTCGAACGCCCTTGGCCCGGCTCTTGAGCGCGGCCCGGAGACTGGGCCCGCCGTGACCCGCCTCGCGATCGAGAGGAGCGCCCATGCCACCGCCGGACCCCGGGGCCGCCGGCCGCCGCGACACCGGGCTGCGACAGCTGTCGCGGCTGACCCGCTGGGTGCTGGCCGGAGCGCTCGCGCTGACCGGCGCGCTCTCGGCGATCGCCGCGCACGCCTTCCCCGGGCGCGGCACGGCCGCCGGCCGGGTGACGCCCAGCACCGCCCGGGCCGGCTCGTCCGCCCGGGCCGGCTCGCCCGCCGCGGGCGCCGACGACGGCACGACCGGCGGCGGGCTCCAGGCGCCCGCGAGCGCGCCGTCGGCCGCATCCGGGTCGGGCGCCGTCACCTCGGGAGGCTCCTGATGCCCGCGACCGGACAGGCCAGCTTCCCCGCGCTCGGCTCGGGCGCGGTCACGGTCGTCGCCGACGGCAGGCGCCTGGAGGCCGCGCACCAGGCGGTGGCCGCGGAGGTCGACGCGATCGACCGGGCCTGCAGCCGCTTCCGTGCCGACTCCGAGCTGACCCGGGTCAACGCCGCCGGCGGACGGCCGGTGGCGGTCGGCGAGGTCCTGCTGGACGCCGTCGAGGTGGCGCTGCGCGCGGCCCGGCTCACCGGCGGGGACGTCGACCCGACCGTCGGCCAGGCGTTGATGCTGCTCGGCTACGACCGTGATTTCGACGCCGTCGCGGCGGCCGGCCGCCCGGTCGTCCGCGCGGCCGTGGTGCCCGGCTGGCGGCGGGTGCGGGTGGACCGCCGGCGGGGCCGCGTGCGCGTCCCGGCAGGTGTGCGGCTGGACCTCGGCGCCACCGCCAAGGCGCTCGCCGCCGACCGCGCCGCCGCGCGCGCGGCCCGCGCCGCCGGCTGCGGCGTGCTGGTCAGCCTGGGCGGCGACGTCGCGGCCGCGGGCGAGCCGCCTCCCGGCGGCTGGCAGGTGCGGGTCGCCGACTGGCACGCCGCCGGGCCCGACGCCCAGGGCGAGACCGTCAGCATCGCCGGCGGCGGCCTGGCGACCTCCAGCACGACCGTTCGCCGCTGGACCCGCGGCGAGGAGCACCTGCACCACATCGTCGATCCCCGCACCGGCCGGTCCGCGCCGGTCGTCTGGCGCACCGTAAGCGTCGCCGCCGCGACCTGCGTGGACGCCAACGTCGCGGCCACCGCCGCGATCATCCGTGGCGTGCGCGCCGCGGCCTGGCTCGGCGGGCTCGGCCTGCCCGCCCGCCTGGTCCGCCCCGACGGCTCGGTCGTCCGGGTCGCGGGCTGGCCCGAGCCCGGACGGGTCGTGGCGGCATGACCGGCGGCCACGCGCTGTGGTACCTGACCCGCGGCAGCGGCGCGGTCACCCTCGTGCTGCTGACCGCCGCGGTCGTGCTCGGCATCACCACCTCGGTGCGGTGGGCCGGTCGCCACTGGCCACGCTTCGTGACGGCGGCGCTGCACCGCAACGTCTCGCTGCTGGTGGTCGTCTTCCTCGCGCTGCACGTCGCCACCACGGTGCTCGACGGCTACGCCCCGATCGGCTGGCTGGACGCGCTGGTCCCCTTCGGCTCGGCGTACCGGCCGCTGTGGCTCGGCCTCGGCGCGGTCGCGCTGGACCTGCTCGTGGCCGTCGCCGTCACCAGCCTGCTGCGCCGCAGGATCGGCCGCCGCGCCTGGCGGGCGGTGCACTGGCTCGCCTACGCCTGCTGGCCGGTGGCGCTCGTCCACGGGGTCGGCACCGGCAGCGACAACCGCCAGGCATGGATGCTCACGCTCGACGCCCTCGCGGCAGCCGCGGTCCTGGCCGCGGCCGGGTGGCGGCTCAGCGCCCGCGCGACCGCACCTGCCCACGGTCTCACCGGGGAGATGATCCGGTCATGAGCACCCGCGCCGGGCACCCGGCGCCGGGCACGCCGGGCGCCGCGGCACCCGGCGGCCCTGACCGCCTGCCGCGGCTGCTGTCGGCCACCGGCGGGCGCGGCGACGCGCTGCCGCTGGCCAGGCACCGGCTGGTGTACCGGGCGCCGCCCCTGCCCGGTCGCGCCCGTGGCGAGCTGATCGACGCCGTGGCGCGGTCGGGGCTGCGCGGCCGTGGCGGCGCCGGCTTTCCCACCGGGGTCAAGCTGCGGACCGTGGCGGCGGGCCGGCACCCGGTCGTGGTGGTCAACGGCTCCGAGGGCGAGCCGGCCAGCGCCAAGGACAAGCTGCTGCTGGCCACCGCCCCCCACCTGGTGCTCGACGGGGCGCTGCTGGCCGCGGCCGCGGTCGGCGCCCGTGACGTGACCGTGTGCGTCGACGCGGGCGCGACCGGGGCACAGGCCGCCGTGGCGCACGCGCTCGCCGAGCGCCGTCGCGCGGAGGCCGGCATCCCGGTGCGGCTGGTCGCCCTGCCGCCCAGGTACGTCGCGGGCGAGGAGACGGCGCTGGTCCACTGGCTCAACGGTGGGCCGGCGACGCCGACGGCCACGCCGCCGCGCCCGTTCCAGTCCGGGGTGGACGGCCGTCCGACGCTGGTCGACAACGTGGAGACCCTCGCCCACCTGGCCCAGATCGTCCGCTTCGGACCGGACTGGTTCCGGGCGCTCGGCACCCCCGAGGAGCCCGGCAGCATGCTGGTCACGCTGTCGGGCGCGGTCGCCCGTCCAGGCGTGTACGAGATCCCGCGCGGCGGCCCACTCGCCGCGCTCGTCGAGGGCGCGGGCGGCGCGCCGGCGGGCGTTACCGCCGTCCTGGTCGGCGGCTACTTCGGCAGCTGGCTGACGCCCGCGCAGGCCGCTGCGGCGCGCCTGGGCGACCACTTCCTGAAGCCGCTGGGCGCCGGGCTCGGCTGCGGGGCGGTCGGGGTGCTGCCGCAGGGCGCCTGCGGCCTGGCCGAGTCGGCCACTATCCTCGCCTGGCTCGCGGGAGAGAGCGCCGGCCAGTGCGGCCCGTGCGTCCACGGTCTGGCCGCGATCGCCGCCGCCGCCGCGCGGCTGCGCGACGGCCGCGGTGGCGGCGGCGAGGACCTGCAGCGGCTGCGCCGCTGGGCCGGCCAGGTCGAGGGTCGCGGCGCCTGCCGCCTTCCCGACGGCGCCGTCCGGCTGCTGCGCAGCAGCCTCGCGGTGTTCGCCGAGGACGTCCACGCGCACCTGCGCCACGGCGGCTGCCCGGGCGCGGGCCGGCCGACGGTGCTGCCGGTCCCGGCTCCCGGAGGGCGGCCGTGGCGCTGAGCCGCCGGCTGCGCCTGGACCCGATCGCGTGCGACGGTCACGGCCTGTGCGCGCAGCTGCTCCCCGAGCGCGTCGCGCTCGACGACTGGGGCTACCCGATCCTCGACCCCGCCCCGATCGGTCGCGGCCTGCTCGGCAACGCCCGTCGTGCGGTCAACGCCTGCCCGGTCCTGGCGCTCAGGCTCGAGGCGGGCGGGAGCGACCGGTAGCAGCCGGGGCGGCGGCGCACCGCGTCCGCCAGCTGCGGTGCGAGAAAGGGAGGAGGGACGCCGCCCGCACCCCCGCCAGGTCGGCAGGGCGGCGTCCCTCGCCTAGGACGCGAGCCGGAGCCGTTCGTCCAGCTCGCGCAGAACCCTCCAGCCGGCGCCGAGTGGCAGCGAGCGCCGCAGCGCGGCCACCCGCTCGACCACCCGGACCGACTTCGTTCCGTTCGCCATACCAAGCGCCTCGATGGCGAGCCGCACACCCTGGTCGACCTCGTGCCGCCGCACGTGGCACGCGGCCAGGTCCGCGGTCGCGAAGGCCCGTTCGCGCAGCAGGGACCTGTCCAGCAACGCGAGCCGCTCCTCCAGCACGGCCTGGGCGGCATCGAGCCGTCCGAGCCGCAATGCTACCGAACCGTGCCAGCACAATAGCTCAGCTCGGTCGAAGTAATACAGCCATGGAGGCAGATTCGCCAGGTCGATCTGCGCGAACCACCCGTCGGCCTGCTCCAGCGCCCGGTCCGCGGCGGTCGCGTCCCCGCGGCGGGCGTGGATGTTGGCCTCGACCACGGCGATGTGGGCCTGTGTCGTCGCGGACGATCGCCGCCGGGCCACCCGGGCCGCGACCGCGATGCAGGCGAGTGCCTCGTCGGTCTCGCCCAGGTTGGCCAGCAGGTGCGCCGTGCTGGCCAGCAGGTAGGCGTACAGGCGGTCGTCCTCGGCCATGCGCGCGGCCTGCATCCCCTGGCGGTAGCGGGACTCGGCCGCCTGGTAGCGTCCGCCGTCGAAGGCCAGCCACCCGGCGAGCTGCGCGATGTCGCCGGCGACAGTGGCGAGCTGCCGCCGCGCCTGCGGGTCGGGAAGCTCGGGCGCCAGCCGCCAGGTGAGGTCGAGCTGCTCCTCGACCTCGCGGCGGACGCCCGCCCCCACGAGGTCGTCGACCCGCCGCAGCCGGGCGTTGACCGCGGCCATGGCGGCGATCAGGGACGCGTCGACCGTCGACGGCCGGTCGAGAGCCTCCTGGACCCGACGCTGCCAGTCGATGCCCGGCGCCACCGCCGTCGCGATGGTGGTCAAGCGCGTGAAGCTGCGTCGGTCCATGTCGTGGTGTCTGGGTCGGCTCGCAGGCGGGCCGCCGGGGGGAACGGCGGCCGCCTGCCTGGAGGGGTGGGCACCGGGGTGCCCGGGGGTCTGCCTGAGCGCCGGCGTGGCCGCCGGCTGCCCGGACACGTCCGTCGCGGGGACGGCGGACGTCGGCGCCCAGGTCGCCATCACGATCCGACGGTGATGTGCGGAACGGTGATGTGTGTGACGTCGCTGCCGCCGAGACCGGAGGTCATCGCGGTCGCGACGAGCCAGACGAGGAGAAACGCGGCGAGCAGCCACCCTGCTGCTGCCAGCCGCTGCGTGCGGTGCATGCAACCACCTCTCGTTCGGACGAGCCCGCGAATGGGCGCGCGGACGGAGCGCGCCCATTCGCGCGGACCGGGGTATTACGTGACCCAGGATGCAGGGCGGCCCTTTGCGGCCAGCACGTGTCCGCTTAGTGAGCGGTTTGCACTCCAGATGCCCGGTTTGTGGAGCCGGAACGCTCGAGCGGCGCAATCGGCGCACTCAGGTGCGATGCCGGACACGGTGATCGGATACCCTTTTGCGGTTGTTGTCCTCAAGAGCCGGAGTCACGGCCAGGGAGTCACGGCCAGGTGGAGTTTCGTCTGCTCGGGCCGCTCGAGGTACGGGACCGAGGGCAAGCGGTACCCATCGGGGGCCTGAAGCCGCGCGCCCTGCTGGCGGTGCTGCTGCTCAACGCCAACCGGGTCGTCTCGACCGAGCACCTCATCGACGCGCTGTGGGGCGACCGGCCACCCGCCAGCGCCCGCCGGACGGTCCAGTTCTTCGTCCACCGCCTGCGCCGCACGCTCACCGACCCGCTGGGGGAGGACCGGCCCAGCGGGCTGCTGCTCACCCGCGGGACAGGCTACGTCCTCCGGCTCGAGCCCGAGCAGCTCGATGTGGAGCGCTTCCGGCAGCTCCTGGACCACGCGCGGGACGCGCACGCGGGCGGCAAGCCGCTGCGGGCGGTCGAGACGCTGGAGGCGGCGCTCGGCCTGTGGCGTGGACGCGCGCTCGCCGACTTCGCCGACGAGGCGTTCGCGCAGGCCGAGATCGCTCGCCTGGAGGAGCTGCGGCTGGCCGCGGTGACCGAGCGCGTCGCGATCAGGCTGGAGCTGGGCCACCACGCCGAGCTGGTGGGCGAGCTGCGGGCGCTGGTCCGCTCGCACCCGCTGCGCGAGGGCCTGCGCGGCCAGTTGATCCTGGCGCTGTACCGCTCCGGCAGGCAGGCGGAGGCCCTCCAGAGCTACCAGGCCACCCGCCGGACCTTCATCGACGAGCTGGGCGTCGAGCCGGGCCCCGAGCTGCAGCGGCTGGAGCAGGCCGTGCTCGCCCACGACCCCTCGCTCGACCGCGGCCACACCGGCGCGAGCGCCACGGCCCCGCCCCCGCCGCGGGCCACGACCCCACCGCCCCGGGCAGCCCCGCCGGCCGCGCCGCCATCCCAGCGCGAGCCCGCCGCCGCGCGCCCCGAGCTGGAGGCCCCGCGGCCTGCCCTGCGCGAGGAGCGCAAGGTGGTCACGGTCCTGCTGGCCGCGCTCACCGGCGGCGAGGAGGATCCCGACCTGGACCCCGAGGACGTGCGGGCCCGCCTGGACGACCTCCACCGCGGCATGACCGACCGGATCCGGCGCTACGGCGGGGTGGTCCAGGCAGTCGTCCCCGACCGGCTGCTGGCGGTGTTCGGCGCGCCGCGCAGCCACGAGGACGACGCGGAGCGGGCGGTGCGGGCCGGCCTGGAGCTGTGCGCGGCCGTGGCGGAGGAGGGCACCGGCCGGCAGCTGCGCGCCGGGGTCGCGACCGGCGAGGTCATCGTGACCCTCGGCGGCGACGGCGCCGGCGACAATCCGGCCGCGGTCGGTCGCGGCCGCCGCCGGCGCGCGCAGGACGAGCCGATGACGATCGTCGGGGACGTGGTGCACGCGGCCGCGGCGCTGGAGGAGAGCGCGGAGCCCGGCACGGTCGCGGTCGGCTCGGGGACGCGCCGCGGGACGCGCCGCGAGATCGTCTACAGCCCGATGAGCGCGGCCTCGTGGCTGGCCCGGATGAGCCCCTCGTGGCGTGCGATGGGTCCGCGCTCGCGGACCGGGGGCATCCCCTTCGAGGACGCCCGCTCACCGCTCATCGAGCGCGACCGGGAGCTGGCGCAGCTCCGGGAGCTGCTCGAGCGCACGATGCGCGCGCGCCAGCCGCGCCTGGCGACCATCCTCGGCCTCCCCGGGCTCGGCAAGAGCCGGCTGGTCGCCGAGCTGGCGCGCATCGCGGACCAGCATGCCGCGCTGATCACCTGGCGCGAGGGCCACTGCCTGCCCTACGGGGAGCGCAGCGCGTTCCGGGCGCTGGCGGAGGTCTTCAAGGCGCACGCGGGCATCGACGACCAGGACACGCCCGAGACCGCCGCCGACAAGCTGCGCCAGGCGGTCGCGGACACGATCGAGGACCCCGACGAGGTCGCCTGGATGCACAGCCAGGTGAGCGTCCTGCTGCAGACCAACCCGGCGGCCTCCCGCAGCCGCCGCGACGAGATGTTCAGCGCCTGGCAGCGGTTCCTCCACGCGCTCGCCGGCAAGCGGCCCCTGGTCCTGATCTTCGAGGACCTGCACTGGGCCGACGACGCGCTGCTGGACTTCATCGACGGCCTCTGCGAGGCGTCGGAGGCGGTGCCGCTGCTCGTGCTCTGCACCGCAGGGCCCGACCTGCTCGAACGCCGGCCGGACTGGTGCGCCGCGGAGGCCCCCGGCGGCAGGATCGCCCTCAGCGCGCTCTCGCCGGAGGGGACCGCGGCCCTGCTCGACTGGCTGGTGGTGGGAGCCCTGCTCGACCCGGCGACGCGGACCGCGCTGATCGCCAAGTCCGCCGGCAACCCGCTGTACGTCGAGGAGTACCACCGCATGCTGCGCGACTACGCCACCCTCGGGGAGGCCCTGCCCGGCGGCGCGGGCGCGCTCGCCGCCGGCAGCGTGCTGGCGGCGCGGCCCGGGGCCGACCTGCCGATGCCCGAGTCGGTGGCGCAGCTGGTGGCCGCGCGCCTGGACGCCCTGCCGCGCGAGGACAAGCTGCTGCTCCAGGATGCCGCGGTGGTGGGCGAGTTCGGCTGGGGCGGGGTCCTGGCGGCGCTGGGCGGGCGCAGCCGCGCGGACGTCGAGGGGGGCCTGCAGCGCCTGGAGCACCGCGAGCTGCTGCGCCGCGTGCGCTTCTCCACCCTGACCGGCGAGACCGAGTACGCCTTCCGCCACGCGCTGGTCCGCGAGGTCGCCTACGGCCAGCTCATGCGCGCCGAGCGCGCCGCCAAGCACCAGAGGGTCGCCGCCTGGATCGAGGCGCTCGACGAGTCGCAGCTCGACGACCGCATCGAGCTGCTGGCACACCACTATGAGCAGGCGCTGGCGCTGGCGCGCGCGTCGGGCACCGGCAACGCCGAGCTGATCCAGCGCACCCGGACGGTCCTGCGTGCGGCCGGCGACCGCGCCAGCGCGCAGGGCGCGCCCGCGGCGGCGGCGCGCTTCTACTCGGCGGCGCTGGAGCTGTGGCCGGCCGAGGACGAGCAGCGCCCCGGCCTGCTGCTGCGGCTGGGCCGGTCCCTGGTGTACAGCCAGCACCGCGGCGAGGACGTGCTCACCGCGGCCAGGGAGGGCTTCGAGGCGGCGGGGAAGAGCAGCCAGGCGGCCGAGGTCGACGTCCTGCTCGGGCGGCTGGCCCGCACCCGCGGCGAGGCGGCCGAGGTCGAGCCGCACCTGGAGCGCGCGCTCGGGCGCACGGAGGGTCCCGGGCCGTCCGAGGCCGCCGCGCTCGCGGTCAACGCCGTCGACCTGATGGTCCAGGAGCGCACCGGCGAGGCGATCGACGCCGGCCGCGAGGCGGCGCGCGCCGCCCGCGACCTCGGGCTGCGCGAGGTGGAGGGGATGGCGCTCGCCGCGGTCGGCGGCTCGCGGCTCAAGCTGGGCGAGCCGGACGGCGTCACCGAGCTGGAGCGCGCGATCGTGCTCATGGAGGCGACCAGCGACCCGTCGGTGCACTTCTGCCGGTTCGACCTGGCGTGGGGGCTGTGGTGGCTCGGGGACCTCGGCCGCTGCGCGACCGCGACGGTCGAGGGCCGCCGCACGGCCGCCAGGGCGCGGGTCGCCGCGGTCCGCTGGTTCGACGCCCTGCAGAGCGCGCTGCACTACGCGATGGGACGCTGGGAGCAGGCGACCGTGATCGTGGACGAGGAGCTCGGCCGCGACAGCGGCGAGCGCGACGACCGCGCGGAGATGTGGTGCCGCCCGAGCCGCGCACGCGTCCGGCTGGGCCGCGGCGACCTGGCCGGGGCGCTGGCGGACGCCGAGGTGGCGCTGGAGCTGGCGGTCAGGATGAACGACCGCCTCCAGCGGCAGGTCGCCCTGGCGCTGCGGGGACGGATCCTGATCGCGGCCGGGCGCCGCGAGGAGGCCGAGCGCTGCCTGGAGGAGCTGCTGGCCCTGCAGCGCGAAGGGGCCGGCCAGGTCCACGTCACACCGGACCTGGCCGTCCTGCTGGTCGACCTCGACCGCCCGGCGGGCGAGCTGCCCGAGGAGCTGGCGCCGACCCGTTGGCACAAGGCGGTGCGCCTGTTCACCCAGCGGGACTTCCTGGCGGCCGCCGCGGCCTTCGAGGCGATGGGGGCCAACGCCGACGCGGCGGTCGCGCGCGGGTACGCGGCGCGGCAGCTCGTCGCGGACGGCGACGCCGTGGCCGCGCGCCGCGAGCTGGAGGCGGCGATCGAGTTCCTCGGCAAGGCGGGCGCCAGCAGGCTGCTGGACGAGGCGCGCGCGGCGCTCGCCGAGGCGGCCGGGACACCCCCTGCGGCGCGCGCGGCGCGGGGGAACCCGGTTGCCGGCTGACGTCCTGGTCGTCGGGGCCGGTCCGGCCGGGCTGATGGCGGCCAACCTGCTCGCAAGGTCCGGAGCCGCCGTGCGCGTGATCGACCGCGAGCAGGGCCCGACCGACCAGTCGCGCGCGACCATCGTCCACATCCGCACCCTGGAGCTGCTCGACAAGCTCGGCCTGAGCGGGCGCGCCGTGGAGCGCGGTGAGAAGCTCACCGCGGTGCGGCTGCTCACCGACGGCCGGCACGCCGCCGACGTCCCCCTGGCGCCCGAGCGCGGCCTGGAGGACACCCCGTTCCCCTACGCCCTCGCGCTCCAGCAGAGCGCGACCCAGCGGCTGCTGGCCGAGGCGCTCGGCGAGCAGGGCCAGCGGATCCAGTGGGGCACGCGCCTGCTCGCGCTCACCCAGGACCACGACGGCGTCCGCGCGCTGATCCGCCGCCCCGACGGCGGCGAGGAGGCCGTCACCGCCGCGTGGGTGGTGGGCGCCGACGGGACGCGCTCGACCGTGCGCCACGCGCTCGGGATCCGCTTCGCCGGGGGCACCTACGAGCAGACCGCGTTCCTGGCCGACGTCGCCATGCGCACCCGCCCCGATCCCGGCTTCATGCGCCTCAACCTCGTCAAGGGCGGCTTCGTCGGCGTCCTGCCGCTGGACGGCGGCTCGCGGCACCGGCTGTTCGGGGCGCTGACCGCCGAGTTCGCCGCGACGCTCGGGGTCGCCGAGGGCGGCACGGTCGGCCTCGCCGACCTCCAGGACTGGTTCGACCGGTACTTCTTCATGGACACCGAGCTGACCGGGGTGGACTGGACGGCGCTGTACCGCACGCACCGCCGGATGGCCGACCGCTTCCGGCTCGGGCGCTGCTTCCTGATCGGCGACGCGGCGCACGTCCACAGCCCGGCCGGCGGGCAGGGCCTCAACCTCGCCATGGGCGACGGCTACAACCTCGGCTGGAAGCTCGGCCTGGTCGCCGCCGGCCTGGCCCGGCCCGAGCTGCTGGACAGCTACGAGGCCGAGCGGGGCGCGGCGGCGCGCGCGGTGGTCGGCGGCTCCGACCGCGGCTTCGAGGCCGAAGCCTCCCCCAACCGGGTGATGCAGCAGCTCAGGCTGCACCTGCTGCCGCGGCTGCTGCGGGTGCTGGTGCGCGCGGGGGTGGCCCGCAGCCTGCTGTCCCGGCTGTTCAGCCAGACGTGGATCGGCTACCGCCGCAGCCCCGCTGTGGCCGGTCCGGCCGCCGGCCGCCGGGGACCCCGGCCCGGCGACCGCGCCCCGCACGCCTGGCTGGAGCTGCCGGCAGCCGGCCGCACGAGCCTGTACCAGCTCCTCGACGGCACCGACCACCACCTGCTGGTGCTGGAGGGGTCCGGGGACCTGAGCGGCAGCGGGTCCCCGGTCGACACCCGGTCCGGGGACCTGGTGGCGCGGCTGGAGGAGCTGCTCGGACGGTACCGGGTCGCGGTGCGGGTCCACCTGGTGCCGAGCGGTGAGCGGGCGGTGCACGAGCGCTACCGCGCACGCGCGCCGCGCCTGGTCCTGATCCGTCCCGACGGCCACATCGGCTGGCAGGGTCCTGCCGGCGCCGTCGGAGATCTCGGCGCCTGGCTGGACCGCTGGTACGTGGCCGGTGGCGGCGCGCCTCCGGCTTGACTTTCACGCCGCCGCTTGGGAGCGTGAATCCGGCCGACCACCGTCTTACCCCCGAAGACGGTCCAGGCCAGCAACCGCGCTCAGATCCCCCGCCGCCGCTGCCGGCCCACGCCGGGCCGACGCGGTCGCGGTGCCCCCTGGAAGGATCGACGATGCCCAGCAGCAGCCAACCGGGACGGCAGGCCCGGCCGGAAGCCTGGCGGGTCCGCGCCGGGGGGCTGGCGGCCGGCGTCGTGATCGCGCTCGCGGCCGCCGCCGCCGTGCTGGTCCCCGTCGTCACCCGGGACGACCGCGCGAACGGGCTCGCGCAGGCCGCGCCGGCGATCGGGAGGGCCGTCTCGCTCGGCGACAGCAGCGCCGCCGCCCTGCGCGGGCCCGACCAGCCGCTCGGGGCGCTCTCCCTGCGCAGCGGGCGCTCGATCGTCGTGCTCAAGGATGCCGCGTCCTCGCCACGGGCCGTCGCCGACGAGTACCGCCAACGCGACGGCGCCAAGGTCGACATGCTGTTCGGGTCCGCGCTGCAGGGCTTCGCCGGCATCCTCGGCCCCGGAGGGCGGGCACGCGCGCGGACCGATCCCCGCGTCGCCGCCGTCCTGCCCGACACCCTGGTCGAGGCGTCGAAGCAGACGCTGCCGGACGGCGTCGACCGGGTGGACGCCGACCGGTCCCCGGCCCGCTCCGGCGACGGCCGCGGCACGGTCGACGCCGACGTGGCCGTGATCGACACCGGCGTCGACAGCCACCATCCCGACCTGGACGTGGCCGGCGGGGTGGACTGCACCGGCGAGGGCGGGTTCACCGACCGCAGCGGCCACGGCACGCACGTGGCCGGCACGATCGCGGCCAAGGACGACGGCCGCGGCGTGGTCGGTGTCGCGCCGGGCGCCCGCCTGTGGGCGATCAGGGCGCTCGACCGCAAGGGCACGGGCAGCACCTCCTCGCTCATCTGCGCGGTCGACTGGGTGACGGCCAACGCGGACGTGGTCGAGGTCGCCAACATGAGCCTCGGCGGGCTCGCCCGGGTCGACCCGGGACGCGCCTGCGGCCGCGACGACCCCCTCCACGACGCGATCTGCCGCGCGGTGAAGGCGGGCGTCACGTTCGTGGCCGCCGCGGGCAACGCCGACGCCGACGCCGGCCGGTACGTCCCCGCCGGCTACGGCGAGGTGGTCACCGTCTCCGCCCTGGCCGACTACGACGGCGACGCCGGCGGCGGGACCCTCCCGCGCTGCGCCGGGGGCGGTTCGGACGACACCAGGGCGCGCTTCTCCAACTTCGGGCCGGCCGTGGACCTGATCGCGCCCGGCACCTGCATCCTGTCGACCCTGCCGGGCGGGAAGTACGGGCGCATGAGCGGCACGTCCACGGCCAGCCCGCACGTCGCGGGCGCGGCGGCGCTGGTCGCCGCGCGCCAGCCGAACGCCACCCCCGCCCAGGTCAAGCGCGCCCTGCGCCGCGCGGGGAGCACGGCCTGGGACGACCGCGGCGACCCCGACGGCGAGCGGGAGCCGCTGCTGGACACCGGCCGCCTGCCGGGCGGCAGCGGGCCGGCGGCGCCGACCACCTCCACCACCACGACCACCACCCGCCCGCCGGCCCGGGGCGGCGCCGCGAAGCAGGGCTCCACCAGCACCTCGGCCCTGCCGGCCAACCCGATCACCCAGCGCATCGCCGACGACCTCCTCGGCAGGCTCAACGCCGAGCGCCGCGCGCGCGGGCTCGCGGCGCTGCGCTGGGACCCGGCGCTGGCCTCGATGGCCAGGGACTGGTCGGCGCACATGGCGCAGACCGACGAGTTCGAGCACCGCCCCGACCTGCGCAAGGCCCTGGTCGGCAACCGGATCCGCGTCGGGGAGAACATCGCCTACACCAACGGGCCCGACCAGGCCCGCGAGCTGCACATCCTCTGGATGCGCTCCGACGGGCACCGGGAGAACATGCTCCAGCCCGGGTTCGACGCCGTCGGCATCGGCGTGGTCTGCGACGGCGACCGCGTGTACGCCACGCAGAACTTCGGCGGCAGCACCGGCGCGCCCGCGGCCAGCGACGCGATCCCGCCGGCCGAGCCGCTGGTCGCCACCGCCCCCAGCGGCCTCGCCTGCTGAACGGCCCGCAGGAGCACGGGGGCGCCGTCCACGAGCTGAACGGCCGGGCACGCCACCGGGTTCGACCCAGGGCCCTTCTCCAGGGGAGGAGCTCGGACACCGGCGGTCAGCCGGGCAGGCTCCCGGCGCCACCGGCGAGGTCCGTGCCGCCGGGTGGGTCCCAGCCGCCGGCGAGCGGGTCGCCGCCGAAGGCGCTCGCGTCCGTCCCGCCGCCGGCCGCGCCGGCGCCGGCCGTCCACTCGCCGGGGACCTCTCCACCCGGCTACTCGCCGACGGGCTGGCCGGGCGGCATCGGCTCGAGCACCGGGCGGGCGTTGAAGTCGTCGGTCGGGACCTGACCCTGCCGGCGCGCGCGCCGCCTGGTCAGCTTGTAGCGGGCGAGCTGCGCGCCGGTGAACGGCGCCTCGGCGAGGGCGCCGAGCCGCGGCACCGGCCCGCGCAGGACGGTCTCGTAGACTTCCTCCAGCGTCTCGGCGGCGCCGGTCAGGCTGTACCGCCCGCAGACCAGCTGGCGGGAGAAGCGGCCGAGCTGCTTGCGCAGCGTCGGGCTGGTCAGCAGGGTGCACAGCTGGTCCTCCAGCCGCTCGGTCCCGAGGTTCCCGTCGCCCAGACCGTAGAAGCCGTGCCACAGGAACTGGCCGACGGAGTCGGGCTCCAGGATCTCGGAGAAGCCGTCCTCGCCCAGCACGATGGCCGGCTTGGCGAAGGCGAGCGCGCGCAGGACCGACCCGCCCATGCCGAGGACGACGTCGGCGACCGCGTACGCCGGCCTCGGGTCGAGCAGCTCCCCGGTGAGGACCACGGTGTCCGGGCCGCGCTCGGCGTTGACCTCGGCCGCGAGCGCGGCGACCTGCTCGCGTGCGGGCCCGTCGCCGACCACCAGCAGCCTGACCGGGAGCTGCCCGGCCAGCTGCCCGACGGCGAGGATGGTGCGCTCGATGCCCTCCAGCTTGAGGTCGGCCGCCAGCCTGGAGACGATCACCACGGTGAAGCAGAAGGGATCCAGCTCGTACTGCTTGCGCAGCTCGTCGGCGGGGACGTCGGGGTGGTTGGCGTGGGTGTCGACGGGCGGCTCGATCAGCCCCACGCGGGTGAAGCGGCGGGCCGCGCTGCGCTGGAGCTGCTCGGTGCCGACCAGCAGGGGCATGGACCGGGGCAGGAACGGGGCGACGCCCATCGACAGGACGGTGGCGACGGTCGGGACGCCGGCCATCACCTGCGGGCCGTACCAGGCCTCCAGGGCCGGCGGCCACTCGTAGCCGTGCACGAGATCGACCTTGCGGGCCTTGACCGTCTCGACCAGCCGCCGCAGGACCTCGGGGGACGGCCGCCGCCGGGCGTCGGGCGCGGGGACCAGCTCCAGCCCCAGCTCCTCGACGCGCTCGGCGAGGGTGCCGGGCACGCCGAACACGGCGACCTCGTGGCCGAGGTCCCTGACCGCCGCGGCCAGCTCGACGGCGTTGAGCTGGCTCCCGCCGACCGACAGCTCGTGCGGGTAGACCAGGATCCGCATGCCCCCTCCTCCGTCGCGACGGCACTCGCCTGCAAGCCGAGCGGGATCATAGCCGTTCGGCCCGGGCCGGCAGGCGCCCGGCCGGTCTGCCCCGGGCCCGGTCCTCGCGGTCCGGGCCGGGCGGGATCATCCGGACCCGTTGGCCGCGCGCACCAGGACGTCCACCACGTGGTCCTGCTGCGCCTCGGTGAGCTGGTGGAACAGCGGCAGGATCAGCGAGCGGCGCGTCAGCCGCTCGGTCTCGGGCAGCGGTCCGTGCGCGACGTCCGCGTAGGCGGGCTCCAGGTGCGCCGCCATGATGCCCCGCCGGGCGGACACGCCCTCGTCGAGCAGCCGCTGCAGCAGCTCGTTGCGGCCGACCGGGAAGCCCTCGGGGAGCACGACCCAGAACGACTGGTAGTTGGTCGTCCCCCAGGGAGGGTCGGTGACGACCTGCAGCCCGTCGACCTCGGCCAGCCGCTGCCGGTACCGGCCGGCCAGCTCCCGCCGGCGCGACACCAGCTCCCCGAGCTTGCCGAGCTGGACCAGCCCGACCGCCGCCTGCACGTCGGTCATGCGGTAGTTCCAGCCGGTCTCCACGTACTCCTCGAGCACCACCGAGCCGCTGGCGTGCCGCGCGGCCGCGCTCACGCTCATGCCGTGCTCGCGCAGCCGCCTGGCCCGCTCCGCCCACTCCAGGCGCGTGGTCAGCAGCATCCCGCCCTCGCCGGTGGTGAGCAGCTTGCGCGGGTGGAAGCTGAACACCGCCAGCTCGCTGGCGTCCCCGACGGGGCGGCCGTCGTAGGTCGAGCCGACCGCGCAGGCGGCGTCCTCCAGCACCACGATCCCGAGCGGCTCGCAGAGCGCGCGGATCTCGTCGAGCGGCGCGGGCACGCCGCCCTGGTGGACGACCAGCACGACCTTGGTCGCCTCGGTCAGCAGCGGCTGGACCGTCTCGGCGCTCAGGTTGCCGGTCCGCCCGTCGACGTCGGCGAAGACGGGCGTGGCGCCCACGTAGCGGACCGCGTTCGCGGTGGCGATGAACGACAGCGACGGGACCACCACCTCGTCCCCCGGCCTCACGCCGACCGCCACCATCGCCAGGTGCAGCGCGGCCGTGCACGAGGACAGGGCGACCGCGTGCAGGCCGCCGACCGCGCGCGCGAACGCCCGCTCGAACGCGGCCACCCGCGGACCCTGCGCGATCCAGCCGGACGCGATCGCGTTGCTGGCCGCCTCGGCTTCCTCCGCCCCGAGCCAGGGCACGATCACCGGGATGCGGTCCATGTCCCCTCTGTCGCGCCCCGCTCCGAACGCCACCAGCCGACCAGGCGGCGCAGCCCGTCCTCCAGCCCGACCTCGGCGCGGAACCCGAGCCGCTCGGCGGCGTGGCGCGTGTCCGCCAGGCGCCGGGAGACCGGGTTGACCGCCCGGGCCGGCCCGTGCTCCAGCGGCAGGTCCGACCCCATCACGCGCAGCAGCGCCTCGGCCAGCCCGACCAGGCTCGTCTCGGTGCCGCTGGCGACGTTGAAGACGTCGTCGCTCGCGTCCGACCGCGCCGCGAGCAGGTTCGCCCGCGCGACGTCGTCGACGTACACGAAGTCCATCGTCTGCGAGCCGTCACCCAGGATCAGCGGGGGCTCACCGCGCTCGATCCGCTCCATCCACCGCACCAGCACCTCGGTGTAGACGCCGTGGATGTCCATCCGCGGGCCGTACACGTTGAAATACCGCAGGGCGACGTACTCCAGCCCGCGCATCTCGTGGAAGCTGCGCAGCAGGCCCTCGTCGAAGGCCTTGCAGGCGCCGTAGATCGTGCGGTTGGCGTAGGGGTGCTGCGACTCCGGCGTCGGGAACTGCTCGGCGAGCCCGTACACCGAGGCCGACGACGCGGCCACGACCTTGCCGACGCCAGCGGCGGCCGCCGCCTCGAGCACGTTGAAGGTGCCCTCGGCCAGCACCTCCAGCGCCAGCCGCGGCTCCTCGGCGCACTGGGTGATGCGGATCGCCGCCTGGTGGAAGACGACGTCGATCCCGCGGGTGAGGTCGGCCAGCAGCGCCGCGTCGCGGATGTCGCCCTTGACGAGGGTGACCGGACCGGAGCCGAGCGCGCCGGCGAGGTTGTCGACCCGGCCGCGGACGAGGTTGTCCAGCACCACGATCTCGCCGGCGCCGGCCGCCACGAGCTGCTCGGCGATGGTCGACCCGATCATCCCGGCGCCGCCGGTGACCAGGACGCGCGCGCCCCGCAGGGCGACGCCGCTCACCGCCAGCTCCCGAGCGGCACCAGCGTGCCGCCCCAGCCGAGGCTCTCCGAGGCGGCTTCGAGCATCCGCAGGACCCGCAGTCCCGCCTCGCCGTCGGTGAGCGGCGCGCGGCGCTCGCGGATCGCGCCGGCGAACTCGGTCACCGCGCCCTGCAGCGCCTCGGACTCGTGCAGCGCCGGCGCGGTCATGTCGCCGGTACGGTAGGACACCATCGCCTCGCGCCGCAGCTCCCCGGTCAGCCGCTCCCCGTCGAGGTCCACGCCCCGGTCGTAGACCGACAGGCGCTGGCTCGGGCTGAGGTCGTCCCACACCAGCGTGCGGCGCGACCCGCCGATCACGGTGGTGCGGATCTTGGTCGGGCTGAGCCAGTTCACGTGCGCGTGCGCGATCGCCCCGCCGCGCAGCGGCACCGTCAGGTAGCCGACGCACGACCGGCCCGCGCCGATCGGGTCCGCCCCGTGCGCCGCCACCGCCAGCGGCTCGCGGCCCTCGGGGAGGATGAACTCCAGGATCGACAGGTCGTGCGGGGCGAGGTCCCAGAGCACGTCCACGTCCCGCTGCACCAGGCCGAGGTTGATCCGCACCGAGTCGACCCACTGGATCTCGCCCAGCTCGCCGCCGCGCACCAGCTCGCGGATCTTGCGGACCGCGGGGGTGTAGCAGTAGGTGTGGTCGCACATCAGCACCAGCGACCGGCCCGCGGCGGCCTCCACCAGCTTGCGGCCGTCGGCGACCGAGGACGCCAGCGGCTTCTCCACCATGACGTGCTTGCCGGCGTCCAGCGCCGCGAGCGCGACCTCCGCGTGGGTCCGCGCCGGCGTCGCCACCGCCACCGCCTCCACGGCGGGGTCGCCCAGGACCTCTTCGAGCGCGCCGGTGACGGCCACGGTGCTGTGGCGCCCCACGGCCCTGCTCGCGCGCTCGACGTCGAGGTCACACACCACCCGCAGCTCCGTCGCCGGGCAGGTGGAGAAGTTGCGGACCAGGTTCGGCCCCCAGTATCCCGCCCCGACGACCGCGACCCGCACTGGCTCCACGAACGCTCCTTCCTGCGCGGCACCCCCGCCGGTCATGAGGTCGTGAACACAACGTCCACCCAGTAGTTGGTCGAGTTGAACGAGCTGGTCGGGAACCCGCCGCCGGTACCGTACCGGTACACCCCGTTGCCGCCGTCGGTGCCGTTGCGCAGCGCCCGTACCGGGCCGCTCCCGGCGCCGCTCGAGGCGAAGCCGCCATTGGTGTAGGCGTAGCCGCCGTTGGGCGCGTAGTAGCTGGCGACGTACGTGGTCCCCGCGGTCACCGGGACCGGGCTGGAGAAGGTGACCTCCTGCCAGCCGGTCGCGGTCTCGCCGGAGAACGTGGCCGTGGCCAGGCGGGTGCCGCCGGTCGTCCACAGGCTGCCGGTATGGGTGCCGGTGTTGCCGCTGCCCTTGTAGAAGCGGATGCCGGTGATGAGGCCGTCGACGTCGGTACGGAACTTGACGCCGAGCTCGATGGCCGCGTTGTCGCTGCTCGAGGTGTTGTTCGGGACGGTCGAGCTGGGCCAGATCGAGCACGGGCAACCGGCCGACGCGACCGTGAACGACCAGCTCACCGGCGCCGCGAGCGAGTTGCCGGCGAGGTCGGTCGCCTGGCTCACGGTGGCCGTGTACGTCGCCCCGGCGACCAGGCTGCTGTCGGGGTCGAGCGTGGCGGTGCGGGTGAGCGGGTCGTAGCTGACGGCGGCCGGCACGGCGGTGCCGCCCGCCGTCTTGAGGCCGAACGCGACCGAGGTGTCGGTGACCTGCTCGCTGAAGGTCGCCTTCACGCTGCTGGTGGCGGCGACGCCGGTGGCGCCGGCCGCGGGCACCTTGGTGGTGACCGTCGGCGCGGTCGTGTCCGGCGCGGGCTGGGTGGTAGTGAAGGCCACGTCGACCCAGTAGTTGCTGTCCAGGTGGGAGCTGGTCGGGAAGTTCGACGGGCCGCCGTAGCGGAACACGCCGTTGGCGCCGTCGGTCCCCGACTTGAGCGCGCGCACCGGGCCGCTGCCGGCGCCCTGGTTGGTGAAGTACCCGCTGTCGACCGCGTAGTGCCCGTTGGGCGCGTGGTAGCTGGCCACGTAGGTGGTGCCCGCGGTGACGTGCACCGGCTGGTCGAGGGTGGCCTGCTGCCAGCCGCTGGCGGTCTCGTTCTCGAACAGCGCCAGCGCCAGGCGGGTGCCGGTCGCCGACCACAGGCTGCCGGTATGGGTGCCGGTGTTGCCGCTGCCCTTGTAGAACCGGATCGCGGTGACCCAGCCGTCGTCGTCGGGCCGCAGCTTGACCCCGACCTCGATCGCGTCGGTGTCGGAGCTGGCCGGGGTCCCCGGCGTGGTCGAGCCGGACCAGACCGAGCACGGGCAGCTCGCCGTCGCGGTCGTGAACGACCAGGTGACGGGCGCGGTCATCGCGTTGCCGGCGGCGTCGGTCGCGCCGCTGACGGTCGCGGTGTAGGTCCGCCCGGCGACCAGGGCGGCGCTCGGGTCGAGCGTGGCCTTCCTGGTGGCGTCATCGTAGCTGGTGGTGGCCGCGACCTGGGTGCCGGCGGAGTCCTGGAGCGTGAAGCTGATCGAGGTCGCGCCGACCGGCTCGCTGAACGTGGCGGTCACGTCGTCGGACACGGGCACGTCGGTCGCGCCGGCCGCGGGCGTCTTGCTGGCGACCGTCGGCGGGGTGGTGTCGGGCGGCCCGCCGGTGGTGTCGAAGATCGCGTCCACCCAGTAGTTGCTGGCGTTGAACGAGCTGGTCGGGAAGCCGCCGCCGGTCCCGTAGCGGTACACGCCGTCGCCGCCGTCGACGCCGTTGGCCAGCGCCCGGATCGGGGAGGTCCCAGCGCCGGCGGCGCCGAACCCGTTGCTGGTGAACGCGTAGTGCCCGTTGGGCGCGTAGTAGCTGGCCACGTAGGTGGTGTTGGCGGTCACCGCGACCGGCGAGCTGAACGCGACCTGCTGCCAGCCGGTGGCGCTCTCACCGCTGAAGGTGGCCGTGGCCAGGCGGGTGCCGGTCGCCGACCAGAGGCTGCCGGTGTGGGTGCCGGTGTTGCCGGTGCCCTTATAGAAGCGCACGCCGCCGATGAACCCGTTGACGTCGGTGCGGAACTTCACCCCCAGCTCGACCGCCGTCGCGTCGCTGTCGGCGGGCACGGCCGGGGTGGACGCGTCGCTGAAGATCGTGCACGGGCACACCCTCGGCCCGGCGGTGGTGAACGTCCAGCTCACCGGCGGGGTCATGGTGTTGCCCGCGGCGTCGGTCGCGCCGCTGACGGTCGCGGTGTAGATGGTCCCGTCGTGCAGCGCGGCGCCGGGGGTGAACGTGGAGGTGCGGCTGGCCGCGTCGTAGGCGGTCGAGCCCGCGACGGACGCGCCGCCCGGGTCCTTGACCGAGAAGCCGACCGACGAGGGGGTGACGGCCTCGCTGAAGGTGGCCTTCACGGTCGTGGAGGCGGCCACGTCGGTCTCCCCGGGCGCCGGGGTCTGGCCGATGACGCGCGGCGGGTTGACGTCCGGGCCGGTGGTGGTGTCGAAGACGACGTCCACCCAGTAGTTGGCGTCGCTGAACGAGCTGGTCGGGAAGCCGCCCCCGGTCCCGTAGTGGAACACGCCGTTGACACCGTCCACGCCCGACTTGAGCGCGTGCAGCGGCGGGGTGTCCACCCCGGCCCCGGCGAACGCGTTGGCGTCGGCCGCGTAGTGCCCGTTGGGCGCGTAGTAGCTGGCCACGTAGGTGGTGCCGGCGTTGACCGGGACCGGGTTGGCGAAGCTGACCTCCTGCCAGCCGGTGGCGGTCTCGCCCGAGAACGTCGCGGTCGCCAGGCGGGTGCCGGTCGACGACCAGAGGCTGCCGGTGTGGGTGCCGTTGTTGCCGGTGCCCTTGTAGAAGCGGACGCCGTTGACGAAGCCGTCCACGTCGGCGCGGAACTTGAGGCCCATCTCGATCGCGCTGGGGTCGCTGTCCGACGGCGTGTTCGGGGTCGCCGAGGGGGACCAGATCGTGCACGGGCAGGTCACGTTGACGGCCACGCCGGCGCTGGCCGGGCCGAGGTTGGCGCTGTCGTCGGCCGCGCGGGCCTTGATCTGGACCGAGCCGAGGCCGCTCGCGGTCCACGAGTACGTCCAGTTGCCGCGGCCGTTGGCCGGGTGCCACGTCTGGCCGCCGTCGGTGGAGACCTCGACCCCGCCGACCCGGCCGCCGCCGCCGTCGGTGGCGGTGCCCGAGACGGTGACCTGCTGGCCGACGTGCAGGTTGGTGCCGGCCGACGGCGAGGTCACGGTGGCGGTGGGGGCGACGGTGTCGGGGGACGGCGTCGCCTGGGTCAGGCCCGACTGCAGGGTGGCCGGCTGCACGCCCATGTCGGCGAACAGGTTCACGGTCGCCTGGCGCATGCGCACGTCGGGGTTGGGCACGGTCTGGTTGCGGCTGGGGTCGTGGACGTTGTCCAGCCCCCAGGACCACTGGATCGTGCCGGCACCGAACACCAGGGCGCCGCTGGGCGCCTTGTACAGGGTCAGGTGGTGGGTGACGGTGCCCTGGCCGGTGGTGGAGCCGTAGTCCTGCAGCACGTAGGGGGTCGACTCGGTGTTGGTCGACAGCCGGATCAGCCCGGCGGGACGGAAGCCGTTGTCGGCGTCGGTGTCCCACTCGTAGCCGAGGGTGTTCTCGGCGAGCGTGGCGGTCTGGCCGGCGGCCAGGTTGGCGACGCTGGTGTTGCGCCAGAAGCGCATCTTGCCGTCCTCGGCCGGCACCTTCAGCGGGAACGCGCAGCAGTCCACCATGTACATGGTCCCGGTGAGCGAGTTCTCCGGCCGGCCGCCGTCGGACGGCGGGCTGAAGCGCGGGTCGCGCCAGGTCCCCGTCCACTCCGGCGACGGGTCGATCTTGGCGTTGGCCTTGGTCTCCTTGTAGACGACCAGGGTGCGGTAGGGCGTGTTGGTGCCGTCGACGGAGTTCTCCCAGCGGGTCTTCCAGAAGACCTCGTTGCCGCTGAAGAACGCCAGGTGCACGCCAGCGTCGCGGGCGGCCTCGACGTTGGCCCGCTGCTGCTTGGACCAGTACTCGTCGTGGCCGACGGACAGGAACACCCGGTGCTGGGTGATGAGGTTGCCGCGCCGGTCGCTGTCGACGCCGGTGGTGTAGGTGGTGTCGTAGCCGTTGGCCTCCAGCCAGCGGACCATCGGGTACTCCATGCTGAAGACGAAGTCCTCGTCGCAGCACTTGCGGGTGGTGAACGGCCGGTTGTAGCTGACCTTGTAGGCGCGGCCCTGGGGCAGGCTGTCGGAGGTGTAGGTGCTGCTGCCGCCCCAGCGGTTGTACGCCTGCCAGGTCGTGTCGGCGGTCTGGAAGAGCAGGTCGGAGTGGCTGGCGTCGTCGCGGACGACGAACGGGATGTGGTTGGTGTCCTGCGTGTCGGTCCGGGTGAGCAGGGCGAAGTAGATCCCCGATACCGCGGTCGACGGCACCGCCCAGGAGGCGGACTCCGCCCAGTTGCCGCAGTCGACCAGCCCGGTCGAGCTGTTGCTGGAGCAGTTGGGCTGGCTCTGCGGGAGGGAGGCGGAGGGCTGGATCGTGGCCACCCTGCGGGCGCCGTTGCCCTGGTAGTAGCCCATCCGGAAGATCTCGATGGTGTAGTTGTGGGCCGAGGTCTTGACCTTGAAGTGGACCGTCTGCCCCTTGTTGACGCTGATGTCGGTCGCGAAGCCCTCGATGTTGGCGCTTCCGCCCGCGGAGGTGTCCCAGTCGCTCTGCGGCGTCCCCGGCAGCGAGTTCTCGCAGGCGATCGGGCTGGTCACCGGCGGGTCGCAGGGACCGGCCGCGGACGCCTTGCCGACCGTCAGGGCCAGGCCGGCGAGCACGAGCACGGCGACGAGGACGGCGGAGGCGGGTGCGCGCACCCCGGAGCGGAGCACACGGGCAACGAGCGTCATGATGGCGCCTTTCAGGCCCTCCCCGGTGATCGCGGGAGGGCCAGCAATCTCAGACTGCTAGGACCGGTGTTGCGCCGTCGAAGACGACTGCGGACCAGGCCGCCCACCGGTGCAGGGGACACCAAAGTCGGGAATGGACCACCTGGACCGGATCGCAGGCTAAGAGCGGACCGACGGGTCGCACATATGGAGAATTACGTAAGCGAATCCGAAAATCGGCCTTGGGCAGGCCGCTGACCTCGGTGCCGGTCGAACATTGCAATCAGGTCACGGCCAGGCCGGAGGGCTGGCGGAGGGCTGCGCGGCCGGGACCCCGAGCGCCCTGGCGAACGCCTCGGCGCGGCGGTCCCAGCCGTGCTCGGCGGCGAACGCGCGGCGGCGGGCGGCCAGCTCCGCCGTCCGCGGCTCGCCCAGCGCCTGCGTCACCTCCCGGGCGAACGCGGCCGGCTCGGCCGCGACCCGGATCAGCCCGGTCCCGAGCCAGCGGATGGCGGGCAGGTCGGTCGCCACCACTCCCCGGCCCGCGGCCAGGTACTCCAGGGTCTTGAGCGGGAAGCTGCCGCGGTTGAACTCGCTGTCGGCGTAGGGCACCAGCCCCACGTCGATCGCGCGCAGGTAGCCCGGCAGCGCCTCGAACGGCCTGGCCCCCACCCAGCGCACGTTCGGCCGGGCCAGCAGCCGCCCCATCCGCTCGAGCTGGAAGCGCGGATGGCGCGGCCCCACCAGCAGCAGCGAGCAGCCCGTCTCCGCCACGGCCTCGAGCAGGCGCAGGTCGATCCGCTCGCCCAGGTGCCCCACGAACCCCGCGACCGGGCCGGGCATCGCCGCGTCGGCGGGCAGCGACGCCCGGTCGGTGCCGGCGAACCCCGCGGCGTCGCACCCGAACGGGATCAGCACCGGCTCGCGCCCGCGCGACCGCCAGGCCTCGGCGACGGTCGGGCTGGAGGCCACGATCACCTCGGCGGCGGCGGCCAGCCGCGCCTCCCCCCGGCGGATCCGCCCCGCCGAGGTGCCGAACAGCTCCGCGCCGCCGACGAAGTCGTCCTGCGCCCAGTACACCTTCAGCTCCTCGCCGCAGGCACCGAGCGTGCGGACCAGCACCGAGCACGCGACCAGCGCGCGCACGCGCCCTCGCGGCCCGACCAGCTCCCGCGCGGCCGCCCCCATCGCGCGGCGGACCAGCCGGGTGGTGAGCGCGGCCATGCCGGGGCGTTCCATCCCCGGCGGCGCGAGCGGGGTCAGCCGGGCCAGCCCGGGCGCGAGCAGCCGCAGCCGCGGCGACCGCAGCGCCGCGCGCGCCGCCGGCCGGCGCAGCGGCGTCAGCAGCGAGATCGGCGGGTCGACGTACAGCACCGGCACCAGCCGGCTGAGCGCCTCCGCGAGGTGCTGGTCGGCGAACTTCACGCTGTCCCAGGAGTTGGCCGCGTGCAGCACCACCAGCCCGTCCCAGTCCGAGTCCGAGTCCGACCGAGGGGGCTGCGCTGCGCTCCGCCCCCCCGGACCCCCCCGCGCCTCCCCCGCGCTGCGGGGGGGCATCAACCTGGCACCTGCTGGTGCGGGGGGGCGGGGACGCCCATCTCGGCGAGCACGCGGTCGACCACGGCGGGCCAGGTGAAGCGCTCCTCGGCCAGCCGGCGGGCGGCCGGGCTCATCCGCCGCGGGCCGCGCTCGTCGTCGAGCACCTCCTGGACCGCGGCGGCGAGCGCCTCCGGGCGCTCCTGGTGGACCAGCCGCCCGGTGCGGCCGTCGGCCAGCGCCTCCGGCCGGCCCTGGCCGGCCAGGGTGACCACCGGCACGCCCGCGAGCTGCGCCTCCAGCAGGACGTTGGGGAAGCAGTCGAACCGCGACGGCAGCACCAGGCAGCTCGCCCGCGCGTACAGGTCGGCCAGCCGGCGGCGGGCGTCGGGGTCGCCGCCGGGCAGGTAGCCGACGACCTCCACGCCCGGGTCGCGCAGGGCCGGCGAGCAGCCGACCACGGCCAGCCGCAGCGCCGGCAGGCCGCCCCGCAGCAGCCCGAACGCCTCCAGCAGCAGCGGCCCGCCCTTCTGCTGCCAGTCCCGGCCGACGAACAGCAGCAGCGGGCGGGCCGGATCCGGACGCCGCTCCACCGGCTCGGCGAGGTTGGCGCCCGCGCCGACCACCACCACGCGCTCGGCGGGGATGCCGTAGTCGGCGACGACACTGGCGGCCGCCCAGCGGCTGAGCGTGAACACCTTGGCGCAGGCGGCGAACACCTCGTGCTGGCACGCCACCGCCTGGTCGGCGACCCGTGGCGAGGTCTGGCTGATGGAGAACTCGCCGCCCTCCAGCGCCTGCACGACCGTGCAGTCGGTCACGCAGTAGGCGCCCGCGCCGGGCTGGCCGACCCGCACGTGCGTCCCCACCTGGAGCACCGGCGCCTCCGCCAGCCCCACCAGCCGGGTCTGCAGCCGCCGCGAGAAGCGCTCGAAGCCGGCCCGCGACCAGTACCAGTCGGGCCGGATGCGGGGCGCGTACCGCCCGCTGACGCGCCCCCGCGCCAGCCCCGCCAGGTTGAGCGCCGCGGGCAGGTCCCACCAGCGCAGCCGCCGCGAGGCCAGCGGCTGCACCTCGATCCCGTGCCGCCGCATGCTGCCGAACAGCCGGGCCGAGTAGCCACTGAAGGTGCCGGGCGCCAGCGGGTCGCGCGGCGCGACCGCGATCACCGCGGGCGGACTCGGGTCAGCCGTCATCGGTTTCGTCCCCCCGCCGGGCCGAGATCGAGCCTGCGCCCGTCCGCCCAGCTGTTGTCGGTCTGCTCGAGCGGGCCGTCGACCACGGCCGGGCCGTAGGTGGCGCCGCGGGCGAAGCGGTTGCCGCTGATGCGCACCCCCAGGGGCAGCCCGTGCGGGCCGCCGCGGACGTTGAGGGTGTAGGCGCCACCGCTCAGCCAGTTCCCCTCGATGCGCAGCCCCCGGATCGGGCCCAGCTCGGTCGAGGCCATCACCGCCGCGTTGCCGCCCTCCAGCACGTTGCCGACCAGCACGATCCCGTCCCCGCCGAGCACCTGCACGGCGTCGGAGTGGTCGCCGGGGCCGTCCGCCAGGTCGTGGATCCACGACGCCTCCAGCCGGGTGCCGCCGCCGGCCTTGAGGCCGTCGGAGGTGCCGTGGACGTCCAGGCGGGCGCCGCTGAAGCCGGCTCCGGCCCGGATCGCGTCGACCTGCCCGGACGGCGTGGCCGGGGCGATCTCGGTGTCCTCGATCCGGGTGCCGGTCACGCCGTCGTGGACGCGCACGCCCCACCACGGCCCGCCGCGGATGCGGCAGCGGCGGATGGTGACCCCGCTCGCCTGCACGTCCACGGGGCCGTCGACGTCCAGGCCCTCGATGACGGCCCCGGCCTCGGTGACGGTCAGCGGGCCGCTGGGGTGCAGCGCGGTCCCGGGCGGCACGCCGGTCGTGGCGGGGCCGGGTCGTGGCGGCCGGGCGGGCCGCCTGGCGATCGGGAGGGTCACCGCCGGGAGCCCGCCGGCGGGCGGCTGGGCCCGGGTCGCGGCGGTCGGGGCGGGCCGGCCGGCGGGGGACCGCACGGCGGCCAGGGCGGTCGCCGCCGCGGCCACCGCCGTGAGCAGCGCCACCAGCAGCCACCAGCCGCCCGGCCGGCGCGGGCCGGGCGGCCCGGCCGTGCGGGGCCGTCGGGCCGCGGTCGCGGGTCGGCCCGGCCGCACCGGCGGGGTCGCGGTCTGGACCGGACCCGCCGCGCGCGCGGGCGGGGCGCCGTGGGCGGGGCGGCTCATCGGCGCGCGGTCGGGCCGTAGGAGCTCTCGCCGCGGCGCACGCTGGCCAGCGCGCGCGCCTGGACGCCGAGCTTCCAGAGCACGTACCAGGGCGCCGCCAGCAGGGCGAGCCAGGTGCCGAGGCCGGCCCTGGCCTGCACCAGCGCGGTGACCAGGACGCCGCCGAGCAGGAGCAGCAGGCCGGCGAGCACGGCGGCGAGCGGGGCCGACCCGGCGAGCAGCGCGAGGACCAGCCCGGCGCCGAGCGAGCCGGCGGCGACGGCGAACGGCGGGGTGGCGAGCCACCAGGCCGCCTCCAGCGCGGCCGCGGTCGGGCTGGCCAGCAGCCTGGGCAGGTACTCGCGGGCGGCCGAGATGCGCCCGGCCTCGTAGCGGGTCCGCTGACCGGACGCCGCCGACCAGGAGCGCACGCTGACCGACCGCAGCCTGGCCGACTCCGCGTGCCGCGGCAGGACCCCGGCCAGGCACAGGTCGAGGCTGAACCAGAGGTCCTCGGACGCGGGGGCGCGGAACGCGAAGCGGGTGAGCAGCTCGCGACGGAGCACCATCCCGGTCCCGCGCAGGCGGACCAGCAGCCCGAGCCGGTCGCGGCCGCGCGGCATGGTCAGCCCCTGGAGCGCGAACGCGGCCAGCGACGCCTGGCCGACCAGCCCCCCGCGCAGCTCCGCCTCGCTGCGCGCCTGCACGGCCCGCGCCCCGCACGCGAGCATCCGCTCGCAGGCGGTGAGGAAGCCCGGCTCGATCACCGAGTCGGCGTCGATCATGACCAGCGCGTCCCAGTCGTCACGTTCCAGCGCGGCGGCGATCCCCGCCTGCCGCGCGGCCGCACGACCGGGCGCCTCGTCCGGGCCGCGCTCGAGCACCCTGGCGCCGTGGATGCGGGCGAGCGCCGCGGTCTGGTCGGTGCAGCGGTCGGCGACGACCATCACCTGGTCGCCCGGCCGGCGGTTCGCCCCGATCGCGGCGAGCGTCTGGCGGATGACCGCCTCCTCGTTGTGCGCCGGCACCATGACCAGGAACCGCACCCGCGGGACCGGCCCGGCCGGCCGCGGCTCCGCGTACCGCAGCGACGCCGCCGCGAGCAGCCCCAGGTGCAGCGCCGCGCCGGCCCCGGGCAGCGCGACCAGCACCGCCGCCACCACCAGCAGCGACGTCACCGGACCACCCCTCCGCCGGTGCCGGCGGGCCGGTCCCGGCCACCGGGACCGGCCCCGGCCGCGGCGGGCGCCGGGGGCAGCGACGTCAGCCGGCGCGACGGCCGCAGGAGCGCGGCCAGGGCGGCGCGGCTCGTGCGCCGGCCGGCCAGCGCGCGCAGCGCCTCGTTGGCGACGACCGCCCCGCGGAACGCCGCCGACCGGACCGGGCCGTGGCGGCGGGCGAACAGGCGCACCCGGTTGACCGTGAGCAGGCTCCACAGCATGGGCGAGCGGTGCGCGTCGCCGCCGATGTGGACGCCCCGCGCCGCCGGCACGTAGCGCAGCCGGAAGCCCGTGTCGGCGGCCCGCAGGGCGAACTCGGTCTCCTCCGAGTACAGCAGCAGCGACTCGTCCCATGCCCCGGTCGCGGCCAGGCACGCAGCCGAGACCAGCATCACCGCCCCGGAGGCCCAGTCCGCCACCCGCGCCGACCGGTAGGCGCGCGGGTCGGTGACCACCTCCCCGAGCGGCGCGAACCGTCCCGACCGCTCCCCGCCCAGCAGCGCCTCGCCCAGCGCCCGCAGCACCGTCGGCCGCCGCCGCAGCGTGGGCACCAGCCGCCCGTCGGCGCCGTCCAGGCGGGGGACCACGATCCCGGTGCCGGGCTCGTCCAGCGCCGCCAGCATCCGGCCGACGGCGCCCGGCTCCAGGCGCACGTCCGGGTTGATCGCCAGCAGCGCCCCGAAGTCGCCGGGCAGCCCGGCGGCCGCGTTGATCCCGGCCGCGTAGCCGGCGTTGCGGCCCATGCGCACCACCTGCGCGCCGGGCGCCCGCGACGCGACCACCGCGAGGCTGTCGTCGCCGGAGGCGTTGTCGGCCACCACCAGCTCCCAGTCCACCCCGGCGCACGCGGCCGGCAGGCTGTGGAGCAGCCCGGGGAGCACGCTGGCGCTGTTGAAGCAGACGACGGCGACGCGGACGCGATCAGTCATCCTCGGCCTCCACCGCCACCCTCCAGGCCGCGCCCGCCAGGCCGATCACCAGGAAGGTCGTCCCGGTGGCCATGGGGAAGGCGAACGCGTCGAAGGTGACGAAGCTCACCATGGCCACCATCACCGAGGCCGCCAGCGACTGGCCGAGGTCGCGGAAGTCGGGGTCGTTGCTGCGCCGCCGCGCGCCGCGCGCGGTGAAGATCCCGATCAGGAACAGCAGCAGCAGGGTGATCAGGCCGACCATGCCGGTCTCGATCAGCGTGCCGAGGTACTGGTTGTCCAGCAGCACGTAGTCGCCCGGGTTGAAGGTGCCGAACCCGCGCCCGAACACGGGCGCCTGGCTGATGAACTTGCCGACCACCGCGTAGTCCTCGGTGCGCCCCTGGAAGCTCGGGTCGGACTGCAGGCCGGTGAACAGGCTCTTGATCGTGCCGAGCAGGCCGGGCGCGACGCCCTTCATCGCGACCGCGAACACCGGCAGGAGCAGCGCCGCGCCCGCCAGGCGCCGCGGCGACCACGTCGGCAGCAGCACCAGCGCGGCGGCGAGCAGCCCGAGGATGGCCGAGCGCGACAGCGACATGGGGATCGCGGCGCCGATCAGCGCGACCGCGACCCAGCGCCACAGGCGGCCCTGGACCGCCGTGAACGCGCAGTGCAGCGCGACCGGCAGGGCCATCGCGAGCACCACGCCGAACTCGATGGGATGGGAGGCCGTGCCGGCGACCCGCCGGAACGACGACCGCTGGTTGATCAGCGCCAGCGGCTGGTTCTCCGACAGGCCGGGGATCTTGAGCAGCTTGGTGATGTCGAAGCCGGTGAGGAACTGCAGGATGCCGATGGCGGCGAGGATCGCGGCGGCGATGACGAACCGGCGCAGGACCAGCTCGAGGCGCTCACGGCTGTCGATGCCGTCGGCGACCATCAGGACGATGCCCGACCACGCGGCCAGCGCGATCAGGCCGCGGTCGGCCGAGCGCAGCTCCCCCGCGGGCAGGAACTGGGTCACCCCGGCCAGGTAGCTGGCCAGCACGGCGATGCTGAACATCGCCAGTCCCCAGCGCACCGGCTGGTGCCTGGCGTGCGGGACGCCCCGGCTCGGGACCATCCATGCGCCTATCCACGCGACCAGGCCGAACAGGGCGACCAGGGCGGCGGGGGTGCCGCCCGCGCCGAGCGGCTTGAACACCAGCCGCGAGGGCACCGCGATCAGCAGGCACAGGTAGGCGGTGATCAGGCCGACGCCGTCGCGGGCGCGCTCGGCCTTCCGGGGGCGCGCGCGGACGGCGGTGCCGGGCGCCACGCCGGTCAGCCCGGTCACCACCTGCTCGCGCGCGCCCGGAACCGGGAGGGGGCCTCGGGCTCGTAGGGCCGGTCGGGCCGGTCGGGCTCCCTGCGCTCACCGTTCGCCGGCAGCGTCGCGGCCGGCTGCGGGCCCTGCGGGCCGGGCGCGGTTCCGGGTCCGGGTCCGGGTGCGGCCGGGCGGTCGCGCGCGGCGGCGGCGGTCCTGGCGCTGGCCAGGCGCCGCCGCCGTGCACGCTGCTCCATGATGCTCTCGGTGAGGAAGGCCGCGCTGAAGGTGACCGCGACGCCCAGCGCGAGCACGGCGGCCGCCGCGCGCAGCTTGTTGCCGATCAGCCGCTTGGCGGTGGTCGGCACGGTGACCTGCTCGGCCCGGATGAACTGGGAGGGAGGCGCGCCCGCCAGGGTCTGGCGGCGCTGCAGCTCGTGGCGGAGCTCGGTCGCCACCGTCTGGACGGTGCGCTTGGCGACCTTCTGGTCCGGGCCGGTGGCGATGATGTTGACGAGCGGGCTGCCGCCGTCGGAGCCGGTGCCCACCTCGTACTCGGCGGTCGCGCCGCGAAGCTGCAGCCGCTGGACCACGGTGTCGCTCATCATCACCTTGGACAGCACGTCGGCGGTGACGTCGAGCGCGCCGCCGAACTCCAGGTACGGGTTGACGGCGGTGGGCTGGAGCTGGCCCTGCAGCTTCTCGGCCGCGCTCGACGGGCCCAGCAGCACCATCACGCCGGTGGCCTGGTAGGAGGCCGACACCGTCTGCGTGGCGAAGGTCGCCGCGAGCGCGGTGAGGATGAGCGCGGGCACGACCACCTGCCAGCGGCTCAGCAATATGCGCAGCGTCGTGAAGAAGTCCACGATCCCCCATCCTCGATGACGCGCGGCGGCGCCGCAGCAGCGGAGTCGTCTGGACCCGGGGTGGGCGAGCGCGGCCGGCAGGTTGAAACGAGGTGAACCGGTTTAGGGCAATCTCGACTTTCGTAAGCGAACGGCACCATACCACGATCGTCCGGGGGGGCTGCGCTGCGCTCCGCCCCCCCGGACCCCCCCCTGGCTGCGGGGGCTGCGGGGATCTCCTGTGGGTGCCGGATCCCTGGTGGGCCTGGGATCTCCGGTGGGTGCCGGATCTCCGGTGGTCAGGGGGTGGCTGTCAGCTCACCGTGGTGCCGCTGTCGGCCCAGACGTTGCCGCTCCAGGTGATGCCGCTGCCGGAGACGCTCTTGGGGCCGAACACGAAGTCGCGGCCGAAGCGGTTGCCGACGATGCGGATGTTGGTCGCCCGGTACCCGGGGTCGGAGCCCGCGTAGACGGTGTAGTTGCCGCCGTTCAGCAGGTTGCCCTCGACCAGGACGTTGTCGATGTCGCCCAGGTCGGCGCCGATGAGGACGCAGGACGTCTGCTGGTCGGGGTTCTCGATGCGGTTGTTCCTGATGACGATGTTGCGCCCGCCGGTGGACTGCACGCCGTCGTTGTGGCTGCCGCCGCCGGCCGCCAGGTCGTGGATCCACGAGTCCTCGAGCACGGTGTTGTCGCCCATGCGGGGGCCGTCGCCGACGTCGTGGATGTCGGCCCGGCGCACCGTGAACCCGTCCCCGCCGACGGCGGTGGTCGAGGGGCTGCCCATGCCGTCGATCTCGACGTCCTCCAGCAGCACGCCCCGTGCGCCGCCGGACACCCGCACGGGGTACTCGCTGCCGCAGCGGATGCGCGAGCGCCGCACGGTCACGTCGCTGGCCGTGATGGTCAGGCAGCCGCGCACGTCCAGCCCCTCCAGGACCGCGCCGGCCCGGCTCACGGTCGTCGCGGAGGACGCCTCCAGCGCGGACCCGGCCGGCACGCCGGTGTTGGCCGAGCCCGGCGTCCCGCCCGAGCTGCGCGGGGCGGTGGTCGCCGGCGGCCGGGTGGTGGTCGTCGGCGCGGGCCTGGTGGTCGTGGTGGTGGTCGTGCTCGGGCTCACGCCCGCGCCGGCGCCGACCCGGGGAGCCGGCACCACGCCGGGGGCCGTGTGGTCCGCCTGGGTCCCGGTCCTAGACCCGGACGGACCACCGGCCGTCCCCGGCCCGGTCCGGAAGGCCGCGGCCACCCGGCGGGTGCCACCCCACGAGGAGGTGACCCGCGCCACCAGGCGGTGCGAGCCCGGACCGAACCTGGCGGGGTCGATCAGGCGGGCGCGCCCGTCGGGCGCGGTCCCGCCGAGGTCGAACGGTGCGACGCTGTCCACCCGCGTCGGCGTGCGGCTGCCGTCGAGGAAGAACTCGACCTTGGCCACGCGGCTGGCCGGCGCGAGGAACACCGCGACCGGCGCCGACACGACCCCGCCCTCCAGCCCCCGGGCGCCCTCGCGGCCGGGGGAGGCGCTCACCAGCAGCCGCCGCCGCTCCATCGCCTGCGCGGCGACGGCCAGGCCGGCGACCAGGCCCACGGTGACGCCCAGGATCACGGCGACGGACAGCCGGCGCCGGCCGCGGGGCGGGCTCCCGGGCCGCCCCGCGGCGTGCTCGGGGCCGCCGACGTGACGGGGGGTGTGGCGAGGTTGCATCGCTCGTGCTCCCAGGCGGCGAACCGTCCCGGTTCCGAAGCTGGGGCGCGCGGGGGCGCTCGGGACCGGTGCTCGGCCTGCCGTCAAGCGTGCCGAGGTATTCTCCGCCAGTTGCTCAAGGGCTCGTCCTGATCCGGACGAGGACCGGCCGACCTTCGATCGCGACTGCTGCGTTCTCTCGGAGTGAGGGGGACGGGGGAGAAGCGGGGCGAGAGTACGAGAAGTCGTGCTCCGTTGCAATTCGGCAACAACTTGGCCGCGATTGGGGTGTTACCAGGGATGGCTCCTCGTGAAATGGCTCGCAGACCGGCCCACTGGGCCATACGGGACCGGCTGTCCCCGCAGGCGCGCGTCAGGATCCGCAGAATTGCCGATCCGTTGCTGGCGCCGCTGGGCTCGTTGCGGTCGGTGGCGGAGGCCGGGCCGCGGCTGGCGCTCACGTTCGACGACGGCCCCGACCCGCGGCACACCCCGGGGATCCTGGACGCGCTCGCCGGGCACGGGGTCCGCGCGACGTTCTTCATGCTCGCCGGGCGCGCCGAGCAGGCTCCCGGGCTGGCCAGGCGGGTCGCGGCGGAGGGGCACGAGATCGCGCTGCACGGCGCCGACCACCAGCGGCTCACCCGGTTGCCGGCCGCTGAGGTGCAGGCGCGGATCCGCGGCGGCCGCGACCGGCTGGAGCGGCTGGTCGAGCGCCCGGTCCACTGGTTCCGGCCGGCCTTCGGCGCGCAGAGCGTGCGCACCTGGCTGGTCGCCCGCCGCGCCGGCCTGCAGGTGGTGGTCTGGACCGCCGACCTGCGCGACTGGACCGAGCAGACCCCTGCAGCCGTGGCCCTGGCGGGCCTCGGCGCGGCGGCCTCGGGCGCGATCCTGCTGCTCCACGACGGGATCGTCACCGACCCGGCCGATCCCACCCCCGAGCCGGGCTTCGACCGGGCGCGGGCGGCCGACCTGCTGCTGACGCGGCTGCGCGACGCGGGTTGGGAGCCGGGCTCGGTCGGCGAGCTGGTCGACGCGGGCCGCCCGGTCCGCTCGGCCTGGTTCCGGCCGTGACCGCCTCCCCGGCGCTGGACCCCGAGCCGGGCGCGCTCGGCTCGCTGGTCCGCAAGGGTCTGAGCTGGAGCTTCCTCAACACGATCATCGGCAGGGCCGGCACGGTGCTGGTCGGCATCGTGCTCGCGCGCCTGCTGTCCCCCGAGGACTACGGCGTGTTCGCGGTCGCCCTGGTGGCCCTGAACGCGCTGCTGGCCATGAACGAGCTGGGCGTCAGCCTCGCGATCGTCCGCTGGCCCGGCGAGCTGGAGCGCATCGCGCCGACGGTGACCACGCTCGCGCTCGCCGGCAGCGTGGGGCTGTACGGGCTGTGCTTCGTGGCCGCGCCCTGGCTGGCGACCGCGATGGGCGCGCCGGAGGCGACCGGGGTACTGCGCCTGCTGTGCGCCGGGGTGGTCATCGACGGCGCGACGGCGGTGCCGGCCGCCCTGCTCACGCGCACGTTCCGGCAGGGCCGCCGGATGGTGGCCGACTTCACCAGCTTCGGGATCTCCACCGTGCTGTCGATCTGGCTGGCCGTGGCCGGCTACGGCGCGTGGAGCCTGGCGTGGGGCCGGCTGGCGGGCAACGGCGTGGCCGCGGTGCTGTTCGTGCTGCTCGCGCCGGCGCGCTTCCGGCCGGGGTTCGACGCCGCGCAGGCCCGCCGGCTGCTCGCCTTCGGGCTGCCGCTGGCCGGCTCCAGCCTGCTGGTATTCGCGATGCTGAACGTCGACTACGTGGTCGTCGGCAGCCTGCTCGGGCCGGTCGCGCTCGGCTTCTACCTGCTGGCCTTCAACCTGTCGAGCTGGCCGGTGAACGTGTTCTCGGTCGCCGTGCGGCGGGTCAGCCTGGCCGGGTTCAGCCGCCTGGTCGAGGATCCCGGCCGGCTGCGCAGCAGCTTCGCGCGCTCGCTCGGCCTGCTGATGACGGCCACGCTCCCGGTGTGCGTGCTGCTCGGGCTCATGGCCGACCCGCTGGTCCGCTTCGTGTACGGGGACCGCTGGGCGCCGGCGGCGGGGGCGCTGCGCTGGCTGGCGCTGCTCAGCGCCGCGCGTGTGGCCGCCGAGCTGGCCTACGACCTGCTGGTCGCGGTCGGCCGGTCGCGCTCGACCCTGTGGCTCCAGGGCGCCTGGACGCTGGCGCTGATCCCCGTGCTCGCCCTCGGCGCCCGGCTGGCCGGCATCAGCGGGGTCGCGGCCGGGCATGCCGCGGTCGCGTTGCTGCTGGTCGTGCCCGCCTTCGCGGTCTCGCTCGCGCGGGTCGGCATCGGTCCCCGCGCCCTCGGCGCCGAGCTGACCCGCCCCCTGCTCGGCTCGATCGTGGTCGCCGCCTGCTGCCTGGTCGCGCTCGCGCTGCCCAGCGGGCCGTTCCTCCAACTCGCCGTCGCGGGCGCCAGCGGACTCGGCGCGTACGCCGCGCTCGTCGTCTTCCCACTTCGCAGGAATCGGACGTCTTTGCCGCAATTGTGAGTAGTTTTACGGAGCGCCGGAATTGTTCCCGTGCCGTAGCGTTCCCCGCGGTTCGCTTCGGCGTGAAGCCACCAACTCCCCGCCGAACGGCCTTTTGGGCTCATTGCTCACCGGTCCGAGTCCCGCCCAGGAGGTCTTGGCTGCATATGGCCATTCAACAGCGGCGCCGGTCGCCGCTTGCCTCAGCTTCCGCACTCCGAATCCAACCGCTCCCGACTCCGCGCTGCCCGAGACCGCGCTTCAGCGGTCCCGGCGGCCGCCCGCTCGTGCTCGCCACCCGCCTGCTCGCCGACACCACGGCGATCCTCGGCGGCCTGGTCGCCGCCCAGATCATCCAGCAGCGGCTGTCCGCCGGCGGGCTCGCCGAGCCGCTCAACCGCAACGTCAGCACGTTCACCGCCATCGCCGTCGCGACCTGGCTGGCGCTGGGCGCCACGCTGGGCCTGTACGACTCGCGCCGCCTGCTCAACGCGTTCGACGAGTTCAAGCTCGTGCTCCAGGCCGCGGCCGCCGGCACGGTCGCCGCGACCTTCACCGCCTTCCTGCTCAAGGTCCCCACCCAGCGCTCGTGGGTGCTGGCGGTGTGGGGCACCTGCACGCTGACCACCCTGGGCGCCAGGGCGCTGCACCGCTGGCTGCTGCGCGGGCTGCGGGCGGCGGGCGTGCTCGGCAACCGCATGCTGATCGTCGGCGCCGGCCGCGAGGGCCGCGAGCTGTACGACTCCGTGACCAAGGCGTCCCGCTGGCTGGGCTACTGCGTGGTCGGCTTCCTCGACGACGACCGCGTGAGCGGCCCGCTGACCGCCGGCTACCCGCCGGTCGTCGGCAGCATCCGCGACGTCCGCGAGGTCGTGGAGGACTTGGAGGTCGACGACGTGCTGGTCGCCCACGGCTCGGTCAGCGAGGCCACCGCCGAGCGCGTCTACCGCGACCTGCAGGGCCTGCCGGTCGAGCTGCACGTCTCCACCGGCCTGCTCGGCGTGGCCACCAACCGCGTCGCCGTGCAGCGCTTCGGCGACATCCCGGTGATGGGTTTGCGCCGGGTCGACCTCAGCGGCTTCCAGCAGACCATCAAGCGGGGGTTCGACCTGGTGGTGGCGGGGCTGGCGGTCGTGCTGCTCGCGCCCGTCCTGGCCGCGTGCGCGCTCGCCGTCAAGCTGTCAGGGCCCGGCCCGGTCCTGTTCAGCCAGCGGCGGGTGGGCCGGGACGGGCGCGAGTTCACCATCCACAAGTTCCGCTCCATGGTCGCCGACGCCGAGGCGCGCCTGGAGGAGCTGCGCAGCCGCAACGAGGCCGACGGCCTGCTGTTCAAGCTGCACGCCGATCCGCGCGTGACCCGCGTCGGGCGCGTCCTGCGGGCCTGGAGCCTGGACGAGCTGCCGCAGCTGCTCGACGTCCTGCGCGGGGACATGAGCCTGGTCGGCCCCCGGCCGCCGCTGCCCAGCGAGGTCGCCGCGTACGACCCCTGGCTGCACAACCGCCTGCGGGTCAAGCCCGGCCTCACCGGCCTGTGGCAGGTGTCCGGCCGCCACGAGGCGACCTTCGCCGACTACATCCGCCACGACCTCTTCTACGTCGAGAACTGGTCGCTGGTCATGGACCTGTTCATCGTCCTGCGCACCATCCCCGCCGTGTTCGCCCGCTCCGGCGTCTGACACCACCCGGGTCCGTCCCCGGACCTGCCCCGACTTGCCCGCTCATGCCTGAAACGTCACGATCCGTCCCCTCCGTGTCCCCGTCCCCGCGACCCCGGCGGTGGCCCGTGCCAAGCGCGAACACCCGCTCGACCCCGGCAGCCGGCCGCCGCGCCGGCAGCCTGCTGGTGGCCTCCGCCGGGGGGCACCTCACCCAGCTCCACCAGCTCCTGCCCCGCCTGGACCTGGGCGGCGCGGCGACCTGGGTGACCTTCGACACCCCGCAGGCCCGCTCGCTGCTGGCCGGCGAGGAGGTCGTGTTCGCCCGCTACACCGCGCCCAGGGACGTGCGCGGGGTGCTGGCCAACACCGCCCTGGCCGCGCGCCTGCTGCGCGGCCGCCGCTTCCACACGGTGATCAGCACCGGCTCGGGCGTGGCGCTGTCGTTCCTGCCGCTGGCCAGGGCGGCCGGCGCGCGCGTGCACTACATCGAGAGCGCCACCCGGGTCCTCGGCCCGTCGGCGACCGGCCGGCTGCTCGCCCGCGTGCCCGGCATCCACCTCTACACCCAGCACGCCGGCTGGGCCGACCGGCGCTGGCGGCACGCGGGCAGCGTCCTGGACGGCTGGACCAGCGAGCGGACCCGGCCGCAGCCGATCCGCCGGGCGGTCGTCACCCTCGGCACGATGCGCACCTACGGGTTCCGGCGGCTGCTCGAGCGCCTGGTCGAGATCCTCCCGCCGGACGTCGAGACGCTCTGGCAGACCGGCTGCACCGACACCGCCGGCCTGCCGATCACGGCCCGGCCGGCGGTCCCCGCCCACGAGCTGGACCGGGCCATGCGCGCCGCCGACGTCGTCGTCACGCACGCCGGCACCGGCTCGGCGCTGGCCGCGCTGCGCGCCGGCCACTGCCCGGTGCTCGTCCCCCGCACCCACGCGCTGGGCGAGCACGTCGACGACCACCAGCACCAGACCGCGCGGGAGTTCGACCGGCGCGGCCTGGCGATCACGGCGATCCCCGACCGGCTCGGCTACCACCACCTCTCCACCGCGACCGCCCGGCGCGTCCGCCGCGTGGTCGACCCCCCACGGTTCCCGCTGACCGGTCTCGGCGGGGTGTCACACGGCCGCCGGGGGGCATCCGGCGCGGCGGGCAGCTCCGGCCCCGCCGGGTAGGCCGCCGTCCGGCCAGGCGGAGCGGCACCGCCTGGCCGGACGATCCCCTTTGTGACCGGTCGTCGAGGGGAGATCCTGTGACCGGTCACAGGGGCACGGCGCGGCCCGGGCAGGCAGCGGCCCTCGCGGCCGTCGAACGCCCCCCGCATCTGCAGGTAGCGCGCCCCGGCGTCGGCCGCCCGCGCCAGGATCAGGACCAGGTGCGGAAGTCGTTGCTGAAGATGTCGGCGGAGGCATCGGCGACGAGCACGGCGCCGCTGGCGTCTGCGTCGGCGGGGGTGTCCCCCAAGTCGCGCACGTCGGCGATCTGGACCGCAGGCGCCGGCTGGGGAGCGGGGGTCTCGCCTTTCGCCTGCAGGACCGTCCCGGATGGCTCCGACGACCCGCGGCTGTCCTCCTGGGCCTGCGGGACGTCCGCTTCACTTAACCGCTGGGGCTGCGTGGACGCGTTGCCACCAGTGCCGTCCGCCGCCGGGTGGGGC
>DATFRI010000079.1:0-33042 GCA_035263405.1 Actinomycetes bacterium | reverse complement strand
GTGCCGGTGGAGGGTGCCGAGCGCTCGGGCTTGGGACGCTAGGTGTCGGTGCTGGAGGGGATCCGGCCGTATCAGCGGGGTTGGCTGCGGACCGACGTCGTGGCCGGGATCACCCTCGCGGCGCTGGCGATCCCCGAGGTGATGGGCTACACCAAGATCGCCGGGATGCCGGTGATCACCGGCCTGTACACGATGCTGCTCCCCGTCATCGCCTTCGCGCTGTTGGGGTCGTCGCGGCATCTGGTCGTCGGGGCGGACTCGGCCACGGCCGCGATCATGTTCGCCGGGATCACCTCCCTTGGGATCTCCGGGCTGCAGCCGGCGACGCCGCAGTGGGTGGCGTTGGCCGCCCTGAGCGCGCTGATGACGGCGGGGCTGCTGTGGCTGGCGCGGGTTGCCCGCCTCGGCTTTCTGGCCGACTTCCTGTCGCGGACGGTGCTGGTCGGCTTCCTGACCGGCGTCGGTATCCAGGTCGCGACCGGGCAGGTGGGCGGCATGCTGGGGATCCCCGAGCAGACGTCGAGCGTTGCGTTCTTCAGCGGCAACCTGATCGAGTTCTTCAAGACGCTGGGCCACATCGGCCAGGCGTCGTGGCAGACGGTGTTGGTCTCGGCGTGCGTGCTGGCCCTGCTGGTCGTGTTCGAGCGGTGGGTCAAGACGATCCCGGGCGGGCTGGTCGCGGTGGTCGGCGCGATCGTGGCCAGTTGGGCGCTGGACCTGCAGGCACACCACGTCTCCACGCTCGGCCCGGTGCCCGGCGGCCTGCCGAGCATCGGGCTGCCGAGCGGGCTGACCTATGAGGACGCCGTGCAGCTGCTGCCGACGGCGATCTCGATGTTCCTGGTCGTCCTGGCCCAGAGCGCGGCGACCTCGCGCGCCTACGCCGTCAAGTACAACGAGCGCTTCCAGGAGAACACCGATCTGGTCGGGCTCGGCCTTGCCAACATCACGGCCGGGTTGAGCGGCACCTTCGTCGTCAACGGCAGCCCGACCAAGACCGAGATGGTCGACGAGGCCGACAGCCACACCCAGGTCGCGCAGCTGACCACCGCGGTCGTGGTCGCGCTCGTCCTGCTGTTCCTGACCAGGCCGCTGCAGTACATGCCCAACGCCGTGCTGTCGTCGGTGGTGTTCCTGATCGGTGTCAAGCTGATCGCGGTCAGGGGGATGCGGGCGATCTACGGGCTGCGCCGCGACGAGTTCTGGGTCGCGCTGGTGACCGCGCTCGTGGTCATCGGGCTGGGTGTGGAGCAGGGGATCATCCTGGCGATCGTTTTGTCGCTGCTCGTGCACGTCAAGCGCCACTACGCCCCGCACGACGCAGTCGTGCGCTGGGACGAGCAGGGACAGCGCACGCTGGCCGAGCCCGTGCCCGGCGCGGTGACCGAGCCTGGTCTGATCATCTACCGGTTCGCCGTCGGGATCTTCTACGCCAACGCGGAGCGCCTCTCCGAGGAAGTCATGAGCCTGGTCAACGTCCCCGATCCGCCGCGCTGGTTCGTCCTCCACGCCGAAGCGATCGACGACGTCGACTACACCGGCGCGCAGACGCTGCTGGAGCTGGCCGGCCAGCTGCAGGAGCGCGGGATCATCGTCGCCGTCGCCGAGGCGAGCGCCGACGTCCGGCGTCAGCTCGATCGCTTCGGGCTGACCGACAAGCTCGGGCCCGACCGCTACTTCGACAGCCTGCACGCCACACGCGACGCCTTCCACAACGCCTGACCGAGCACCCGCACCCGTAGTCAGCATGGAACGGCCGTCTCCGGCCGGCACCCCAGGGCCTCAGGGGTCCCTTCTCACCGCCGCTCGGTAGGCGTCAGCGCCCAGGGCTCGGTCATAGGCTGTTCCCTGCTGACGAGCTCGGTCCGGTCGCGCTCCGTCACGGTCAGGTAGACGACCACGATGAGGATCGCCACCAGGAAGACCACGCTCGTGGTCACCGTGCCCACACCCAAACCGCCTGCGTCACGGTCCTGCGACAGGTAGTCGCCGAAGGACGCGCCGAGCGGACGGGTCAGGACGTACGCGATCCAGAACGCCGCGATCTCGTTGAGCCCGAGGGCCCGATAGGCGAGGTACACCAGCCCGATCGCCGCGGCGAACATGAGCCCCGAGCGCAGGTAGCCCAGGTCCATCCCCTCCGCCAGGAGATCACCCGCCGCCGTGCCGAGGGCAAAGGTGAACAGGACGGCCAGCCAGTAGAACGTCTCCCGCCTGGTGGTGAAGATCGTGTGGATCGACAAGGTCCGCTCGCTCGCGTACCAGGCGACGAAGGTGACCGCCAGCGCGACGGCGAAGGCGATGGTCGTCACCTCGAGGCTGATCCCGAGGTTGTCCACGAGGTTGTCGGTGATCAGGGTGCCGACGATGCTGATCAGGACGACCGCGAGCCAGTAGACCGGCGGCACGTACCGCCTGAGCCTGAACTGGACGACCAGCCCGGCTGCGAGCAACGCGGCCATCACCAGGCTCGTCCCCGTGAGGCCGAGCCCGAGGTTGTCGTTGAGGAAGTCCGCGGCGGTCTCGCCGACGGTCGTTGCCAGGACCTTGATGATCCAGAAGAAAATCGTGACTTCCGGGACCCTGTTCAGCATCCCGTTCACGATGGACCTGTCTGACGCTGCACGGTACATCCGGCCACCCTTGCTGGACTGGGGGAACGTGGACGCGCGGAACGTGGTCGTCCTTCACCGCCGATCGACCGCGACGCGCGGACGCGATCCTGCCTCAGTCCACCTGGACGGCGCCTGGAAGGATCTCGTGTCCCGCGGGGAGGTCCAGGACGAAGCACCCGCCTGCCGGTGAGGCCACCGCGGTGACCTCGCCGCCACAGATCCGGGCCAGGCGGCGCGAGAGACTCAGGCCCAGCCCTGCGGCGCCGCCGCCGGCTCCCCGCCAGCCCGGCTCGAACATGTCCTCCGCCACGGCGGGCGGGATCCCGTCGCCGTCGTCGGAGACGGTGAAGGTGACGCGCCCACGATCGACCGCGATGCGCAGCGTCACCGCTCGGCGCGCATGCCGCACGGCGTTGTCGAGCAGCGGGCGCAGCGCCTGCACGGCGACATGGCCGTGCGCGGCCACCCACACCGAGCTCGCCGCCTGTTCGAGCAGCAGCTCGACGCCGCGACGCTCAGCGGCCGGGCGCACGCCGTCGAGTGCCACGCCGGCTGCCTCGGCGGCGTCCGCCAACGCGTCGCCGTCGGTAGCTTCCCTGCGGGCGACGCTCAGCAGCGTCTGGATCACGCTCTCCGTTCGCTTCGCGCCGTCGAGGATGCCCAGGAGGGCCTCACGCGCCTCGGTGCGGACGTTACGACGTCGCAGCGCCAACTCCGCCTCCGCGCGGATCCCGCTGAGTGGTGTGCGCAGCTCGTGCGCCATCTCGGCGGAGAAGCGCTGCTCGTTCCTGCGGCTTCGCGCGATGCGGTCGAGCAGCCCGTCGAGCGTCGCGGCGAGGCCGGACAGCTCGTCGCGTGGCACGCCGAGGTCGAAGCGGCGGTCCAGGTCGTGCTCGCTCCAGCGCGCCGCGCTATGGGTCATCTCGGCCACCAGCCGCAGCGGGCGTCCGACCGCGCGCCGGACTACGCTCGCGGCGACGACCAGCACGAGACCGTCGAGCAGCAGCGACCCGACCAGCGCGATGCGCTTGGTGTCCTGGTACGGCACGAGCGACAGGCCGACGACCACGGCCCCCACCTGCGTGCGGCCGTCGGCGTCATAAGCCGGCTGCGCCCGCAAGCGCAGGCGGCCGACGTCGACCTGGGACGACGTCCGGGTTGTCCGGAGAGCCTCCACCGCCTGCTGGACCGCGGGCGGGGCGGCCGCGCGCTCGATGGCGCGACCGTGGACGAAGACCCACCCGTAGGGGTCGAGCGCCTCCTCTCCCGGACTCTCCTCGACAGCGACCCGGTCACCGGTGAGGGGGACGGTCACGAGCTGCGCGTCGGCGCGGGCGCGCAGGACGGTGGCGGCGTCGGCGTCCAGCACGCGTGCCAGCAGCACATTGACTGTGATGCTGAGCGCGCCCACGCCGAGCGCAAGCGTGCCGACCGATGCGAGGACGATCCGGCCGCGCAGGCCCAGACGGCTCATCGCAACGCGTACCCGATACCGCGCAGCGTGGTGATCTGGGCCTCCGCCTCAAGGTCGTGCAGCTTGCGCCGCAGCCGCTTGAGGTAGGTGTCCAGCGTGTTGTCATGGACGATCGCCCCCGCCGGCCAGGCGGCGGCGACGAGCTCCCGGCGGCGCACCACGTCGCCTGAGCGTGCTGCGAGCGCGGCCAGCAACCGGAACTCGGTAGGGGTCAGCGCCTCGAAGTGGCCGCGTACGCCGACACCGCACCGTCCGGGGTCCAGCCTGAGATCACCGTGGACCGGCGCGGTCGTGGGCCGTGCCCTCCGCAGCAGGGCGTGCACGCGCACGAGCACCTCGGCCAGCTCGAACGGCTTGGTCACGTAGTCGTCGCCGCCGGCGTGGAATCCCGACAGCCTGTCGGTCAGGGTCTCGCGGGCGGTGAGGAACAGCACCGGGGCGCCGACACCACGGGCGCGGAGCGCCTGGCAGACGTCACGGCCGTCGGCGTCAGGCAGACCGATGTCCAGAATGAGCGCGTCGACGACCCCGTCCAGCGCGAAGCGGTCCACCGCCTGCCGGCCGTCGGATGCCCCGCACACCTCGTAGCCCTCGGCCACGAGCGCACGTCGGAGCACCGACCGCAGGGCGTCGTCGTCTTCGCAGATGCCGACCACGCCAGGCCGGACGAGCACGCCGGCGGCTACCAAGTATCCTCCTGCTCGCGTCGCTGTCCCTGGAGCGGCTGAGCGCCTCCCCGGCCATCCTTACACGACCGGCCGATATCGGCCTCGCTGCCGGCCGGCGTCTGCCAGGGACGCCCTGGCCAGCACGCCCAGCGCGCGCAGGGCGCCGCCGTGATCCGCGGCGACCACGCAGCTGCGCCGGGTCGACGCTCGCCTGCCGGCACCTCCGGCACCATGCGACGCGGTCGACTCCTGCACCCGGCTCGAGCGGGCAGGGCACGCGGGCCGCACCCGTCACGGCACGTCCTCGCCGCGCGGGCGATGCGGCTGACCGCCGACGAGCGCGACCACGTGTTCCGCCGCACCGAGGAGCCGGCCCTCAGCCCCGCCGGCCGGCCCGCACGGGCGGCGGCCATCCTCGGGCTCCCAGATCGGGAGGGAGACGGGCGCGAGGCGCGCGGGCGGGTGCCAGAGACCCTGCCGGCGCCGGGATGGCGAAGTCGGGGGGACGAGCGACCACCTCGCCATGTGGAAGAGGACGGTGCTGCTACGCAACAGCCTCACGCTGGTCAGCGACCACGAGCTGCCGCAGGTGGCGCTGATGCCTGGTCAGGGTGGTGGTTTACGTCCGGTGAGGGTTTCGCGAAGCCGTGCTGCCTGCCCGATCGCAACCTGGAACTCGTGCGCGTCGGCCACGGAGGTGAGGTATCGGAGCTGGTCGTCGATGCCGTTCCCGTCAGGCCCGTCGAGCGCGATCCGGTCTCGGATCCAGGACAGGGTGGTGACGTCGCCTTGGACCGCGGCCGGGTTCCTGGCGGCCGCGTCCAGGGCCAGCTGACGGGTCCAGAGTTCGAAGCGGGCCAGGTTGATCTGGGCAGGGGGGCGGTACCGCAGTTGCAGGTCCAAGCTGGCGTTGGCGACGTCGAGGGCCGCTTGGGGGGCCGTTCGGCTGTTGCGCGCGCCAACCGCCGCGGTCAGTGTGCCGAGGGCCTGGTCCATCCGGACACCCAGCCGTTGGGGTACCTCGCCCCCGCGGAAGGTCCTCCAGGCGCTGGTCATCTTCTGGACGGTGGCCGATGTCGCCTTCCAGTCCCTGGATCGGACGGTGTTGAGGGCGTCGTCTGCGCCGCTTGACAGCAGGTCGAGCTCGGCGGGTGTGGGTCCCGGGAGCGCATCAGCGGGGACGGCCAGAGCGTTGGCCTCGAAGTCGTGTCCGCCGCCTGAGAACCACTCGCCATGTCCGGGGGCGAAGGTCTTCGGCTCCAGGGCCGCCTCGTCCTGGTGGAGCTCCTGGCCGACCATCGCCCCCTGGACAGGGCCGCTCGGGCCGTCCACGCTCACGTCGAGCTGCTTGACGGTGACCTGCTCGAAGGCGACGCCGGGGATGTTCTCGGTGCGGTACACGTCGCCGACCTTCGGGCGGCCAGGCATGATCATCGCGGCCGGTCCGTCCCGCCCTGCGCGCCAGGTGCCCGCGGTGGTGGCCGCGACGCCGTTGGCGTAGTCGACGACGTCCTCACCGAAGTACCAGACCGATCCGTCGTCGGCTTGGGCGTAGAGGTCGACCGCGACCTCGGTGATCCGCCCCTTGAGGTAGGCGCAGAACTGCGACCGGAGCGCCTCCACCCGCTGGCCGTTCCATTCGACGGCCCTGGTCCGGGGCAGCAGGGTGGTCTCGATCCTCAGCGGCTCACCGTCGACCTCGCCGAGGATGACCGCGTTGAGCGTGCCGATGGGGAACAGCGGGTTCGTGACCTTGGTCGGGTCGGAGAACGACGGCATGGCGAGATCGACCCGCGCGCTGTCCGGTGCCAGCCTACGGTGGGTCAGCCTGCTCAGCTTGTCCAGCGGCGGCTGCGGGATCGTCCTGGAGCTGGAGGGTCCAGCGCCTGCCCTGGTGGATGGCGAGCCTGCCGCGCGCGGGCCACGGTGGCTGGTGCAGGCGCTGGCGGCGAGTGCCACCACGATGGTGAGCAGCACCACAGCCGGCTGGCGCGCCGCTGCGGGTCGTCGGGTCGCTCCTCCCACCCTGCGGGACATGCCGTCCTCCACACCTCGGCGCGCCACCATCGACGCTGGTTCCGGTCAGGAGATGATCTCGACCAGACGCAGTGCCTCGCGCGGGCCCTTGACCGACACCTCGGCGACCTCACCGATGCCCCTGACGTAGTACTTGTTGTCCAGGACGCCCGGTTCCAGGGCGGTGGTCTCCGCGGTGCGCAGGGCGTGGCGGAACGAGCCGAAGGGCACGGTGACCGGCGCGGAGCGGCGGATCACCTTGAACACGTCCTCGGCGTGGCCCCGGTACCACTCCTGGCGGAACCTGCGGCCGACCTGGGGGTGGGCCTGCATGAAGACACCAGGTTGGGCGCCGTCGACCCCGGCGTGGAAGGACCCCTCGGTGCTGACGATCTTGCCGTGGCGGTCCAGCTCGGCGGTGTCCTCGCCGAAGTACCAGACGTTGCCGCAGCGGTCCTGGGCGTAGTAGTCGCTGGTCCGCTCTTCCAGGACGTTGTTCAGATAGAGCCGGTCCTCGACCACCCGCGTGGTCACCCCGTCGATCTTCCTGGTCCGTGCGGTGGTGGCGACCAGGTTGAGCGCCTTCTTGCCGTCCTTGGTGCCGGTGTAGACCAGGGTCTTGCCTGGGGTGAGAGGAAACAGCTTGTTGGTGACGTTGGGGGTGAAGCTCGCAGGGTTGATGTGGGGATGGTAGTTGCGGCCGGGGCCGAACCTCGGCAGGGGACAGGACGAACCCCCGCCCGCGGCTGCTGGAGCCACCCACGCCGCGGCGACCACCAGCGCAACCACTCCCGTGACACTGCCAAGGCGTCTGAGCATGGCCCTGTCTCCCGTTCTTCCGGCCCGTTACCGCTTGGTCGACGGGATGAGAGCACAGCGAACCTGAGGCGTACCTGAACGGTGTTCGGGCGGAGGGCGAGCTGGCCGCCGGTCCGGGCTCGCGGTCGACGTGGGCGACGACGGCGGGGGCGTGGTCGGGATCCGACCTCTGTCCGCGGGCCTGCAGGTCAGGCGGTGGTCACAGCATTTGGGCGAGGACGCAGCGGGTTCAGGGACGTGTCACCGCTCGTCTCCTGTGGGGGTCGGCGCGGTCAGGCCCGGGTCGGCCGGTGCGGGCCCGGTTCGCGGCGGCCGGCTTGTCGTGGCACGCCGGCGCAGCTCGTCCCACAGGCCTGGGTCGGCCCGGAGGTCGTCGCGGGTCGGCGGGGTCAGCGTGGACGGTCGGGTCTGTTCCAAGGCGGAGCCGGCGACGTCGGGCCCGAGGCCGGCGTCAGTGCCGATCAGCGCCCGCTCGGCGCCGACCGCGCGGCCCAGGGAGACGAGCAGCTCGGCGACGTCGGCGGCGAGTCCGGGGCCGTCGGCCATCGCCTCGCTGGCGTCGAAGTCGACCAGCCAGGGCTGGTGGCGCTCGTCCACCACCACGCTCAGTCGTCCGAGGTCGTGGTGGGCGATGCGGTGGGCGTGCAGCAGGGCGACCTGCCGCCAGAGCTCGGCCAGCAGCTCGTCGGTAACGTCCTCGGGTGGCAGCTTGGCGAGCGACACCCCGGGGATGTAGGCCTGCACCAGCAGCCCGGCGCCGTTGCTGGTCGCGCGGGCGAGCGCCACCTTCGGGACCCGCACCCCGGCTGCGCCGGCCAGCAGGGTCATGTACGCCTCCCGCTCGACCTGCTCGGACGGGGAACCATCGCGGCCCGGGTCGACCGCGCCCCGCTTGGCCAGCCGCCGCCAGACCCGGTAGGCGAGATCCCGGTCCCGGCGCTCGCGCGGGATGAACTTGACGAACAGCCGCTCCCCAGCGGCCGTGGTGGCCAGGAACCGGGCCGATCGGGGAGCGTCGGCACGACCCTGCGCCGCTACCTCGACCGGCTGGAACCCGCTGTCGAGGAGCGCACGGCGGATGCGGTCGGCTGACGGGCGGCCGCCGGGAGCGCCCAGCAGCAGGTGGACGGCCGCGCCGACAGCCCAGCCGACGGCAGCACCACCGATCACGTCCAAAGGCAGGTGCGCGCCGACGTACAAGCGAGACAGGCAGACGGCCGCGGCCAGCGCCCAGACGACCCGGCGGGCCCGCCGGCTCAGGTAGGGGCTGGCCACCGAGGCCAGCGCCACCACCACCGCGGCATGGCCCGAGATGTAGCCGAGCCCGGTCGCGGCCGGCCCGTGGAGGGTGACGGCGGGCAGGTACTGCGACGGCCGGCCCCGATGGACCAGGTCCTTGACCAGCATGGCAAGGAAGTAGCAGCCCAACCCGGCCACGGCGAGGTTCGCGGCCAGACGGAAGCGGCGGGTGAGGGCGGCCACCCCGACCAGGACGGGCACCATCAGCACGTTGCCGAGCTGCATGACCGTCCACACCAGCGGGTAGAGCACGCCGGGGAGGTCGTTGACCAGCCGGAAGGCGTCGATCTCGAGCTCGTCGATGTGGTTGCGGTTCACCAGCCTGATCGACAGCAGCAAGACCGTGATCGCCGCCACCAGCCGGACGACGTCGCCGGCGTGCCGGGGCAGGACCAGCGCGGGTCTGACCTCGGCCCGCTCATCCTGCTGCCGCATCGACATCGCGCTCCCGCCGCCGGTGCTCCCCACCTCGGGGATGCTACAGGCGCAGGAGGCCCGAGCAGGCCACTGAACGCGAACCAGGAGCCTGCGCTGCACGGCGCGGGCGGCGGCGTCAGGTTCGGTCAGCTGCTGTTCAGGTCCGCGACCATAGGATCGTCCCACCTGGCTCCCCGGCCGGGGGCCGCCACCCGACCGTCAGGGTGCGATCGGCAGCGTGACGATGAAGCGGCTGCCGGGGTGGTGGTCGGGGTCGATGCTGATGGTGCCGTGGTGGCGTCGGACGATGTCGCGCGCGATGGCCAGGCCGAGCCCGGCGCCACCGGTGGCGGCGGTGCGGGCGTCGTCCAGGCGGACGAAGCGTTCGAAGACGCTCTGGCGCTGGTCGGCAGGGATGCCGGGACCGTCGTCGGCGACACTCAGGACCGCAGCCTGCTCATGCTCGGTGAGGGCGATGGTCACCATGGTGCGGGCGTGGCGGGCGGCGTTGTCGGTGAGGTTGCGCACCGCGCGGGCCAGCTGATCGGGGTCGCCGCGCACCTGCGCGCCGGAGACGGCGGCGACGTCGACGGCGACCCGACCGTCGGCGCGAAGGCGGGTCGCGTCGCGGAAGACGATGTCATCGAGGTCGACCGGCTCGCGGCGGGCGGTGTGCGCGCCGGCGTCGCTGCGGGCCAGGTGGAGCAGGTCCTCGACCAGGCGCTGGAGGGCGATGGTCTCGTCCAGGAGGCCTCGGTGGGTCACGGCACGGTCAGCGGTGTCGGGGTGGGCGAGATCGACTTCCAGGGCGGACCGGATGCGGGTGAGCGGGTTGCGCAGCTCGTGGGAGGCGTCGGCGACGAAGCGCTGCTGGCGATCGCTGGCGTCCTCGACCCGGTCGAGCATGGCGTTCATGGTGCGGGCGAGGCGGGCGATCTCGTCGTCGCCGTCGGGTTGGGGGACTCGACGGCAAAGGTCGGTGCCGGTCATGTGCGCGACCTCGGCTCGGATCGCTTCCACCGGCCGCAGGGTGCGCCCGACCAGCCTCCAGACGAGCGCCGCCAGGATCGCGGTGACGGCGGGGATGGCGACGGTGAGGGTGGCGGCCAGGACACGGGCGCTGTCCTCCACGTCGTCCAGCGCGCTGGCCACGTGCAGCACGACGGTCCCGTCCCGGCCCCGCACGCGCCGGGTCAGGAGCCGGAACGGGGCGGCGTCGGTGGGCAGGTGCTCCACGGTACGCAGGATCTCGGTCCGATCTCCTGGTGGCGACGGGCCGAGCGGGGGGGCGGTGAGGATGGTGGGGCTGGCTGCCAGGACCCTGCCGTCGGGGGTCACGATCTGCTCCAGGGTGCCCTCGGTCTGGGTCAGGGCGAGTGGCACCTGGCCGGTGGTGACGAGGGTGGCGAGGTCGTCGGCGCGCTGGCGGATCGTCTCCTCGACGTTCTCGGTGAGCAGCTGCCGCTGGGCCGTTACCAGGCCGATGCCGGTTGCCAGCAGCACCCCGGCGACCGCAACCACGGCCAGCGCGGTCACGCGGAACCGCACCGTCCCGGTGACCTGCCCGATCCGGCTGCGGGCCCGGGGGTCAGCCGGCATCGTCGACTAGGCGGTAGCCGGCGCCCCGGACGGTCTGGATGGAGTGCCGGCCGTAGGGCTCGTCGAGGGCGCGGCGCAGGCGGCGGATGTAGACCTCCACGATGTTGGGGTCGCCGTCGAAGTCCTGGTTCCACACCCCCGCGAGGATCTCCTCCTTGGCCAGGACCTGCCCGGCGCGGCGGAGCAGGAACTCCAGCACCTGGAACTCGCGTGCGGTGAGGGTACGCTCGTCGGCGCCGCGCCAGACCCGCCATTCGCCGGGGTCGATGCGCAGGTCGCCGACGACCAGGGGGGCGGGGTTGCGGCCGGTGGTGCGGCGCACCAGGGCGCGGACGCGGGCGACCAGCACCGGGTAGGAGAACGGCTTGGTCAGGTAGTCGTCCGCGCCGGTGTCCAGCGCCTCGGCCTCGTCGAGGTCGCCGTCCTTGGCGGTGAGCATCAGGATCGGGGTCCAGTTTCCCGCCGCGCGCAGGTCGGCGCAGATCCGGTAGCCGTTGCGGCCGGGCAGCATGATGTCGAGCACGAGCAGGTCGTAGCCGCCCTCGGTGGCCAGCCACAGCCCGTCGTTGCCGTCGAAGGCAACCTCGACGGTGAACCCCTCGGCCTCCAGGCCCCGCTTGACGGTGGTGGCGATCTTCTTGTCGTCCTCGACGAGCAGCAGCTTCACGGTGCGCTCCCTGCAGCACAGCATCGCATTGTGCACGGCCATGCTGAATCCCGACTGAACCCCTCCGGTCGCAACCCGGGGTTCAGGTGACGTTCAGCGCCTTGGTTCCACAATGCCGTCCCACGGATCGTGGTGTCCGGCCTCGCAGGTCGACAGGCACCGCCCGACACGGAGGCGAGGACCCTGCTGCCGCACCGAACGTCCGCGCGCCTGCTCTCGTGGCGGCCGCCGGGCCGCTCCCCGTTCGGCCACACCGTCGGAGCGTCCCGCTGATGTCGGGAGCGTTGGCGCTGCAGGCGCGGGGTCTCAAGAAGGCCTACCGAGGGGTCGTGGCCGTGGAGTCGCTCGACCTGGACGTGGAGGCCGGGACGGTCCTGGGATTCCTCGGTCCCAACGGCGCCGGCAAGACCACGGTGATCCGGATGCTGTCGACCGTCCTGCGGCCTGACGCCGGCCGGTTCTCGGTGGCTGGCGTGCCCCAGGATCAGCCGGTGGAGATCCGCCGGCGGGTCGGCGTGCTCCCCGAGAGCGCCGGCTACCCGCCCGGGCAGACGGGCGAGGAATGGCTGCGCTTCCATGCCGAGCTGTTCTGCCGCCCCCGAGCTGACGCCCGCGTGACCGCGCGCCGGTTGCTCGCCGAGGTCGGCCTGGCCGAACGGGGCGGATCGCTGATCTCCGGCTACAGCCGAGGCATGCGGCAGCGTCTCGGCATCGCCCGGGCACTGGTCAACGGCCCCCAGGTCGTGTTCCTGGACGAGCCGACGCTCGGCCTGGATCCGATGGGCCAGTTCCAGGTCCTGGAGCTGATGACCCGGATCGCCGGCGAGCACGGCGTCACCGTGGTGTTGAGCACCCACCTGCTGGCGGAGGTGGAGCAGGCATGCGACCGGGTGCTGATCCTGAACCGCGGCCGCGTCGTCGCCCAGGGCACGGTCGCTGAGGTCGCGCGGCGTGCCGCCGCTCCGCGCCGCGGCCTTGTGAGGGTTCCACCCGAGCTCCGCAGCCGCGCCCTGGAGGTGCTCGCCGCCTGCGAGGTGGGGGCGGTCGCCGCTGACCGCGACCACCGGGGCGAGCTGGTGCTGACCGTGCCCGCCGGCGCCGCGCCCGACAAGGCCGCGTCCCTGGCACTCCGCCGCTTGCTCGAGGAGGGGGTGCCCGTGCTCGGCTTCACCCTGGAAGGTGGCCGCCTCAGCGACGCGTTCCTCACCGTCACCGAGAACGCTGATGGCCGCGATCGGTGACCGGCCGGTCGGTGCCGGCAGGCGAGCGTGGACCGTCGTGGCCGAGCGAGAGCTTCGGGACCTCTGGCTCGCCGGGCGCGGGCTGCCCCTCCTGCTCGCCTATTCGGTGCTGCTCAGCGTCACCTCCTACCTGGTCGCCGCCAACCAGGCGCTCAACTTCCTGGAGCAGCGCGAGGCCGTCAGCCTCACCCTGCAGGTGGCCGTGGCGGTGGGCGCACTGCTGGTCCTGCTCGGGGCGGCCGACTCCGTCAGCGGCGAACGGGAGCGCGGCACCCTGGAGAGCCTGCTGCTGAGCCCCGCCCCGCGCCGTGCGCTGATCATCGGCAAGGGCATCGCCGCCGTGTCGCTGTGGGCCGCCGCCTGGGCCGTCTCCGTCCCCTACGTCTGGTACCTCGGCCGGGGTGTCGGCGTGGTCGGGGTGGCCGTGGCCAGCGGCCTGGTCGTCGGAAGCCTGCTCGCCCTGTTCCTGGTGGGCTACGGGCTCCTCGTCAGCACCGTCCTCTCCTCCAACCGGCTCAGCTTGTCGGTGAGCCTGTTCGCCCTGCTCGCGCTGTACGCACCCACCCAGATGCCGACCGCCGTCCAGAACAGCTGGATCGGTGACCTGCTGTTGCGTGTCGACCCGTTCACCGCCGGGCTGCGCTATCTCGGCAAGCTGATCATCAACGGGCACGGCCCAGGTCAGGACGCCGGGTGGCTCATCGGCCCCGTCCTGGCGGCGTTCGTCGCACTCGCCGTGGCGTTGACGGTCGCCGGCCGGCTCACCCTTCACGGCGGGGCGCAGACATGAGGGCGACCATCGCGGCGCTCCTGCTGGCGGCCGCGATCACCCCCGCAGCGGTCGACGCCCACCTGCCCCGGTCGACGGCCGGGCCGGTGGCGCCGGACTCGACCGCCGCGTCGGTCCAGCTCGACCGCAGGACCGTGTCCACCAGGATCGGCCAGCGGTTCAGCTTCACCTCCACGGTCCGCAACACCAGCGATCAGGCGAAGTCCGGGCTGGTCGCCCATCTCAACGTCCTCGGCCTGGACCCCGACGTCTACGTCGATCCCGAGGACTGGTCCTCCCGACGCACCCTGTATCTCGACCCGCTCCCCGCGCACGCCTCCACACGACTGGCATGGACCGTCCAGGCCGTCAACAGCGGGCGCCTGGCCATCTACGTCACCGTCAGTGCCCAGCACGGCACCGACGCCGTCGCCGTGAGCAACCTGCTCAGGCTCGCCGTCGCCCAGCAGCAGACCCTGGACGCAGGCGGCATCCTCCCCCTGGCCCTGGCGGTGCCGACCACTCTCCTGCTGCTGACCGGGTTCGCGGCCCGCAGGCGCAGGAGACTTCGCTGAGCCGCGCGTCCACCGGCACGCAGCACACGGGCTCGGGTCGCCAGCCCGTCGGGGTCCGCACCTTGCCGTTCAGGCGCCGGCGACCGCCAGGACCAGCTCGGTGGCCGCGCCGAGCAGCAAGCCGGCCAGCAGCCCCCAGAGGGTCGTCTCCCAGGACAGGCGGCGGCCGACCGGCAGGAGTTCGCCGATCACGTACAGCAGCGCCCCCGCGGCCAAGGCCAGACAGCCCACGTAGAGGTAGATGGAGCTGAAGGAGGTGCCGACGATGGTGCCGAGCAGGGTGGGTCCCCCGCCCACCAGCCCGGCCAGGGCGAGCCAGCCCCACGAGGCGCGCACGTCGGCGGCGGCCAGCGGGCCGACGATGCCGAAGCCCTCGGTGGTGTTGTGCAGGGCGAAGCCGACGATCAGCAGCGCTGCCAGGGTCAGCTCGCCGCCGGTGGCCGCCTGGCCGATGGCCAGGCCCTCGGAGAAGTTGTGCAGGCCGATCCCGGCAGCGATGGCCATGCCCGTCGACAGTGCCGCCGACCGGGCGTCCGACCGGGACACGGCGGCCTCGGCCACCGACAGGGCGCCGGGGCCGACGCCGGCCGGCCGGGGTCGCGACGGCCGCTTCCAGCGGCGTCCCAGGTACAGCAGCGACAGCAGGCCGACGCCGAGGCCGGCGGCGTAGACCAGCCCGAGCCCGGCGAACCGGAGCCAGCCGGCCTGGCCGTCCGCGGCCTCCTTGACCGCGTCCTCGACCGGCTCGGTGGCGTGGCCGAGGATCTCGACCAGCAGGAACAGCAGGATGCCGGCGGAGGTGGCGTTGAGGAAGGCCCTGGCCTTCAGGCTCCCGACCCTGACCCGGCCGAGTGGCAGGCCGAGGTAGATGGTGAACCCGGCGATGGCGCCGAGAAGGATCGTCTGGGTGGTGGACACGGGCCCGGGCCTCCCTGGCTCGGCAGGTTATTAGTCTTACCTAAGTTAGGCGAACCTACCGTTTCCGACCCCTGCATACAAGGGCCGCGGGGCGCGCCGGCAAGGCCTCCAGGGACGGCGCGGAAGGCGACCAGTCACTGGTCCCCCTTGGGCGGCGATACGGTGAGCGGATGGATCAGCTCGCCCGGACCGTGCTCGGCCTGCTGCTGCTGGCTGCGGTGGCCTGCGTGGTGCCGTTGGTGGACGGTGTCCGCCAGGCCCGGGCGGTGGTGTGGTCGGCCGCCCGGGGCGCGCTCCAGCTGCTGGCCGTGGGGCTGCTGCTGGGGGCGGTGTTCCGCGTTCCGCTGGCGGTGCTGCCGGTGCTGGGGGTGATGGTGGTGGCGGCGACCGGGACCGTGGCCCCGCGGCTGGCCGGGCTGCCCGCGGCGGGCCGCTGGCGGCGTCCGGTTGCGGCCGCCGCGGCGGTCACCGGTGGCGCGGCGGTGACGGGGGTGGTGGTGTTCGCCACCGGGGCGCTGCCGCTGGGGGTCCGCAATCTGGTGGCGGTGGGTGGCATCACCGTCGGTGGGGCGATGACGGCCTCGACCCTGGCCGGCCGCCGGTTCGTGGCCGAGCTGGTCGGCCGCCGGAGCGAAGTCGAGGGCAGGCTGGCCCTGGGGGCGACGATGCGGCAGGCTGGCGCCGAGGTGGTGCAGGTCGCGGTCGCCGAGGCGCTGGTGCCGGCGCTGGACCAGACCCGCACGACCGGGCTGGTCACGCTGCCGGGGGCGTTCGTGGGTGCGCTGTTCGGTGGGGCCAGCCCGCTGGCGGCGGCTCGTTTCCAGCTGGTGGTGCTGGTCGGGTTGCTGGCGGCCGAGAGCGTGGCCGCGGTGGTCCTGCTGCGGCTGCTGGCTGCGGTGCCGTTCCTGCCAGCCAGCGGTGCCGAGGCCGGCGCTGGTGGCTCGCGGACCGGGCGGCCCGGCGCCCGCCCCACCCGTCGTTGAGGGCAGATGCTGGTCAAGGGATCCTGGTGTCCGTGTGGATGCGCTCGCCGGCGTCCGCGGTCGTGTCGCCGCGCCGGGTCGGCTGGCCGCTGGCGTGGTGGGGTGGTGGGTGGGGGGTCGTCGGTCCGGTCAGGCGAAGCGGGCGATGCAGGCGATCCCGACGACCAGGCAGTAGACGGCGAACGGGGTGAGGGTCCTGGTGGTGAACCAGCGGGTGAGGAAGCGGACCGAGAGGTAGGCGGCCACGCCTGCGGCCAGGCTGCCGAGGAGAACCTGGCCGCGCACCCCGTCGCCGTTGGGGCCGAGCAGGTCGGGGAGCTTGTAGACGCCGGCGGCCAGGATGATCGGGGTGGCGAGCAGGAACGAGAAGCGGGCGGCGTCCTCGTGGTCCAGGCCGCGCAGCAGGCCGGCGACCATGGTCACGCCGGAGCGGCTGATCCCGGCGAAGAAGGCGAGGATCTGCGCCGAGCCGATCTGGACGGCCTCGCCGAGGGTGAGGCTGGCCAGCCGGCGGACGCCGGTCGCCGCGGGCCGTGGCGGTGCCGTCCGGCTCGGGGCGCCGGCGGTCGCGCCGGTCCGGTCGCCCCGGCCGGCGGGCGTCCCGGGCCGGGGTCCGCGGGCGTCCGCGCGGCGACGCAGCCGCTCGCCGGCGAGCAGGATGGCGCCGTTGGCGGTGAGGAAGACGGCGGCGGCCAGGGGCTTGGCGAACAGCGTGCGCAGGGTGTGCTCGAAGGCCAGGCCGACCAGCCCGGCCGGGATGGTGCCGGCGAGCAGCAGCCAGCCGAGCCGCTCGTCGGCGGTCTCGACGCGGCGCCGCGCGGCCGAGCGCCGCAGCCCGCGCAGGATGCGGGCCCAGTCGGCGCGGAAGAACACCAGCAGGGCGAGCGCGGTGGCGACGTGCAGGCCGACCAGGAACGCCAGGTAGGGGGACTCCTGCGCCGACTGGTCGCGCAGGACGTCGTTCCAGCCGAGCAGGGCGGGCAGCAGCACCGAGTGGCCGAGGCTGGAGACGGGGAACAGCTCGGTGACGCCTTGGAGCAGGCCGATGACGACCGCCTGGGAGTAGCTGATCACGGGTGGGGTGGCTCCTGGTCTCGGAGGTGGTGGTCGGGTGCGCCCGCGTGGCTACGGGGCGCTCGGCCCGCCGCGCAGCAGGTCGCGGAGCGTGACGGGCTGGAGTCCCCGTGTCCGCAGGGCGGTGAGGATGCGGGGCAGGGCGGCCACGGTGCCGGCGTGGCCGGTGTGCAGGCTGACGATCGAGCCGGCGCGGAGTGCGGCGGTGACCCGGGTGGCGATGGCGTCGGCGCCCGGGTCGGCGTAGTCGTGCGGGTCGACGTCGAACCCGACCACCAGCGGGTAGCCGGCCGCGCCCGCCTCGGCCAGGACCATCGGGGTGGGCGCGGTCATGCCCGAGGGCCGGAAGTAGCGGCCGCCGCTGCCGGTCAGCCAGGTGAGCACGTCCCGGCAGCGCCGGATCTCGGCGGCGACCCCGGGACGGGGGACCTGGCCGAGGACCGGGTGGGTGTAGGTGTGGTTGTCCAGCTCGTGGCCGCCGGCCAGGATCCGCCCGGCCAGGTCGGGGTGGGCCTCGAGCCAACGGCCGACCACGAACACGCTGATCGGCGCGCCCGCCTGGGCCGCCACGTCCAGGAGCTGTCGGACCAGAGCGGGGTCGCCGGAGCCGTGGAAGGTGAGCGCGACCTGCCGGCCGGTCCGCGGGCCCGAGAAGACGGCGCGCGCGGGGCCGCGAGCCCTGGCCGGCGCTGGCGGCCGGGGGGTGGCCGCCGGGGCCGGCCCGGCGGGACTGGTCGGCGCGGTGGCCGCCCCCGAGGTCCGGTCACTCGGCGTCGGGTCCGGGCCGGTGCAGGCGCCCAGGGCGGCGGCAGCCGCCGCGGCGAGGAACGCCCTGCGCGTGGGCTGCACTAGCGGAAGACGCCGGTGTGGCCGAGGGAGTAGCGGCCCGGCTGGGGGTAGACGCACAGGCCGTGGGGGCCGCGGCCGACCCGGACGCGCGCCAGCAGGCGGCCGTTGCGGGTGTCGATGGCGTAGACCTCGGCGTGGTAGCGGCCGGACAGCCACAGCACCCGCCCGTCGGCGGAGACCCCGCCCATGTCCGGGCTGCCGCCACCGGGGATGCGCCAGGTGCCGACCACCCTGCGGGTGGCGAAGGCGACCACCGAGACCGACCCCGCCTGCCGGTTGGAGACGTACAGCACGCGCGCGTCGCGGCTGACGTACAGGCCGTGCGCGCCGGCGCCGGTGGGGACGAACCCGAGCACGCGCGGCCGGGTGGCGTCGAGGATCCAGACGCCGCCGGTGGCCATGTCGGCGACGTAGAAGACGCGGCCGTCGGGGGCGAGCTTGACGTCCTGGGGCATCGCGCCCGCGCGCAGCCGCACGCTGCCGGTGACCCGCTCGGCGGCCACGTCCACCGTGACCAGCCTGGCGCCGAACTCGCAGGACGCCAGCAGCACGCGGCCGTCGGCGCTGAAGTCCAGGTGGTCCACGCCGGCGCAGCCGGGCACCGGGAGGGCGTGGCGCAGCCGCATGGTGTGCGGGTCGCGGAAGTCCAGGCGGCGCAGGCGTTCGGCGACCACGATCGCGCGGTGGCCGTCGGGGGTGAAGTACAGGTTGTAGGGGTCGGCGACGGGCACGGGCCGGCCGGGGTGGCCGGTGGCGGGGTCGATCGGGGTGAGGCTGTCGCCCTGGTCGTTGTCGACCCACAGGGTGCGCAGGTCGTAGGAGGGGGTGACGTGCTGCGGCAGCCGGCCGACGGGGAAGTGACCGACGCGCCGGAACGTGGCCGGGTCGATGACGTCGACGCTGCCGCTGTCGCTGTCGGGCACGTACACGCGGGCAGGGAAGTCGCGGACCGCGGGGCTGAGCCGCCCGGGAGCGTCCGCGGCGTAGACGTCGCGGGGGTCCAGCGGCGGCGGCATCCCCGGCAGGCCCCCGGTCGCCGGCGGGTCCGGTCGCGCCCCTGCCGGGCTCCCGCTCGCGGCGCCGGCCGCCGAGGCTCCCGGGACGGACGTCGCCCGGCTCGCCCCTGCTCCGCCGGGCCCGGACCCGCACCCGGCGGCCAGCAGCGGGACCGCCATGGCCAGGACCAGGAGGCTGGCTCGGGTGGGGCGCGTCATGCCAGCTCCCGGAGGATGGTCACCGGCGGCGTGCGGGAGGCGCGCACGGTGAGGGTGGCGGCCGCGGCCACCGAGGCCAGGGCGACCGCCAGGGTCGTGCCGAGGTAGGCCCAGGGCACCGCCAGGGCGGCGGGGGGCGGGTCGAACACGCCGGTGAGGACCTTGACGAGCATGAGCGACAGCACCCAGCCGGCGACCGCTCCGGCGGCCAGCCCGCCGGCGGTGACGATGGCGGCCTCGGTCCACACGAACGCGGCGAGCTGCCGCGGGCGGGCGCCGAGCGCGGCGGCGATCGCGAAGGTCCGCCGCCGTTCGGCGAGCCCGAGGGCGAGGACCAGCCCGGTCGCGGCGGCGGCCAGGACCAGGGCGAAGCCGAGCTCGAGCCGGGTCAGTCCGGCGAGGTCGACCGCGGTGAGGCTGGAGCCGACGACGTGCCGGGTGGTGGCCAGGTCGCTGACCGCGGCCTGCGGGCCGAGCCTGGCGCGGATCCGGTCGGCGACCGCCGCGGGCGCGGTCCCGCCGGTGTCGACCAGGAACGCGCCGACGGCGTCGCTGCCGGTGGCTTGGGTGACGTAGCCGGCGTTGGCGACCAGGAAGCTGTCGCGCGGGGCGGTGGGGAACTCCTTGGCCACCCCGAGATAGCGGAACCGGACGGGCCGGTAGCGCTTGGTGCGGCCGTCCTGGAGGCGGAGGGTGAGCGTGTCGCCCGGGGTGAGCTGGAAGTCGTGGACGGTCTCGGCGCTGACCAGCACGCCGTCGGGTTGGCGGGCGAGCGCCCCGATCAGCTCGCGGGCGGTCCCGCCGGCGAAGTAGGCGTCCTGGAGCCTGGTCGCCCCGACCACCGTGGCCGGGCGGACGCCGTAGAGGTCCTGCAGGTCGGCGCCGACGTAGGCGAAGCGGTGCTGGAGCGGCTCGACGTGCCGCACGCCGGGGACCGTGGCCAGGGTGGCGGCCGCGGCCGGGCCGACGTCTGCGCCGGGCGGCTGGGTCACGGTGACGTCGGCGCCGTTGGTCAGGCGCGCGTCGACGTCGGCCTGCTGCTGGTAGGTGGCGTTGAACACCGCGGTGGAGATCGCGAACGACAGCGACAGCGCGACCAGCACCAGCGCGCGGGCGAGCAGGCGGTGCTGGCGGCCCACGGCGGCGGCGACCGTGCCGGCCAGGGCGCCGGCCAGGGGCTGGCTGGCGCGGCGCAGCGCCCGGCGTCCTGTGCCGATGGCGGCGTCCGCGAGCTGCCAGGCCAGCAGCCCCACGCCCAGCCACAGCAGCGCGGGGCCGGCGAACGCCCAGTAGCTGACCGAGATGGTCGGCAGCCCTTCGGGCGCCAGCACCAGCTGGTAGCCGTTGCGGCCGGTGAGCCAGAACACGGTCCCGGCGGCCGCGAGCAGCGCCAGGCCCAGGCCGGCGGCGGGCCAGCGTGGCCGGGCGGGCCGGTCCACGCTGCGCCGGGCGGCCGTGACCGTGATCCGGGCGGCGTCGCGGCGGGCCGGCAGGGCGACCGTCGCCCCCGCGACGGCCAGCCCCGCCAGCGCCGCCGCGGCCGCCCAGCCCAGGGTCGCCAGCGGCGTCGCGCCGAAGTTGGCCGAGCCGAAGGCGACCCGGCTGGCGAGCAGCGCCAGGCCGAGCCCGGTCACGATCCCGAGCGCGCCGACCGCGGCCGCCTCGATGCTGGCCAGGTGCACGAGCTGGCTGGTCGTGGCGCCGCGGGCGCGCAGTAGGGCCTGCTCCCGGCGTCGCCGCTGCGCGCCGGCGCCGGCGACCGCGGCGGTCAGCAGCCCGGCCAGGATCGCGCCGGGCAGGCCGAGGAAGACGAACAGCACCTGCGCGTAGAGCGCGTCCGAGCGGGCGGCGGCGAGCGCCGCGCCGAGGTTGTCACCCACCAGCCCGGTGCCGGCCAGGTGGGCCTCCAGGTTGCGGGCGGCGCCGGAGACCCGGGTGTACGCGGCCGCCGGGTCGCCGGGCAGGCGCCGGTCCAGGCGGGCGTGGACCTGGGCGTGCACCAGGTCGGGGCGTGCCCGGGCGAGCGGGTCGAACAGCTGGTGCCAGCGCCGGGCGGGCAGCAGCAGGACGTTGTCCGGCGGGGCCTGCGGCTGGGCGCCCTGGGACGCGCCGACCTTCTGGAACAGCGAGTCGGCCTGGGGCAGGTCGACCACGCCGTCGACCCGGACGGCGGTGGGGGGCAGGCCGGCGCGGCCGACGCCAACGGTGTCCCCGGGGCGGGCGTGGAGGTTGGCCGCCGTCTGCTGGGCGAGGAGCGCACCGGTCGGGGCGCCCACGAGGTCTCGCAGCGCGCGGGGGAACGCGGCGCGGTAGCCGTCGGGCAGGCCCAGGACGACCCCCGGGCCGGTGGTCTGGGTCGAGCCGGCCACGGTCGCCTCCAGGCCGGTGGTGCCGGCGAAGCCGACCGGCAGCGCGGTCCGCACGCCGCGGAAGGCGCGCACCGCGGCCAGCAGCGCCGCCGGGTCGCCGTCGGGCTGGGCCTGGACCTGCCAGTCGACCGCGACCTCGCCGGTCGAGCGGCGGGTCATGGTCGCCTTGGACGCGGCCAGGAACGTCCCCAGGCTGGCCAGCAGCCCGACCGCGACGGCCACACCGGCGGCCGCGGCCACCAGCCGGCCCGACCGGCGGCGCAGCAGTCCCCGCAGCCAGGTCAGGCCGAGCACGGCACCTCCCGGTCGCCGGTGGCCAGCGCGCCGTCGGCCATCGCCCAGCGGGTCGGCAGCAGCGCGGCGACCGCCGGGTCGTGGGTGGTCAGCATCAGCGCGGCGCCGAGGGCCGCGGCGGTCTCCACCAGGGCCCGGACGACCTCCGTCCCGACGGTGTGGTCCAGCTGACCGGTGGGCTCGTCGGCCAGGACCAGCCGCGGCCGGCCGGCGAGCACGCGCGCGACCGCGACGCGCTGGGCCTGCCCGCCCGACAGCTCCTCGGGGAGCCGGGCGGCCAGGTCGGCCAGGCCCAGCCGGTCCAGGGCGCGGCGGGCGGCGTCGACGGCCTGGGCCTCGCCCTCGCCGGCCAGCAGCAGCGGCAGGGCCACGTTCTCGGCCACATCCAGGGGCGCCAGCAGGCTGGGGCCCTGGAACACGATGCCGACCGGGCCGGGCCGCAGCCGCTCCCGGCCGCCCAGCGCCGGCCAGGTCAGCGTGCCGGCGGTGGGGGTGTCCAGGCCGGCCATGAGGTGCAGCAGCGTCGACTTCCCCGAGCCCGACGGGCCGGTGACCGCGACCCGCTGGCCCGCCCGCAGCTCGCAGATGACGTCGTGGACGGCGACGACCGAGCCCGGCCCGGTCCCGAACGTGCGGGCCACGCCCTCGCAGCGGACCAGGACCTCGCTGGCCACGCCCGCCTCGCGCCGAGCGTCCGACTCTCGTGGTGGCACCCGGGGGCTGCGCCCCTCGCCCGCGGACGGCATCGCCGCGGCCTGCCTGCGCGCGCGAGGGGCGCTCACGCCGCCACCCTGCCGTCGGCGAGGGGGACGATCCGGGTGGCGCAGGCGGCAACGGCCGGGCTGTGGGTGGCGACCACCACGGCCCGCCCGGTCGTCGTGAGCGTGCGCAGCAGGCGCAGGACCCGCCGCTCGGTGGTGGCGTCCAGCTCCCCGGTGGGCTCGTCGGCCAGGACCACCGCGGGGTCGTTGGCCAGAGCGACGGCCAGGCCGGCGCGGGTGGCCTCCCCGCCGGACAACTCGCCGGGGTAGGCCGCGGCCCGGTCGGCCAGGTCCAGGGAGGCGAGCAGTCGCGCCGCGCGGGCCCCGTCGACCCGTCCGGTGAGGCGCTGGGCGAGCACCACGTTGTCGCGCACGGTCAGGTGGTCCAGCAGGTTGCCCGACTGGAACAGCAGCCCGATTGCGCGGGCCCGCAGCCCCGCCCGCTCGCGCTCGGAGCGGCGGCTGAGCCGCTCCCCGGCCACCCACACGGTGCCGCCGTCGGGCTCGTCCAGGCCGGCCAGGCAGGCAAGCAGCGTCGACTTGCCCGACCCCGAGGGGCCGGTGACCGCGACCAACTCGCCCGGCCAAGCGGTCAGCGACACCCCCTGCAGGGCGAGCGTCTCCTCGCCGCCGGCGTGGAAGAACCGGTACAGGCTGCGTGCCTCGAGCAGCGCGCCCATCAGCGCCACCGGAACGAGTCGGTGACGATCCGCCACGGGTCGACGTTGTCGGCGCCGGCCGGGCCGGACAGGGTCAGCCGCGCGGTGGTGCCGGCGCGCCAGAACTCGTAGCGCTCGACGGCGTCGCGGACGACCTTGCCCGTGACCGGGTCGGGGCTCGAGTCGGCCTGGTAGGTGAGCAGCACGACGGTCCCGGCGGCCCGGTGCACCTGGGTGACCGTGCCCGGCCGGAAGCCGCGGCTCGCGACCCCGATCGCCGGCAGCTCGGTCCGGCTGGCCGAGGCGACGGTCGGCGCGGCCGCCACCGCCACCGCCTCCATGCGGATGCTGTTGAGCTTGTCGGTGAAGGTCACCGCGCCGCCGTTGGTGGTCCGCGCCCACCCTTCGGGGACCCTGACGGTGAACCTGCCGCCCGGCGGCGTGTAGCCGACGAAGACCTGGTTGTCGGGGATGTCGCCCGGGGTGTTGGCTTCCGGCGCGTTGGGGTCGACGCCGGTGGTGCGGCTCGGCGCCGCGGTGCCCGTGGTCGCGGAGGCCTGCCCGGCCGGCCCGGTGGTCACCGACCCCGAGGCCGCCACACCGGCCGTCGAGCGCGCCGATCCCGACCCGCACGCGGCCAGAGCCAGCACCAGCCCGGCCACAGCGAGCGCCACAGCGGGTCGGGCCGGTCGAGGCATGGCAGCCATGGCGTGATCTCCTCACGGTCACCCGGCTGAACGGGGGTCGTTGCTGTGACGGCGAAGGTAGCCGGGGGCGGGTCTACGCCGGCCATGACGAAGGTCAACGCACGGCAAATCATCGACCGGCGACCTGACGGGCCGGGTGCCCGGCCTGGGGCGCCGCCGCGCTCGTCACCGCCGTCAGCAGCTGACCAGCCGCCCCGCGGTCACCGCGTGTGGCGGCGGGTGAGCGCGGCGTGGAGACGGGCTCGGTGCAGCTCGGCCGAGCAGTCGGGGGAGCCGGCCGCCGGCAGCGCGTCCGGGTCGACGCCCCGCCGGCCCAGGACGAAGCCGAGCAGCAGGTCGGCCAGGAACGGGTTGCGGGCCAGCACGGGGCCGTGGAGGTAGGTCCCGACCAGCGTCGCGTGCCGTACGCCTTCGGTGCCGTCGACCCCGTTGTTGCCCGCCCCGCGGACGACCGCGCCGAGCGGCTCGGCCCCGGGGCCGAGCCAGGTGCGGCCGCCGTGGTTCTCGAAGCCGCTGACCAGCTCGCCCTCCCTGGTCCGGATCACCGCCTCGCCGACCAGGCGCGGCGTGCCCGCGGTCGTGTGGAGATCGAGCAGCCCGAGGCCCTCGACGCGGCGGCCGGCGGCATCGGTCCAGGTCACGCCGAGCAGTTGCAGCGCGCCGCAGACCGCCAGGACCGGCCGGTGGTCGCGCAGCGCTTGGCGCAGCCCGTCGCCCGCCGGCGAACGCAGCAGCTCGGCGGCGGTGGCCTGGGCGGCGTCCTCGGCACCGCCCAGCACGTAGGCGTCGAGCCGGCCGGGCACGGGCAGGCCGGCGGGGATGTCGACCACCCCGGCGGGCAGGCCCCTGCGGTGGGCACGCCAGGCGAGCACCTCCGCGTTGCCCCGGTCGCCGTAGATGCCGAGCAGCTCCGGGTAGACGAAGCCGACGCGGATCGGGTCACCCATGGCCGAGCAGCCGGCCCGCGCGGCGGAACGAGGTGTAGTCGGCGAACAGGTCGACGTCGCGCCCGCCGGCGCGGGTCATGGCCGCCTCCAGGGACCGGACCAGCTCGCAGCCGATCCCGGCCGCCTCCAGCCGCAGGGCGGCGTCCTCGGCGCGGGCACCGGTCGCGACCACCCGCGGGCGGTCGCGCAGCGGCCGCATGTCGACGTCCCACAGCCACGAGGTGTCCTGCCCGTCGACGGTGCCGGCGTCGACCGCGATCACGGCGGCTCGATGCCGGTCGGTCGCGGCCGCCAGGGCCTCGTCCCATCCGGCCGGGTTCTTGGCCAGCAGCAGCCGCACCTGACGGCCTCGCCAGCGTCGCTGCGCGTAGCGGTCCTGGATCGCCTCGAGCCCGGCGATGGCCTCCAGCGCGGCTGCGGGGTCGACGCTCAGGGTGACCGCGGCCGTCCAGGCCAGCGCCGCGTCGAGGGCGTAGCCGTCGGTGGCGACCCGCAGGCGCGCGCGATAGGTCCGGCCGGTCCGGTCGAGCTGGACGACGTCACCTCGCCGGTGGACGTCCACGACGGTGGCCGCGGCCGGCCGCCAGGCGCACCGGGGGCACCCGCGGCCGGCATGCGGCGGCCTGCCCGTGCCGAGCAGGGCGCCGCAGCTCGGGCACAGGCCCGCGTCACGCGGGCTCGCCGCCTCCGGCATGCGCACCAGCGTCGTCCGCGGGGCCGCCGCGGCGGCCCATGCGGCGCGCGGGTCGTCGGCGAAGGCGACCGCGACGGACGTCGGCGGCAGCGTGGCCGCGGCGGCTCGCCACCTGGCGGCCAGGGCGGTGGGCTCGTGGTGGCGGTCGAGCTGGTCGCGGCTGAGGTTGAGCAGGACGACGGCGGCGGGCCGGAGCTGGTCGGCGGCGGCGGGCAGGGCGGCCTCGTCGACCTCGAGGACGGCGTCCCGTGCGCCCGGAGGCGCGGTGAGCAGGGCGGCGGTGAGGCCGCGGGTCAGGTTCGAGCCTTCGGCGTTGGTGGCCACGCGCCGCCCGGACCGGGCGAGCGCGGCGGTGAGCATGGCGGTCGTGGTGGTCTTGCCGTTGGTGCCGGAGACGAGCACGACCCGGTCGAGCCCGCCGGCGGCGCGGGCGCCGATGCCCGGGGCGCAGCGTTCGGCCAGCAGGCCGGGCAGGGTCGCGCCGCGACCCCGGCCGCTGGCGCGGATCAGGATCCGGGTCGCGCGAGCCAGGGTCGCCACGAGCCGATCGCGGGCCGTCTGCCACGCGTCGGCACCTGGCGCGGGGGCGGCGCCCACCCGGTTCAGGGCGCTCATGCTCGCGAGACCCGCCGCGGCAGACGGCGACCGCCGGACCGGTCAGGTTCTGGCAGCGTCTCCTGCCGGATCCACGTGCCCACGCTGAGCGCGAGCAGCCAGCAGGCGCCCAGCGCCCAGCCCGCCAGGACGTCGGTCAGCCAGTGCACCCCGAGGTACAGCCGCGAGAACCCGACGACCAGGACGATCAGCAGGGCGCCGGCCCCGAACGCGACCTTGCCGCGCCAGGGCCACCGTCCGAGCGCGACCAGGACGGTCAGCATCCCGAAGACCGCCATGGCCTGCGTGGCATGCCCGGACGGGAAGGCCAGCCCGTCGGCGTGGGCCGCCATCGCGGCCAGGGGCGGGCGTGGCCGTTCGGCCAGAGCCTTCACCAGCCTGGCCAGCAGCCACTCGACCAGCGCCAGTTGCTCGCGGTCGAGCACGTCTCATCGTCTCCTCATGGATGGGGCGACCAGGGTGAACAGGCTGCACCCCGCCGCCTGACAGGCAGCTGAACGAGGCCAGGTTCGACCGGAGGGCTGCGCCGCGCTCCGCTCCCCGGCCCCCCGGCCGAGTCGCTGCGGGCGCTGCGCCCTCCGGTCCCCCCGGACTGCAGTCGCTCGAGCTTCAGTCGCTGCGGACCGACGGTACGGAGTGGTCGGTGAGCGCCCGACCTGCCGGTGGTCAACGGACGGCAAAATCTCGGGCCGCGGCCACCGGCGGTAGGCTTTGCCTATGGCGACCGTGCGGATCCTGGTCGTGGAGGACGACGCCACCATCGGCGGCGGGCTGCGCGACACGCTGGCGGCCCAGGGGTACCAGACCCGGTGGGTCGCGACCGGCGCTGAAGCGCTCGACGCGGCCCGCGCCGACCCGCCCGATCTGGTCCTGCTCGACCTGCAGCTGCCCGACGTCGACGGCGTGGAGGTCTGCCGGCGCCTGCGGGCCGGCGCCGCGACGCCGGCCGTCGTCATGCTCACCGCCAGGCGGGAGGAGATCGACGTCGTCGTCGGCCTGGACGCGGGCGCGGACGACTACGTGACCAAGCCGTTCCGGCTGGCGGAGCTGCTGGCCCGGCTGCGCGCCCACGTCCGTCGGCTCCAGGTGGCGGGGGAGGCGGGCTGCGCCGACCGGCTGGTCGTGGGGGACCTCGAGCTGGACCGGGCCGCCCGGCGGGTGTGGCTGGCCGGCTCGGAGCTGGAGCTGCGCCCCAAGGAGTTCGACCTGCTCGCGCTGCTGATGGCCGAGGCCGGCCGGGCCGTGACCCGCGAGCGCATCATGGCCGAGGTCTGGGACGAGCACTGGTTCGGCTCGACCAAGACGCTCGACATGCACATCGCGGCGCTGCGCCGCCGGCTCGGCGAGCGCGGCGACGATGACAGCCGGATCACCACCTTGCGTGGGATCGGCTACCGCCTCGAGCCGTGAGCGCGCGATGAAGCACCGTGTGCTGGTCGCGATGGTGGCGGTGACCGTGCTCGCGGTCGCCGCTTTCGGCGTCCCGCTCGCCGCCGCCGTGCAGCGGCTGTACCGCAACCAGGCCCTGCTGCGCCTGGAGGAGGAGGCCGAGCAGGCCGCCACCCAGGTGCCCGGCTCGTTCGCCACCTCCGGTGATCCGCCCGAGCTGCCCGCCCCCCGGCCCGGCACCCAGCTCGCCCTCTACGGCGCCGACGGCCGGCGCGTGCTGGGGACCGGGCCCGACCGCGGGGACGGCCCGGTGCGGGGCGCCCTGGGCGGCCGGGTCACCCGCGGCGCCGCGCGCGGGCGCCTGCTCGTGGCGGTCCCCGTCGCCAGCGAGGAGCGGGTGGTCGCTGCTGTGCGCGCCACCGCCGGCGAGGACGGCGTCACCGACCGCGTGCAGGCCGCGTGGCTGACGATGGCGGCGCTCGCCGTCGCGGCGGTGGCCGCCGCCGCGGTCGTGGCCGGCTGGCAGGCCCGGCGGCTCAGCCACCCCGTCGACGCGCTCGCCCAGGCCGCCGGCCGGCTCGGCGAGGGCGACTTCACCTCGCGCACCAGCCGCTCCGGCATGGCCGAGGTCGACGCCGTGGCCGATACCCTGGACGCGACTGCCGAGCGCCTGGGGCGGCTGCTGGCCCGGGAGCGGGCGCTCACCGCCGACGCCTCGCATCAGCTGCGCACGCCCCTGGCCGGCCTGCGGCTGCGGCTGGAGGCGGCCCAGGTCACCCCCGGCGCGGACCGGGACAAGGCGATCGTGGACGCCCTGCGCGAGGTCGGCCGCCTGGAAGCCACGGTTGAGGAGCTGCTGCTGCTGGCCCGCGACCCCGGCCCGACCCGGGAGCCGCTGGACGTGCCCCGCCTGCTCGCCGAGGTGGAGCGCGAATGGCACGAGCGGCTCGCCGTGGCAGGGCGGCCGCTGCGGGTGGACGTCGAGCCGGCGCTGCCGCCCGTGCGCGCCTCGGCCCCGGCTGTCCGGCAGGTCCTGAACGTCCTGATCGCCAACGCCGCCGAGCACGGGCGCGGGACGGTCAGGCTGTCGGCGCGGGCAGCGCGGGGCGGCCTGGCCGTCGAGGTGCGCGACGACGGGCCCGGGATCAGCGGCGACCCCGAGCGGCTGTTCGACCGCCGCGTTGGCACCGCCCCCGGCCACGGGATCGGCCTGGCCCTCGCCCGGTCCCTGGCCGAGGCCGAGGGCGGCCGGCTGCTGCTGACCAGGGCCCGACCCGCCGTGTTCACGATGCTCCTGCCGTCCCCGCGGCACTGACGGTCGTGCCACCCGTCGGGCGATCCGCCTGCGCCCGACGGAATATGGTCTTACGGTGGCACTCGCGCTCCGCGGGTCCAGAGATGAGCAGGCTGGTCCAGCACTTGGACAGCGGCATCAAGTCAGGTCCTCATGCTGCAGGCGCCGGGGCCACTCCTTCCGACATTCTCCCGTCTGCGACCTACGTCCGAACCGGCGACGACGACGGCTCCGCGGACCTTGGCCGGCGCAGCAGCATCGTTCAGCACTCTGCCGCCACCTGAATTCGATTCGGACGAATCGAGAGAACGCCCGACGCCCTGTCATCCCTGGGGACCGTTCACCGCCTGCCCTGGTCACAGGCGCGTGACGATCCGCGCACGACTGCGCAACCATCTTGGGTGTGGGGGCATGGTGCGGGTAGGGTGCGGCCCGATGCACGGCTGGCGTCGGTCCCGGCAGCCGTTCCCACGGATCGCTCCCTTCGCGCCGAGGTGAGCCATGGCAGCGGTGCCGCCACCCGCCGGCCGTCCCCGGTCCCCGGCCCGAGCCCGGCCGGTTCGTCTGACGCCCCAGGTGTGCCTGCTGCAACGCCCACGCCCGCGGCGGTGGGATCGGCTGCTGGTCCTGGTCCTGACTGTGGCGTTGGTCGCCACGCTTGGGACCCGTGCGCTCGCCGAGCCTGACGACGGCGAGTGGTTTGGGGCGGCTCCCGATCCCCAGACTCAGCCGCCCCAGCTCCAGTCCGCCACCGACGCCCAGCAGTTGGCAGCCGGCAACCCTGGCAGCACCCCCAGCAACGACACCGAGGTCATCAGCGACGCCACCTCACAGGTGCTGACCGGTGAGGCGCTGACCGGTGAGGAGCAACCCAAGACGCCCATTGCCCAAGGCCAAACGGTGTCCAGGGACGATGTCGCCGAGGACACCGACCAGGTGGACCAGGACCAGCAGCAGGGAAGCCCCACCGGGTGCACCAGCGGCTGCTCCACCGAGCCTCCCGACCCGGGGACCCCGACCGTCAGGGCCTCGGCATAGTGCGGGTTTGTCGGGATAGTCAGGTGCGAGCGTCGGCTTGAGGCTGGATGTCGAGGCAGGCACGGCCTCCAGCGATCATGTGGCTGTTGACACCCATGACCAGCCCGGAAAGCCCGTTCCTGCCTCGACAGCATCCCTATTCCCCACCCATCGCCTGGACGCATCTGTCACGCTTCCGCTGAGCCAGTGCCACAGCCTGCTGGCCGACCTCGCGCAGCTCACCGATCCACGGAAACGACACGGCCGACGGCATGCGCTCACCGCGGTGCTCGCGGTCGCGGTGGCCGCGGTCCTGGCCGGCGCCAGGTCCCTGGCGGCGATCGGGGAGTGGACGGCGGACGCACCCAGGCCCGTCCTGGCCGCGCTAGGAGTGCGTCGCGACCCGCTCCGCGGGGACTGGCGGCCACCAGGTGAGGCGACGGTGCGACGCGTGCTGGCTCGCGTCGACCCCGACGCGTTGGACCTGGCGCTCGGCCGGTAGCTGGCTGACCAGCAGCCAGCGCCCACAGCATGGCCGAGCCTACCCGCCGGGAGACTTCGGTCGTCCCGCGCGCTGAGCAGCCCCTACGGACCGGACCCCGCAATCCCGCTGCGACCCGGCCACGTACCCGGAGCCCGGCGAGCCGTGCGTGAACGCGACCGACGTGAGATCCGACTGACGCGCCGCCGTGACCGGCCGGGCCTACGCTCGGGCGGGGTGGGCGGCCCTCTATGCCTGCGGGCAGGTGTCCTTCACGGCGGCTCCCGCCGGCGACCGGCGTTCGACGCCCGGGTCGGCCCGGCTCGTCCCCATCCTGAGCCCTACGGCGTCCGCTGGGCGCCCGGCCGACGAAAGGATCTCAGTGCATGGTCGCCCTGCACTCGCCGCCCCTGCGGCGCCGCCCGCACGGGCCGGGAGCAGCCCGGCCGGGTCGTCCATGCTGCTCAGGCTGCTGACCGCGGTGGTGCTGCTCGGCACGGCACTGCTGATCGCCGCCCTGGCCGGCCGGAGCGCCGCGGACACGCGGGAGCTGGTCGTCCCGCCGCGGGACGCGCCCGGACGCGGCCTGCCCTCGGCGCGTCCCGCCGGGGTGGACGTCGCGCAGCCCGCCACGCCGGGCCTCCAGCGGGCCAGGAGGGCCGCAAGGGAGACGCTCGCAGCGCCAGAGCCCCAGCCGACCGGGCTCGCCGCCGAGGCCGCCGTCCTGAGCGAGGGGACGGCACCGCCAGGTCCGGACGGACCCCGCCCCGGCAACACCGTGCCGCACTGGGCGCACGGGCGGCGCGAGCCGCCGCCGGCCCCGGCGCAGCGGCCCGCCCCGGACGGCGGGAGCGGGAGCCCGGCGCCGCCCCCTCCGGGGTGGGCGACGGTCGTGGCCGCCGCTGCCGCGCCGACCCTCGTGGATGCCGGCGGGCCCGCGCTGACCCTCGCGGCGAGCAGGCCCCGAACCCGGACGACCCCGCAGGCGTCCCGCCCGGCCCCGCCCGCGCCCAGACGCGAGGCCACCCCCCAGCAGCTCCAAGACCGCGCCGCTCAGATCGAGTCCCGGCTCGACACCCTCCTGCGGCGCATGACGGAGACCAGCTGGAAGCGCGACCGGACCCCCGCGGACTCCCGGCGGTTCGACCGGTGGAACGCGGAGCGGAGGGCCCTCGCCGACGAGTACAGCGAGATCCGCAACGTCAAGGAGGTGCCCTACCCGCCCAAGCTCGACGGCCTGACGACGCAGGAGCTGCGGAGCCAGGCGGACGCGCTGCGCAGGGAGCTGTTCAACAACCTCCTCAGCAGGTCGCTGCTCGGGCCGGTGCAGACGCTCGGCAACGCCAAGGGCTGGATCGACAACGTCAGGCGGGAGGAGTCGCTGATGCAGCGGTACAGCGACGTCGGCGAGGCCCTGTGGAAGCGGCTCGAGAGCGTCAAGGCGGAGCGCGACCGGCTGGGGATGCCGGGCGCGTCGGCCGAGGAATGGCGGCGCCGGACCGAGCTGGGAGACCAGGAGCAGGCCCTCCAGGAGACCTACGACCGCATCGTCGACACCGTCGCCTACCCACCCCGACTCGGCTACCTGCCCTTGGAGCGGCGCGGGTGGCGGGTCGTGGCCCTGCAGGACGCGATCGACGCCGTCGACCGCAGACGGGCCGAACTCACCGGCCCGGAATCGGCGGAGAACTCACCCCAGGCGCACCAGCTCGACCAGCAGCATCGAGCGCTCCAGCGAGAGCTGACCGCACTCCGCCGCTCCCTCAGCTCGATCGGGCTCATCGAGCCCACGCACGAGAAGGGCACGCAACTGCAGCAGGACGACCCGCCCGCAGCGCCAGACGGCCAGCCCGCCGGCGGCCAGAGCCCCGTCGCCGAGGTCACCGATCGCGACGCCATCCGGGACGACCCGTCCGGACGGCAGGACGGCGCCGGTGACCTCGGCGACGGGCGCGAGCAGACCCTGGAGGCCGGGCCCGCACCGGACGCGCCGGCCCCCGGCGCGATCGTGGCCCAGGACGGCACCGGCGACCGCGGCGGCATGCGCGACACCGACGCCACGGACGACGCGCCGACCGACGCCAGCCTGCCCGCCGACAGCTGGACCGCTGACACCCTGACCGGCGGCGCCTGGTTCGGCGGCAGCCCCCTCGCCTGACGGCCGGACCTGCGGCCGAGAACCCGCGGCGGCCCGGGACGTCAGCGCACCGCAGCGTCCGCACGGCGGCCGCCGGGCCGGCGGGCCGGCGGGCCGGCGGTCATGCCGCGCGGCGGCGGTGGCCCAGCCGGACACCGAGATGCGCATCGCGGTCACGCCGTGCCAGGTAGTCTCGGCCCCCACGGCACTCACCACCAAGCCGGACGTGGGCGCGCCGCCCGCACCGGACCTGTTGGGCCGGCGGTTCGACCCCGACCGGCCGAACGTGGCCTGGAACCCTGCGCCGCAGGACGCTGCCTGGGCGCCGCAGCGGGTCGCTCTGGTCGTCCTTGCCGTCCTGATCGGCGGCGGCCTGCTGTTCGCCAGCGGCATCGCCGCCCTCGTCAGCGTCGGCACCAGCACCACCAAGACCACCACCAAGGCCGCGTCCGAGCCGGCCGACACCAACCCTCCAAGGCAG
>DATFRI010000078.1:0-55770 GCA_035263405.1 Actinomycetes bacterium | reverse complement strand
CGCGGCTGGAGCAGGCCGTCACGCCCTCGGCGCGGCTGCGGCTGGCGACCGCCTCGCGGGTTGAGGACGCCGCCGCGCTGGACGCCTGCTTCGAGCAGGCCGTCGCCGACGGCTGCGAGGGGCTGCTGTGCAAGTCGCTGGCGCCGACCGCCGGCTACCAGGCCGGCGCCCGCGGCTGGCTGTGGATCAAGCTCAAGCGCGACTACCGCACCGAGCTGAGCGACACCCTGGACCTGGTGGTGGTCGGCGCCCTGGCCGGCCGCGGGCGGCGCGCCGGCATCTACGGCGCGCTGCTGCTCGCCGCCTACGACTCCGCCGCCGACCAGTTCGGCACGGTCTGCAAGTGTGGCACCGGGTTCAGCGACGCCGAGCTGGCGGCGCTGCCCGCCCGGCTCGCGCCGCTGGTGCGCGACCACAAGCCCGCGCGGGTCGACTCGCGCTGGGTGCCCGACGTGTGGCTGGAGCCCGCCCTGGTGATCGAGGTCCTCGGCGCCGAGCTGACGCCGTCGCCCAACCACACCGCCGGCTGGGGCCGGGTCAAGGACGACACCGGGCTGGCGCTGCGCTTCCCCCGCTTCACCGGCCGCTACCGCGACGACAAGGCCCCCGAGGACGCCACCACCGTCAGCGAGCTGCTGGACCTGTACCACAAGGCACGCCGCACGCCCACCTCCTCCTGACCGGCGCCCTCCGGCAGCCCGGCCCGGGCTCGCGCCGGCGGCGCAGCCGGGGATCCCCGGGCGTCACCCCAGCTCGGCGGCGGCGGGGATGATCTCGCGGCCCATCATCTGCAGCGGCGTGATCCGGTCGACGCCCACCACCCAGCCGAACACCGTCTGGATGCCCATCCCGGCCAGCCAGCGCAGCCGGTCCAGCAGCTCGCCGGTCCTGGACCCGTCCTCGCCGACGTCGAAGCCGAACGGCGCCGTCTTCTCGATCGCGTCGTAGTCGCGCCCCTCCTTGTCGCACAGGCGGCGCAGCAGCTCGAGCTGGCGCGGGATCTCGGGGGTCGGGCGGAGGTTGCAGGCGTCGGCGTAGCGGGCGACCAGCGGCAGCGTACGCCGCTCCCCGCTGCCGGCGATCAGGATCGGCGGGTGCGGCCGGCGCAGGGCCTGCGGGACGTTCAGCGGCCGCTCCAGGCGCGCGTGACGACCCTCGAACGGGCGCCCGTCGCCCTGCTCGCCCGCCCACATGCCCAGGCAGACCCGGACGGCGTCCTCCAGCAGCTCGAAGCGCTCGGCGAGGGCGGGGAACGGCAGCCCGAGCCCCGCGGCCTCCTCCGGGTAGTCGCCCGCGCCGATGCCGAGCATCATCCGGCCGCCGGAGAGCACGTCCAGCGTGGTCACCATCTTGGCGAGCAGCCCGGCCGGCCGGTACGGGGCCGCGGTGGCCAGCGCCATGAGCCGCACCCGGCGGGTGTGGGCCGCGATGAAGCCGAGCGTGGTGTACGCCTCGATCTGCTCCAGCTCCGGCCCGCCCATGATCGGGTGCTGCCAGACGTGGTCGGTCACGTCGATCGTGTCGAACCCGGCGGCCTCGGCGGCCTCGGCGACCTCGGCCAGCTTGACGCGCAGCCGGCCCGGTCCACCCTGCCAGTCGGTCGACGCGATGTGGAGTCCGAGCTTCACGCTGCAGCACCTCCTAGTGGCGGCCACGCGCCGGGTCGCCCGCGCGCTGCGGGCCCCTTCCACCCTAGGGAGTCCGGCGCCGGCCCGGATCGGGCGACCGCCGTACGCCGGGACCGGCCGCCACCTCATTTCACCGGGCCGGTCCCGGGACCGGCGGCACGCGGGCAGGACCGCGACCGCGGTTCGTGTCAGAGGTGGTGGGTACCCTCTGGACGATGGCGGCAACGCTTTCCACCTCCAGAGTCGTCGGCCGGGCGCGCGAGCTGGCGATCCTCGGAGAGGCGCTCGGGGACGCCAGGTCGGGGCGGCCCGGCTGCGTGCTGGTCGACGGCGAGGCGGGAGTGGGCAAGACCCGGCTCGTCCACGAGCTGCACGAGCGGGCACGCCGGCGGGACATGTGGACGCTCCTGGGCCACTGCATCCCCACGCGCGGCAGCATCCCGTTCGCGCCGGTCGTGGAGGTGCTGCGCAAGCTGGCGCGCGACCTCGGCCCGGCGAGGTTCGAGGTGCTGGCGGGCGGCGCCCGGCAGGAGCTGGCCCGCCTGGTCCCGGGACTCGCCGCCGCCGACCGGCCGGCGCCGGACCTGGACCTGGACTCGGCCCAGGGACGGCTGTTCGAGCTGCTGCTGGGCTTCCTCGGCCGGCTGGCGGCGGACGGCGGCGCCGTCGTCACGATCGAGGACCTGCACTGGTCGGACCGGTCGACCCAGGACCTCCTGTCCTTCCTCGCGCGCGAGCTGTCCGACGAGCGCGTCCTGCTGGTCGGCACCTACCGGCCGGAGGAGCTGGTCGCGGGCCACGCGCTGCGCCCGCTGCTCGCCGGCCTGTTCCAGGCCAAGCACGCGCGGCGGGTCGAGCTGCGGCCGTTCTCCCGAGCCGAGGTCGTCGAGCAGCTCGCCGCCATCCTCGGCGAGCAGCCGGACCCGGTGCTCGCCGAGCGGATCCTCGAACGCTCCGAGGGCAACGCCTTCTTCGTCGAGGAGCTGCTCGAAGCCGGGGGAGGGGCGCAGGACGAGCTGCCCCGCACGCTCCGGGACGCGTTCATGACCCGCGTGGAGCGGCTGTCCGAGCGCGCGCAGGGGCTCCTGCGGATCGCCGCGGTCGCGGGCAGGGAGGTCGACCACGACCTGCTCAGCCAGGCGTCGGTGCTCGCCGAGCCGGAGCTGACCGGCGCCCTGCGCGAGGCGGTGGACCGGCACCTGCTGGTCCCCACCGGGGAGGGCTACGCCTTCCGGCACGCGCTCCTCAAGGAGGCGGTCCACCAGGACCTCCTGCCCGGCGAGCGGGCCGCGCTCCACGGGGCCTGCGCCCGCGCGCTGCGCGCGCGGCTGGACCGCGCCGGCCAGGCGGACCCGGCGGCGCTGGCCGAGCTGGCCTCCCACTGGGACGAGGCGCGCGACCCGGAGGCCGCCCTGCTCGCGTCGTTCGAGGCCGGCCGGGCGGCGCTGTCGGTGTACGCGTTCGCCGAGGCCCACGCGCAGCTCGAGCGCGTGCTGGCGCTGTGGGGCCAGGTGCCCGGCGCCGGGCGCGCGCTCGGCCACGAGCAGGTGGAGCTGCTCCAGGAGACCGCCGAGACCGCCAACCTGCTCGGGCGGCACGACCGGGCGGTCGAGCTGGTCCGGGCGGCGCTCGCGGAGGCCGCGGGGACGCGGGACGAGAGCCGCGCCGGCCTGCTGCACGAGCGGCTGGCCCACTACCTCTGGGAGTCCGGGGACCGCGAGGGGTCCTTCCGGGTCGCCGAGGAGGCGGCCCGCGCCGCCCGGTCGTCACCGCCGTCGGCGCCGTTCGCGCGCGCCCTGACTGCCCTCGCGCGCACCCGGCTGCTGACCGGGCGGACGCCCGAGGCGCGCCGGCTCGCCGAGCAGGCGCTCGAGGTCGCGCGCGGGATCGGCGCGCGCAGGGAGGAGTGCGTCGCCCGCCAGGTGCTCGGGCTCGCGCTGGTCCTGGTCGGCGAGGCCGGGCGGGGCGAGGAGCAGCTGCGGGCGGCGGCCCTGATCGCGGTCGACATCGGTCACGTGCAGGAGATCGCGGCGGCGCACGTGACCCTCGTGGTCGTGCGCACGGCGCTCGGCCGGCTGGACGCGGCCGCCGGGACCGCGCGCGAGGCCATGGACGTCGCCCGCCGGCTCGGCTTCGAGCGCACCTGCGGGCTGTGGCTGAAGGCCAACCTCGCCCAGGTCCTGGCGCGGCTCGGCCGCTGGGAGGAGGCCCGCGCGCTCGCGTCGGAGGTCGTCGACGGGCGGCACAGCCCGGCGCAGGTCGCCTCGCAGCTGGCGCACCTGACCCTCGGGCAGCTCGCGCTCGGGCGCGGCGACCTCGGCCCGGCCCGGGCGCACCTGCGCGCGGCCGGGGCGACCGGCGCGCGCCAGTGGACCGACCCGCTCCCCGGCGTCGTCGCCGAGCTGGAGCTGTGGGCGGGCGAGGAGGCGCAGGCCCGGCGGACGGTCGCCCGCGGCCTGGAGGGCGTCCCGCCCGGCACCGAGGAGCGCGGGGACGCGGCCGTGCTGTGCTGGCTCGGCGTCCGCCTCGAGGCCGACCGCGGCGAACGGGCCCGGGCGCTGCAGGACCACGAGACGCTGGGCCGGGCGCGGGCGGCCGGCGCGCGGCTGCTGGACCGCATGCGTGCGATCGTGGCCCGCGCCCGCGAGCCCGGCCACGTCCTGCTCCCCGAGGTCGCCGCGCTCGCGGTCACGGCGGAGGGCGAGCGCTCCCGCCTGGACGGGGCGGCGGACCCGGACCTGTGGGCGTCCGCCGCCCGGCGTTGGCGGCGGCTCGGCCAGCCGCTGCAGCGGGCGTACGCGCTCTGGCGCGAGGCGGACGCCTGGCTGGCGGGGCCGGGCGACCGCGGGCGGGCGGCCGCGCCGCTGCGCACGGCGCACGAGGTCTCGGTCCGGCTCGGCGCGGCCCTGCTCGACCTCGAGGTCGAGCGGCTCGCGCGGCGGGCGCGGATCGAGCTGGACGGCGAGGCGGCGGCCGCGCCCGACCCCACGCGGCCGCCGTCCGCCGCCGAGCGGCTCGGGCTCACGCCCCGGGAGCTGGACGTCCTGGACCTGCTGGTGGACGGGCGGACGAACGGGGAGATCGCCGCGCGCCTGTTCATCAGCGACAAGACGGCGAGCGTCCACGTCTCCCACATCCTGCGCAAGCTCCGCGTCGCCAACCGGGTCGAGGCGGCCGGCGTCGCCTACCGCCTCGGCCTGGTCCAGGCCGCCACCTGATGCAGCGGCGCGCGGCGCGCCGGCCCGGGGACGCGGAAATAAGGGGGCCTCCCCCGGTCGGGTAGGGCAGCCGGCGGATGTGGGCGGGCGCCCGGCGCTCTAGGCTGGGACGAGCCAGGACGCCTCCTGAGCATCGGCCCACCGGCCGCCGGGTCCCCGCCCGGCCGCCGGATCGTCGCCGTGCGATCAGGAACTCGCGTGGGACCACGAGCAGGACGCGGCAACCCGCGCGTGTGATCCCGGAACACGAAGGAGCCGCCCGTGCCCTCCACCCCCTCGAACGTCTCGATCCCGGAGCTTCACGCCATGTTCGGCGGGCGGCTGATCGCCCCGGACGACCCCCGCTACGACGACGCCCGCACCGTCTTCTACGGCGGCTACGACCGCCGGCCGGCGGCGATCGTCCGGGCGGCGGACGCGGACGACGTCGCGCGCGTCGTCACGCTCGCCCGCGACGCCGAGCTGGAGCTGGCGGTCCGCAGCGGCGGCCACAGCATCGCCGGGCACAGCGTCTCCGACGGCGGGATCGTGCTGGACCTGTCGGAGCTGCGCGCGCTGGACATCGACCCGGGCCGGCGGACCGCGTGGGCCCAGACCGGGCTGACCGCCGGCGAGTACAGCCAGGCGGCGGCGGCGCACGGGCTGGCCACCGGGTTCGGCGACACCGCCTCGGTCGGGATCGGCGGGATCACGCTCGGCGGCGGGGTCGGCTACCTGGTCCGCAAGCACGGCATGACCATCGACGACCTGCTGGCCGCCGAGATCGTCACCGCCGACGGCCAGCTCCTGCACACCGACGAGCAGGAGCACCCGGACCTGTTCTGGGCGATCCGCGGCGGCGGCGGCAACTTCGGCGTGGCCACGCGGTTCGAGTTCCGGCTGCACGACGTGGGTACGGTGGTCGGCGGCATGCTCCTGTTGCCGGCGACGGCCGAGGTGGTCGCCAACTTCGTGGCCGAGGCGGAGGCCGCCCCCGAGGAGCTGTCGGCCATCGCCAACGTCATGCCCGCGCCGCCGCTGCCGTTCGTCCCCGCCGAGCTGCACGGGCAGCTGGTCGTCATGGGCCTCATGGTGCACGCGGGCGACCCGGAGGCCGGGGAGCGCGCGGTCGCGCCCTTCCGCAGGCTCGCCACGCCGCTGGCCGACATGCTCCAGGCGATGCCCTACCCGAGGATCTACCCGCCCGAGGAGGCCGGCTTCCACCCGACCGCCGTGGCGCGCACGATGTTCGTCGACGGCGTCGACCGCCGGGCCGCCGGGACCATCCTGGACGCGCTGCAGCGGTCGGACGCGCCGATGCGCGCGGTCCAGCTGCGCGTGCTCGGCGGGGCGATGGCGCGCGTGCCCGCCGGCGCGACCGCGTTCGCCCACCGCTCCAGGCGGATCATGTGCAACCTCGCCGCCTTCTACGCCGGCCCGGAGGACCGGCCGCTGCGCCAGGCGTGGGTCGACGAGCTGGCCGGCGCGCTCCACCAGGGGGACGGCGCCTACGTCGGGTTCCTCGGCGACGAGGGCCCCGCACGGGTCCGCGAGGCCTACCCCGGCCCGACCTGGGACCGGCTCGTGGCGGTCAAGCGCCGCTACGACCCCGCCAACCTGTTCCGGCTCAACCAGAACATCCCGCCGTCGGACGGGCGGCCCGGCCGGTAGGGCCGGGCAGGGCGGCGGGCGCGGCGGCCCGCTGAGGGCGCCAACGCCGGGCGGACGGCGGCGCGCTCAGGACTCCAGCGGCAGGGACTCCGTCGTCCGGAACGCCCTCGCGTTGTTGTCCGAGCCCAGGAGCGCGTAGGCGGTCCCGTCGACGACCACGGCGCCCAGGCCGTGGCGGCGGGTCCTCAGGTCGGGCAGCCGCGTCGCGGTCCCGTCGGGGTTCACGCACTCCACCTGGGCGTAGAGGCCGCCCGTGCCGTCACGGCCGCCGGCCGCGCAGGCGCCCTCGGCGGGCGACCAGAACCCGGCGACCGACCCCCGCGGCGTGGCCACCTTGCCCAGGCGCCGCACCGTGTCGCCCTTCACGGCGTCGACGTCGGCGTAGACCGTCTTGCGCAGCCCGTCGTTGACCTCGCCGGCCAGGAAGTACGTGGTGCCCCTGCCGTCGCTGGCCGCGCCGAGGTGCTCACGCGCCCGCGGCAGCGTGCCGATCCGGCGCCACGAGCCGTCCTCGAGGGCCAGGACGGCGCCCGACGGCTTCCCGTCGGCCTGGACGCCGCCCGCGTACACGACCCGCCGCCCGTCCCACGCGGCGGCGCCGGCCGCGACCGGCGCTGGCAGGTCGGGCGCGTCGGGCGCGTCGACCCAGGTGGTCGACCCGCGCGCCAGCCGCCGCACCGTGGCGATCGGCGCGGTGCTCGAGCCGGTGTACCCGCCGATCAGGAGCAGCTCGTCCCCGGTGGACACGAGCACCGCGTGCGTGAGCGCCTGGGGCAGCTCGGGCCCCTCGCTCCAGGAGTCGCCCGCCGGGTCGTAGACCAGCACGCTCGCCCGGCCGGTCCGCTGGCTGTCGAAGCCCCCGGCGATCCACACCTTGCCGTCGAAGGTCGTCACCCCGGACGACTCCAGGCCCAGCGGCGCCCGCGCGGCCGCCGTCCAGACCTGCTCGGGCTCGGGCGCGGTCGTGGTCGCCCGGCCCCGGGTCGTGGACGACGGCACGGGCGGGTCGCCGTTCCAGACGGCCAGGCCGATCGCGGCGGCCGCGACCATGCCCGCCAGCGCGGAGGCGGTCAAGAGTCCCCGGCGGCGCCAGAACGGGACGGGGCGCCCGGGCCCGGCGGGGACCCGCGGCCGGGTGCCCTCGCCCTCGGTGAAGGTGCCCGGTCCGGGGGCCTGCCCCGGCCCCGCGGCCACGCGGGTGGGATCGTCCGGACCCACCAGTGCGCTGGTCGGCGCCCCGGTCGCCGGGTCCGCCGGGGTGGCGGGCGGCGCGTAGGCGGCCGCCGCGCCCGGCGCCTGGCCGGGATGGCCCGCCGGCAGCACCGGGCCGGCGGCGGCCGGGCCGGCACCCGGCAGGACCGGGGCCGTCGGCCCGGCGGTGGGGCCCGCCGGCAGCACCGGGCGCGTGGCGGCGGCCGCGGTGGGCGGGACCGCGGCGCCAGGGGAGGGCCGGGGCGTCGGCATCGGGCGGTCGCCGCGCTCGCTGCCGCGCGTGGCGACGGCGGACTCGAGCAGCGCCTCGACGTCCTCGTAGTCGGGGTCGGCGGCGGCGACGGGCCGCAGGTGCTCGATCGCCTCCGCCCAGCGACCGGCGCTGTAGGCGGCCACCCCCGCGCCGTAGGCCACCGCCAGGGGGTCGCCCTGGCGCTGGTCGGGACCCGGCCTGGCGGGCAGCTCGCCCAGGGCGGCCCGGATCGCCTCGGTCATCGCCTCGGCGTCCTGGAAGCGGTCCTCGGGCTCCTTGGCGAGCGTCTTCATGAGCAGCCGGTCCACCTCGACCGGGATGTCGGGGTTCACCGCCCGGGCCGGCTCGGCAGGCTCGTAGGCCTGCTTCATGAGGACCATCATCGGCGTCTCGTCCTCGAACGGCACCCGGCCGGTGAGCAGCTCGTAGAGCACCACGCCGACCGCGTAGAGGTCGGTGCGCGCGTCGACCTGCAGGCCGAACGCCTGCTCGGGGGCCATGTACGCGGCGGTGCCGACCACCATGCCCTGCTGGGTGAGGCCCTCCCCGCCCTCCAGCAGGAGCTTGGCGATGCCGAAGTCGGCGAGCATCGGCCAGTCCGGGGTCGGCAGCAGCACGTTCGCCGGCTTGACGTCGCGGTGCACGACGCCGCGCGCGTGCGCGTAGCCGAGGCCGGCGAGGAGGTGCACCCCGAGCCCCAGCGCCCGGGCCGGCGCCATGGGCCGGCCGGTGTGGTCGGCGAGGCTGCGGCCGTCCTCGACGTAGGTGACGACCAGGTAGAGGTGGCCGTCCTGCTCGCCGAAGTCGTGGACCGGCACGATGTTGGGGTGCTGGAAGCGGGCGATCGCGCGCGCCTCCGCCTCGAAACGGGCGACGAACTGCGGGTCGTCGGGCCGGTCCAGCACCTTGACGGCCACCCAGCGGTCCAGCGACGGCTGATGGGCCTTGTAGACGGTGGCCATGCCGCCCTGGCGGACCAGTTCGCGGAGCTGGTACTGGCCCAGCTGCCGACCGACGAGGTCGCTCATGCCCGCGGTTCCCTGGAGCCGGGTCCCCGGCGCGGCTCCGGCGTCGTCATCGATCACTCCCCCGCTGGTGGCTGACCGCCGCTAGTATCCTTCAGCGCCCGACCCGCGGTCAGCAGCCCTGGCGGGCGCCCCTGCCGGGCCGTGGCTCCGCTCCCCTCGCCGGCGCACAGGCCGGTCAGCCGCCGAGCGCGGTGGTGTCGGTCAGGTTCGCATAGACGTCGGTGCGGGCGATGCGCCCCGGCACGGACGAGCTGTCGATCACGACGGGGACCGCGCCGCCGGCCGGGACGACGTCGGCGTCGGTCGACTCGCCCCCGAGGATCCGGCCGCCGGGGCCGCGCCAGATCGCGACCACCCTGGCGTCCTCCAGGTTCGTCGCGAACGTCGAGCGCAGCGTCGCCGTGGTCGTCACCGTCCCGGCGGCGGCGCTGGTGCGCACGTCGCCGACGGTGAGGCGGCCGGTCACGCCCGCCGCGGGCCGCCAGCCGCCGACGACCACCTGGGCGCGCATCCTGGCGGCGCCGGTGACCTCGGTCTTGCCGGCGATCGCCCCGGTCTGGCCGGGCAGGAGCACGTCCAGGTCGTCGTCCTCGGTGGCGAGCGGCCTGCCGCCGCGGCCGGCGAACGTCACCAGCACGCGCACGTCCGTGGCGATCTGGTCGGCTCGGGGGTTGGCGACGACCACCGCGTAGCTCACCTCCGGGTCCTCGCCCGGGTCGGGCCGCAGCCGGGTGAAGCCCAGGTCGACGACGCGCGCCCCGGGGCCGCCCGCCGCGGGCGCGGCGGCGGCCGGCGCGGAGGTCGCCGGCTCCTGCCCCGGCGAGGTGGCCGGCTGCTCGGCGGCCGGCGACACCGTGGTCGGGGAGGTGTCGCCGCCGCCGGTGAGCATCGTCCCGGCCAGGACGCCGCCCGCCACCAGGAGCACGACGGCCGCGACGATGCCGGCCGCCACCGCGGCGCGCGGCGCGCGCCCGGGGGGGCGCCGCCCGGGCGGCTGCCCGTACGGGGGCGCCGGGGTGTCGTACGGAGCCTGCGCGTACTGCGGTTGCGCGTACGGGGACGGGCCCGGGGCCGTCCCGCCCCCGGGCGCCTGGTCGAACCGCTCGGTCGGCGCGTGGCCCGCGTCCGGGGGCGGGCCCGCGGCGAACCGCTCGGTCGGCCGCGACCCCGGGTCGTCCGGAGGCACCTGGTGGAACTGCTCGGTCGGCCGCGACCCCGGGTCGTCGGGGCGGACCTGCTCGAACCGGTCGGTCGGCCGCGACCCGGGATCCGGCGGCGGCAGCGGGTCGAACCGCTGGGTCCGCCGCGACGCCGAATCGTCCGGGCGCACCCGCTCGAACCGGTCGGTCGGAGGCGATTCGGGATCCGGCGGCCCGACCGCCCCCTGGTCCCCGGTCGGCTGGTCGGACGGCGGCTCTCTCCCGGGTCCCTGCTCGGACATGCGCTCCCCCTCGGTGCGACCGGCAACACCCCGCACAACCCTCCATCGAGCCCCGGAGGCCGTCAAGGCTCGCCCCCACGCGGCATGGTCGTAGCCTATCGTGCAGGCCCCGGCGTTCACGACACCCCGTGCCAAACGGATAGGGCACGCGGCGGCGCGACCGGGCCCGGGTGAGGCGCAGATAATTTGACAGGCGGGTCGAGCGTCAGTACGGCTTCTCGAGCCGTCACCCCCGGCCATCCACCCCGCCGAACTCCCTCGTCGCTCCCTGGCGTCTCCAGGGGGGTCACCGGTGGCAACAGCCGCCGGACCACCGAATTCGACGTCCTGCATCCACGTTCTATCGAACCGCTTTTTCGATTCGTGAATCCGCGGGAGTGACGTGCATTTGCACTGCCGTGCACCCAGGCTCAGGCACCCGGGCTCAGGCACCCGGTCAGATGAGCGACACCCGCTCCAGCCAGAAGTCGAGCAGGGCGGCCTCGCCCAGCACCTCCACGCCGGGGGCGTCCGCGGGCAGGCGCCGGTAGAAGACCAGCAGCACGTCGGCGAGCGGCCCGCGCAGCGCCACCGTCGCCCGCTCGTGGCCGCGGCGCCAGGTGAAGCCGTCCGGCCCGAGCTGGATGAGCCACTCGGCCGCCAGCTCGGGCGCGGCGGTGGTGGCGTGGAGGTGGATGCTGCGGGCCGGGCCGCGCAGCTCCGCCAGGCGCGGTGACCCGCCCGCGAGCTCGGGGTCGCTGAACAGCTCCAGCAGCTCGTCGACGGCGTCGGCGGCCAGCTCCGGGGCGACCGCGTAGGGGGCGCCCACGGTGAGGGCGGCGTCGGCCCGGTGGATCACCAGGTCCAGGGCCGCACGGCGGGCCCAGAACGCCGTCGGCTGCCTGAACGTCCAGATCTGCGCCTGCGTGCCCGGGTCGGCGGCGCGCACCGTGGCGGCGAACGCCGCGGCCGCCTCGGCCAGCCAGGCGTCCAGCGCCGCCGGGTGCTCGCCGTCGGGCCCGGCCACGCCGGGGACCTGGCCGGCCGGGTCGAGGACCGCCTCCCCCGTCCGGACGGCCGCCTCGGCCGCGCGGAGGTTGCCGCCGACGTGCCGGACGAGCTGCGCCAGCGACCAGTCGGGGCAGGTCGGCACGGTCGCCGACAGGTCCGCGCCGTCCACGGAGCCCCGCAGCAGGCGGGCCTGCTCGATCACCTCGTCGCAGTACCGGTCGTGCCCGAGTGGTGTCATCGGTCCATGCCATGCTCCAGAGGAGGCCCGCCGCCCAGTGCGCGGCCGGTTCGCGGGCCGCCGCGGGCGTGCCGGCCGGATCGGCCGGGGGGCCCGGCCCGCCGGTCGGGCCGCACCGCCGGCCAGGATACCGGCACCACCCGACGGTCCGGCTGGTGCCCCTCCAGGCCGATCCCTACCATCGGGGGCGATATGGAGGAGAGCAAGCCCGTCCTGCTGACGGTCGACGACGACCCGGGCGTGTCGCGCGCGGTCGCCCGGGACCTGCGGCGGCGCTACGGGCAGGGCCACCGGATCCTGCGGGCCGAGTCGGGGTCGCAGGCGCTCGACGCGCTGCGGGAGATGAAGCTGCGCGGCGACGTCGTCGCGGTGCTGCTGGCCGACTACCGCATGCCCGAGATGAGCGGCCTGGAGTTCCTCGAGCAGGCGATGGACCTGTTCCCCCGCGCGCGCCGGGCGCTGCTGACCGCCTACGCCGACACCGACGCCGCCATCCAGGCGATCAACGTGGTCGACCTGGACCACTACCTGCTCAAGCCCTGGGACCCGCCCGAGGAGAAGCTCTACCCGGTGGTGGACGCGCTGCTGGAGCAGTGGCTGGAGGCCGGGGACCGGCCGGTCACCGAGACCCAGGTGGTCGGGCACCGCTGGTCGGCGCACTCGTTCGAGGTGCGCGACTTCCTGGCGCGCAACTCGGTGCCCTACCGCTGGCTCACCGTCGACCAGCCGGAGGGGCGGCGGCTGCTCGACGCCGCCGGGCTGGACGCCACGCGCATCCCGCTGGTCGTGACCGCGGAGGGCGACCCGCTGGTGGACCCGGGCGTGGAGGAGCTGGCCGCCAGGGTGGGCCTGCCGACCACGCCGGCCGGCGACTTCTACGACCTGGTGATCGTCGGCGGCGGGCCGGCCGGGCTCGGCGCGGCCGTGTACGCCGCGTCGGAGGGGCTGCGCGCGGTCCTGGTCGAGCGGCGGGCCACCGGCGGCCAGGCGGGCATGAGCTCCCGGATCGAGAACTACCTCGGCTTCCCCGACGGCGTCAGCGGCACGCAGCTCACCGACCGGGCGCGCCGGCAGGCCCACAAGTTCGGCGCGGAGGTCCTCACCGCCCGCAACGTCGCCGCCCTGGACGCGCGCGGCCCCTCGCGCGTGATCCGCTTCGCCGACGGCGGCGAGGTCGCCGCCCACACGGTGGTGCTGGCCACCGGCGTCGCCTACCACAAGCTGGAGGTGCCCGGCGCCGACCGGCTCACGGGCCTGGGGGTGTTCTACGGGTCGGCCGCGACCGAGGCGCCCGCGTGCGCCGGCGAGGACGTGTACGTCGTCGGCGGCGCCAACTCCGCCGGCCAGGCGGCGCTGTTCCTGGCCAGGCACGCGCGCCGGGTCACGCTGCTGGTCCGCGCGGACGGGCTGGAGCGGTCCATGTCGCAGTACCTCGTCCGCCAGATCCACGACACGCCCGGCATCCAGGTGCGGACCCGCACCCAGGTGGTCGGCGCCGCCGGTGGTGAGCACCTGGAGCGGCTCAGCCTCTGCGACACCCGCACCGGGTCGGTCCAGGAGGTGCCGGCGAGCTGGCTGTTCGTGTTCATCGGCGCGGCGCCGGGCACCGACTGGCTCGACGGCGTGGTCGAGCGCGACCCCAAGGGGTTCGTGCTCACCGGCCCGGACCTGCTGACCGCCGGGCGGCGCCCGGCGGGCTGGCCGCTGGACCGGGACCCCTGGCACCTGGAGGGCAGCGTCCCCGGGGTCTTCGCCGCCGGCGACGTGCGCGCCAACTCGGTCAAGCGGGTCGCGTCCGCGGTCGGTGAGGGCGCGACCGCGATCCAGCTCGTGCACCGCTACCTGGAGGGCCGATGAACGCACGCCTGGCCCCCGACGCGCTGCGGGAGCTGTTCCTGTTCGAGCAGCTGAACGACGAGCAGCTCGCCTGGCTCGCCGAGCGGGGCGAGGTCGCCGGCTACCCGGCCGGCACCACCGTGCACACCGCCACCCAGCCCGCGACCTGCCTGTTCGTGCTGCTGGAGGGCACGCTGTCGATGTCGGTGCGGGCCGGCGGCAGCGAGATCGAGATCAACCGGACCGACTACCGCGGCACCTACGCCGGCGCGTTCTTCGCGTACCTGGACGACCCCCCGCGCACCTACAGCGGGGACCTGCGGACGGTGACCGACTGCCGCTTCTGGGTGCTGCCGGCCGCCGACTTCGGCCGGGCGGTGCGGGAGTGGTTCCCGATGGCGACGCACCTGCTCAAGGGCTTCGCCCTCCAGGGGATGAGCACGCGGGAGATGGTCAGCACCCGCGAGCGGCTGGTCTCGCTCGGGACGGTCACCGCGGGGCTGACCCACGAGCTGAACAACCCGGCGGCCGCCGCCGCCCGCGCGACCGCCACCCTGAACGAGCGGCTCGCCGGGCTGTGGGACGGGCTGGCCGCGCTCGCCGACGGCGAGCTGGACGCGGGCCGGCTCGCGACGCTGGTGGACCTCGCGCGCCGGGCGGTCGGCCGCCGCGCCGGGCCGGCGTCCCTGTCCCCGCTGGAGGCGTCCGACCGCGAGGACGAGCTGGGCGCCTGGCTCCAGGCGCACGGCGTCGCGGGCGCCTGGGACCTCGCGCCGCCGCTGGTCGCGGCCGGCGTGGACGGCGCCGGGCTGGAGGGGCTGGCCGCGAGCGTCCCCGCCGGGCTCCTGCCGCACGCCGTCGGCGTGCTCGCGGCCACCTGCGAGGCCGGCAGCCTGCTGGAGGAGCTGGGCGACGCCTCCGGCCGCATCTCCGCGCTCATCGCCGCGGCCAGGCAGTACACGCAGATGGACCGCAGCCCGCTGCAGCGCCTGGACGTCCACGACGGGCTGGAGTCGACCCTGACGATGCTCGGGCACCGGCTCGGCGGCGTGGAGGTGGTGCGCGACTACGACCGGTCGCTGCCCGAGCTGCCCGCCTACGAGGGCGAGCTGAACCAGGTGTGGACCAACCTCATCGACAACGCCGCCGACGCCATGGACGGCGGCGGCACGCTGACCCTGCGCACCTGCCGCGACGACGACCGGCTGCTGGTCGAGGTCGGCGACACCGGCCCGGGCATCCCCGAGCCGGTCCGCGCCCGCATCTTCGAGCCCTTCTACACCACCAAGCCGGTCGGCGAGGGCACCGGCCTCGGCCTGGACATCTGCTGGCGGATCGTCGTCCGGCGCCACGGCGGCGACCTGCGCGTCACCTCCACCCCGGGCGACACCCGCTTCCAGGTGCTGCTCGCCCTGGCCGGCCCGCCCCGCTAGGGCCGGCGCGCGGGGCTGGACCCGGACCGGCCGGTCGGGGATCATGGCCGGACCGGTCGGCCGGGGCGGTTCCTGGCGCCGGTGGGAGCTCGCCGTGTCCAGCACCTTCCCGGCGGCCGCGGCCCTACCCGCCAGGGCGGTCGCGTTCAGGCCCTCCGCGGCCGAGCTGCGCGCGCTCGCCGAGGCGACGCCCGCCGCCCGGCCCACCCGCTACGGCAGCCTCAACCTGCGCACCCGCGTGCGGGCGCGCGCCTCGGCGTCGACGTTCCTGGTCACCGACGACCCCGAGCCGCACGGCCACCGGCCGCTCGGCCGCGAGGCCGCCGCGCGCCTGGCGCGCCTGCAGGACGGGTACATGGCCGCGCACGACATGGTGGTGGTCGACGGCCACCTCGGCCACGGCGGGCCCTGCCGCTCGGCCGCCCGCCTGGTGGTGGAGCGCGCCGGCGCCAGCGTCGCCGCCATGCAGCGGGAGCTGTACGTCGACCCGCTGGAGGGCGGCGGGCCGCACGACCCCGCGCTGACGGTGATCGACACGCCGGGCCTGGCCGTCCCGGGCTTCCCGGGGCGGCGGGTCGTGGCGGTCTGGCTGGAGGAGGGCGTCACCCGCATCGCCGGCACCGACTTCTTCGACGAGGCCAAGAAGGCCGCGCTGCGGATGCTCGGCGCCCGGGTCCAGCGCGCGGGGGGCGTGCTGCTGCACGCGGCCTGCACGGTCGTGCCCGCCACCGCCGGGCCGCGGGCGATGCTGCTGGCCGGGCGCTCGGGGGCGGGCAAGTCGACGCTCGCGTTCTCCGGCACGGGCGGCGCCCGGCTGGTCCAGGACGACTTCGTCGCGCTCCTGCCGGGCGGGCGGGTGGTGGCCAGCGAGGGCGGCTGCATCGAGAAGACCTGCGGCCTGGACCCGGCCGGGCAGCCGGCGATCCACGCCGCCGCGACCCGGCCCGACGCCTGGCTGGAGAACGTCCCGCAGCGCGGCCGCGAGCCGGACTTCGCCGACCCCGCGGGCCAGGTCGGCCGCGCCGTGTTCGGCCTCGGCGCGATCCCGGGGCGCTGGCCGGCCGCCGACGTCCCACCGGCGGCCTTCCTGGTGGTCGTGCACCCGGGCGGGACCGTCGTCCCGGCGGTCGCCCGGCTCTCGCCGGAGCAGGCGGCGGCGTGCCTGCTGCTGCGAGAGCAGGGCGGCCCCGCCGGCGGCCCGGACCGCGCGGGCGCGACGCCGCCGGCCGAGCAGGTCCGGCACGCGCTGCGCCTGGCCGAGCTGGTGCGCTCCGCCGGGATCGGCGCGTACCTGCTCAACACCGGCCGGGTCGGCGGCACGGCCGGCGACGAGCGGGCCCGGTCGGTCCTGGTGGAGGACTCGCGCGCCATCCTCGCCGCGATCGCCGCCGGCTCGGTGGCCTGGGGGGACGAGGACCCCGCCGGCTACCGGCTCGCCGACGAGGTGCCCGGCGTCGACGCGGAGCTGCTGCGGCCGCGCCGGCTGTACGAGCGGCAGCGCCGCCGCGCCGACCACCGCGAGGACCGCGAGCGCCTCGCGGGCGAGCGCGCCCGCTACCTCGCCGGGTTCCCGGGTCTCGACCCGGCCGTCGCCGCCGCCCTCGACGGGCGGCGCGGGCCTTGAGGCGGCCACCCGCGGAAGCGGAGAATCTTCCCGTTTGCAGCGACCGGCCCGCATCGCCGTGGAGGAGGAGCCGCATGACCTCGACCGCCACCACCGGGCACGACGGCGAGCTGTGGTCGGGGCTGGAGCGGCTGCGCCGGCTGCCGGACTGGCTGGTGGCGGCGGCCGATCCGGGGCGCGCCGCCGCGGCGCTGCGCCGGCACGTGCCCGAGCTGGCCGCCGGCCGGGTCACGCTGGCCGGCTGCGACCCGTGGCGGTTCCGCCTCAAGGGGCCGACCTGGGACGTGCTGTACCGGCTGGCGCTCGACGAGCCCGGCCGCGGCCGCCGCGTGGTGGACCTGTTCGGGCTGGTCCACGCCCCCGGGCAGGCGCCGCCCGCGAGCGCGCCGGCCGCGCCGCTGGGCGCCCCCGGATGGCGCTGCGCGCTGCCCGAGCTGGGCCTGGACCTCGGCACGGTCCCCGCCGACGGCGGGCTGCCCGCCCTGGCCGACCTGCGCGACCCCGAGCGCGCCCGGGCGCTGCTGGAGGCCGGGATCCGCGCCTGCTCGCCCGCCTACGCCGACCTGCGCATCGCCCGCTGCCGGCCGCTGCTGCTGCGCTGCAACCCCGACAGCCGCGCGACCCTGCGCTGCCAGCTCGGCTACCCCCCGCAGGCGGCCGGGCGGGGCTGGCCGGAGGTGGTGGTCGTCAAGACCCACCGCGGCGACAAGGGCCGCAACGCCTGGGAGGCGATGCGGGCGCTGTGGGACTCGCCGCTCGGCGGCAGCGGCGGCGAGGTGCGGCTGGCCGAGCCGCTCGCCTGGATCCCCGAGCGGCGCGTGCTGGTCCAGGGGCCGATCCCGGCCGAGCGCACGCTCACCCAGCTCCTGCGGCGCTCGCTGCGGCTCGGGACGCCGGCGGCCCTGGACGAGCTGCGCTCCGCGCTGGACCGCACCGCGGCGGCGCTCGCCGCCCTGCACCGCCGCGGGCCGCGCCACGGGACCGCCCGCACCCTCGACCAGGAGCTGGACGAGGCGGGCCGGGTCGCCGCGCGCCTGGCCGGGCCGGTCCCGGCGCTCGCGGGCGCGGCCGGGCCGCTGCTCGCCCGGCTCGCGGCGTTGGCCGCCGGGACGCCCGCCGATCCCGACGGCCCGGCCCACCGCAGCTTCCGGCCGGGCCAGGTGCTGCTGCGCGACGGAGGGATCGGCCTGATCGACTTCGACGGCTTCTGCACCGCCGAGCCGGCGCTGGACGTCGCGCTGTTCCGCGCCGACCTCAAGGACACGGGCATGCTCGTGCGGCTGGACGGCCCGCCCGGGCGGGACCGGGACCTGGCGATGGCGGCCCGGCTGGAGGAGCTGGCCGACCTGTTCCTGGACCGCTACGCGCGCCACGCGCCCGTCTCGCCCCGGCGGGTCGCGCTGTGGGAGGCCGTCGACCTGCTCACCTGCGTGCTGCACTCGTGGACCAAGGTGCAGCCGCGGCGGCTGGCCACCAGCCGCCTGCTGCTGGAGCGCCACCTACGCGCCGCCGGGAGCGATCGCGGCGGCGCCGGGACCGGGGGCGGCGGCCTGACCGCGGTCGCCGGGGACGCCGGCGCCCGCGCCGACGGTGCGGGCCGGTGACCGCCGTGGCGGGGTCCGCTTCGCCGGGCCTGCGGGCGCGGCTGGCCGACGCGCTCGCGGGGCGCTCGGGCGCCGACGGGGTGCGCTGGGCGCTGCGGGCGGCGGCGCCGCGGGCGGCGCTGCGCCGCGAGCTGGCCGCGCTCCTGCCGCCGGGCCAGCCGCTCGTGGCGTGCCGGCTGGTGCGCGCGAAGTTCAAGCCCGGGCGGCGCCTCAACGCCTGGTACGACCTGGACCTCGGCCCCGCCGGCCGGCGGGCGGTCGCGGTGACCTGGGAGCCCTGGGACGAGCGGGCGGACCCGCCGGGCGCCGACGGGCAGGCCGCCCGCGCCCGGCGGGCCGGCGGGCCGGCGGAGCAGGAGATGGAGGCCGAGGCCCGGGCCGAGGGGCTGGCCGAGCCGTTCACGCGGCTGCGGACGGCCGCGCCCGCCCTCGGCCTGCGCGCCCAGGTCGCGCCGCTGGACCCGACCCACCCGCACCTGGTGCGCCTGTCCAGCCCGCGGCGCGTACCTGAGCTGCTCCGGCGCGCCGGTGTGCCCGCCGCCGAGGCGGACGGCTGGACGGTCGCCGCGGTGCGCTACCGGCCCGGCCAGCGGCACGTGCTGCGCTGGCAGCCGGCCGGGGGCGCGCCCCTGTTCGCCAAGCTGTACCGCGGAGGCCACAGCGCCCGGGCGGCCCGGGTCGCCGGCACGGTGGCCGACCTGCTCGACCACGCCGGCGGCGGGATCGCCGCCGCGCGGCCGCTGGCGCACCTGCCGGCCGAGGACGCGCTGGTCTACCCGCTGGTGCCCGGCCGCCCGCTGACCGGCGCGCTGGGCCGGCCCTCGGCCGCCCTGGCCGCGCACCTCGCGCAGGCCGGGGCGGTCCTGCGCGCCCTGCACGCCGCGCCCGCGGCGCTCGCCGGCGACCTGCCCCCGCGCACCCTGGAGGACGACGCCCGCGAGCTGGACCGGGCCGCCGGGCACGTCCGCTTCCTGCTGCCCGCGGCGGGCGCGGGCCTGGACGAGCTGCTCGGGAGGGTGCGGGAGCTGGACGCGCGGCTGGGACGGCAGGCGCCGGTCTTCACCCACGGCGACTACAAGGCCGACCACCTGTGGGGCGCCGGCGAGCGGCTCACCGTGCTGGACTTCAACACCTGCTCGCTGGCCGAGCCGGCGCTGGACCTCGGCAAGCTCATGGCCGACCTGCGCTGGTGCGGGGCGGGCTCGGCCCGGTTCGACCCCGCCTGGGCGCTGCGCCACCTGCTGGAGGGCTACGGCCCGGCCGGGCGGGAGCTGCTGCCGCGGATCCGGCTGTACGAGGCGCTCGTGCTCGCCAAGATCACCGTCCGCAGGGTCCGGATCGGCGACCCGGACTGGGCGGCCCGCACGGCCGCCGTGCTCGCCCGCGCCGGCGAGCTGGCCGGCGAGCTGGAGGCCGACACCCGCCGCGCGCGCGTCCCCCAGGCGTAGCGGCGGCCGGGCGGGTGCGCCGCGGCCGGGTACGGCACGATGGACGGCGGACGGGACGATCGGCCGGTCGCCCGGGGACGCGGTCCCGCCCGCCGGGAGGCGCGGCCCGCCTCGTGGGCACCCGTGCAGAAAGGACGGAGCTTCGATGCTGCTGGAGCGCAAGGTCGCGGTGATCTACGGCGCGGGCGGACCGATCGGCGGGGCGGTCGCCCGCGCCTTCGCCCGCGAGGGGGCGAGGGTCTTCCTCGCCGGCCGGACCAAGTCCAAGCTCGAGGACGTCGCCGACGCGATCCGCGCGCAGGGCGGTGCCGCGGAGACCGCCGTCGTCGACGCCCTCGACGAGCGCGCCGTCGAGGGCTACGTCGACGGCGTCGTCAGGCGGGCCGGGTCCCTGGACATCTCGTTCAACCTCATCTCGTTCGCGGACGTCCAGAAGCCGCTGGTCGAGCTGTCGGTCGAGGACTTCACCCGGCCGATCACGATCGCGATGCGGACGCACTTCCTGACCACCCGGGCCGCCGTCCGGCACATGATCGACCAGAGATCCGGGGTGATCCTGGCCTTCGGCGGGTCGGGGCCGCTCACGATGCCCGGGCTCGGCGGCGTCAAGGTCACCTTCGACGCCATCGAGGGGCTCCGGCGGCAGTGGGCGTGCGAGCTGGGCCGCTACGGCATCCGCGTGGTCACCCTCAAGACCGGCGGCGTGCCCGAGTCGATCCCCGACACCGTCCCCGGCCGCGAGGAGATCAGCGACGGCATTCGGCAGGCCGCGCTGCTGGACCGGACGGCGACCCTGGCCGACGTGGGCGACGTGGCGGCGTTCGTCGCCTCCGACCACGCCCGCACCATGACCGCCACGGAGGTCAACATCTCCTGCGGCGCGATCATGGACTAGCCGGAGCCGTCACCCTCCCGCTCCCCGCCGTCCTGTCCGGTCAGGCTCGCATCCACCGGTGGCGGCGCATCGTCCGACGGCTGCAGCGGCGGCAGCACCACGACCTGCTGCTCGCCGCTCTCGCCGGTCACCGTCGCCTCCATCCGCCCGATGTGCCAGCTGCCAGCGGGGACGCCGGCCGTGCGAACGGCGCTCGGCGGTGCCGAGGGCCGCGGCGCGACGGCCGCCGTGAGGTCGCCGGCCGGGACGGGCGGCTCTGCCGTGCCGCCCTGCTCGACCGCCGGTGTCACTGCCTGCGTCCTCGGCTCCGAGTCCGTCCACCAGGGCAGGCCAGCCATCGTGGAGGAGGAGCCGAATCCAGGGTCGGGCGGCAGCGCCGCCCGGCGGCCGCCGGCGGGCACGGCTGGCGGCGGTGTGACCGCAAGGTCAGCGGCCAGGACAGCGCTGGGCGCACGGTCGGGGAAGCGGGTGCCGCCGCGGGGATTCACGCTGCGGGGATCCCGACTCCCTGTGGTGGCCGGCGCCGACCCGACCCGGTCCGCCACGTCGCCGAGGAGCACCGGAGGCACCCGCAGCTCCGGGGCCTGCGGCCCGGCCTGGGCGACCAGCTCCTGCCCTGCGGGCGGGGCCGGCGCGGGGGCCGGCGGCTCCTGGGCCGGCGGCCGGTGCGCCGGCGGCGGCTCGGCCGCACCCCCGGGGACGAAATAGCGCACCAGATGCCTGGACGCATACCCCATCCGCGACTCCGCCACCACCACGTCCACCTTGGACTCCTGACCCATCAGCGCCAGCCCCGGCGCGCCCGCCAACCACTGCGCCCACTCCCGCCCGCCCAGCAACCCCGCCACCCCGATCCCGGCCGACACCCCCAACCGGTACACCGACAGCGGCACCAGCAAGGCTGCATTGCCCAACCCCTCCAGAGTCGTCAACCCGGCCCAGTAGCCCGCGTTGAGCAGCAGACTGGCCGCCAGCTCCAGCGGCGCCTCCCGCGAAGGCGCGGCGATCACCTGGCCCACCGCCTGGGTCCAGCGGCGCATCCAGTCCCCCACCGCCCCCGGCGGCGGGTCGGTCACCAACACCGACAGGACCCGCGCAGTGGCGTACGCCAGCCCGGCCCGCAACCCGTACGCCAACGGCGACAACCGCGCCCACGCCGGCCAGAGACGCAGCTCCTCCCAGGTCCTGCTCTCCCGAAACACCCTGGACTCCTGGAGCCACTGCAGGTACCCGATCCGGCCGCCTCCCTGCCTCCACCGCAGCCAGGCGTCCAGCCCGCCCATGAAGACCGCTGCCGGGATGAAATGCGCGGCCCCGTCGTAGGCGAGGTTCTCGAAGTAGTGGGGCACGTCGTTCGCATACGGCAGGGCCCTGTCGCGGTGCAGCCTGGTCTTGAGCCAGCCGCCGAGGGCGATCTGCCCACCGGCGATCAAGCTGACCACGGACGGATTCCGCGGCGCGATGAATGTCAGGCCGGGATCCTGCAGGATGTCCAGCCGCCTGGACGGAGGTGCCGGGTCGCCCCGCGACAGCAGATACCCGATGCCCAAGTTGGTCCCGTGCATCACGTACGCGCTGGCAGCGACCCTCGCGGCGTAGACGGCGTACATCCAATCAGCACCACTGTAGATGTCAGCTCCCTCGATCACCCGCTGCGTGAAGGCATCGAGGAAGAACATGCTCGGCACCTCGTCGAGCACGTCCACACGGCCACGGATGAGCGTGCTGAAGATGTTGCGCTGCCGATAGCCCAGCCCGTACAGCATCGCCCTGGCGAGGCCGGCGTGGATCAGCTCCTGGGGCCTGCCGGCATTCAGCGTGAGCTCGATCGGAATTCCCGCGAGGAGCAGGTCGGGGTCATCCAGGCCGTCGTCGGCGCCACCACCGGGATGCTCGCGCGGCCGGCCCTGCACCGCCAGCCTCCTGGGACCCGGCCAGAAATACGGCAGCTGCGCGGCCGCCGGCGGCGGATCCGGCCGCCGCTGTCCCGCGCCGCCCGCCTCCAGCGCCCCCACCCCCGGCACCGGGCCGACGACCCCCAGCGCCTGCAGGTCGGCAAGCTCGGGGCTGACGACCACCTCCCCGGCGGCGCCGGCCGCAGGCGAGGCCGCCAGCGGCGTGCCGTCCCCCGCGCCGGCGGGCTCGGCCGAGGCCACGCCCTCCTCCACCAGCGCCACCAGCAGCAGCCCGCTGCCCACCATCAGCAGCAGCGCGATCAGCGCCCGGGTCACCCCTCGCACCCGGACTCGCACCGCCGGCCCCGCGGCGGGGATCCCCCGGCTCACCCCACCATCCTGCACGACGACTCCTCTCGCCCGGCTCGGGACATTCCGGACCGGGCCGCTCGACCCTTGGGGGATCCGAGCGGGAGCATTCGACAGCTGGACAGCATTCGACAGCTGGACCAAGACAGACGGCCGGGACAGCGAAGCGACCCCAGAAGACCGCCCGAGAGTAGCCGCCCCGAGTCACGGAGCCGTAACGAACCGGCGAACGGGCACCCGGCAGGGCGGCGGCCCTACTGCTCCGGCCGGGCCAGGTGGACCTTGGCGTCCTCGTAGGTGGCCTCGCCGGTCGACTCGGCCGGGCCGTAGACCAGGTTCAGCACCCCGGTCGTGAAGGTCTCGGACGAGATCAGCCGCAGCGGGATCGGGGTCCGGCCCTCGTCGAACAGCCGCATGCCCCGGCGGACCGCGATCGGGTGCAGCAACAGGTGCAGCTCGTCCACCAGCCCGGCGGCCAGCAGCTGGCGGACGACCGAGACCGAGCCGCTCAGCCCGATGTTGCCGCCGGGCTCCTGCTTCAGGGCGGTCACGGCCTCGATCAGGTCGCCCTCGAGCTGCTCGGAGTTGCGCCAGGTGAACTCGAGCTTCCGGGTGGACACGACGATCTTGCGGGCGTCGCCGAGCTTCTTGGCCAGGCCGGCGTCCTCGCCGCCGGCCGTCTCGCGCTCGGGCCACGCCCCGGCGAAGCTGTCGTAGGTCCTGCGGCCGAACAGGACGGTGTCGGCGGCGCCGAGGCTGGCGTCGACGGCGGCGCCCATCTCGTCGTTGAAGTACGGGAAGTGCCACTGATCGGGCGCCTCCACCACGCCGTCGAGCGAGATGAACAGGCCTGCGGTGATCTTCCTCATGGTCGCTCCTCCACCCGGCTGGTCGCTGCCTACGACATCCATACGACCATGCCACCCCACCCAGGTCATCGGCGCAACCGCTGGCCCGAGGAGGTCAGCCGAAGAACTTCACCGAGTCCTGCACCCGCTGGAACAGGCCCTGCTCGCCCTCGAAGCGGTCGGGCGGGGCGAAGAACACCAGGTACACCGTCTTGGGCTCGGGGCGCTGGACCTGGACCACCACGGCCGAGAAGTGCAGGCGCACTCCGGGGTCGTCCGGGTCGGTGATGTCGCCCTCCAGGCGGTCGGCCGCGAACCCGCCGACCAGGAGCTGGTCCGGGCCGGAGGTGAACGTGACCGCGGCCGGCAGCAGCGGCTGGACCGCCGCGCGCAGCTGCTCGGCGTCCCCGGCGTCGACCTGGGTGGCGGTGAACGACGTCGCCATGCCGACCGCCTCGCCGCCGTCGCCGCTCAGCAGGCCACGCACCGGCTCCCAGGTGCCGCCGGTGCCCTTCTGGCTGAACAGGCCCGCCAGCTCGCGCGCGTGCGGGGAGAACACCGCGTTGAGCCCGGCCTGCTCGCGCTCCCAGGAGCCCGGGTGCCGGAACGAGAAGGGGACCAGGTCGTCGCGGAGCGACTCCTCCGAGAGCTGGCCGGCGGACCTGGACCGCACGAGGAACACGCCCCCGACCACGGCGACCAGCAGCACCGCGGCCGTGACCAGCGCGATCCGGCCCCGTCCCCGCCCGCGGTCCGGCGGCGGCGGCCGCACCGGGGCGTCCGCGGGCTCCGGCGCGCCGCCGTCGGCCTCGGCGGCCGGATCCGGGCGCGGCGCCGGCACGCCGGCGGCCGCCGGTGCCGCATGCGGGACGGCGGGCGGGACGAGGGGCACGGGGGGCTCCACCACGGGCGCGTGCGGGCCCGCGGACCATTCCGCCTCCGCCGCCGCCGGCCCCGGCTCGGCCAGGCCGTCCTCGGGCGTCGGCGCGGCGCTCCAGCTGCCCGACGGGGCGGGAGCCGGGGTCAGGTAGTCCTGCAGCTCCACCTGGAGGGCGGCGACCAGCTCCCGGCAGGTGGGGTAGCGGTCGTCGGCGGACTTCGCCAGGGCGGTGGCGACCACGGTGTCCAGGCCGGGGGGCAGGTCGGGCCAGCGCGCGGTGACCCGCGGCGGCGGCTCGACCAGATGCGCCCACAGCAGGCCGGCGTCGTCGTCGCGCTGGAACGGCGGGTCGCCGGTGATGCACTCGTACAGGACGCAGCCGAGCGCGTACACGTCGCTGCGGCCGTCGACCGGGTTGCCGGTGATCTGCTCGGGCGCGACGTAGTCGATCGTGCCGATGAAGTGGCCCGTGCCCGTCAGCCCCGACTGCGACGACGACCGCTTGGTCAGCCCGAAGTCGGTCAGGTACACGTGGTCGGTGTCCTCCGGGCCGGCGCCGGAGGCGACCAGGATGTTGCCCGGCTTGACGTCGCGGTGGACCAGGCCGGCGGCGTGGGCGGCGTCGAGTGCGCCCGCGACCTGGCGGAACAGCGACAGCAGCCGGGCGGGGTCGGGCAGCCCCTCACGCTCCATGAGCGCCTTGAGGTCGCTGCCGACGACGTAGCGCATGACGATGTACATCGCCCCGTCGACCTCGCCGGCCTCGTACAGCGGGATGATGTTGGGGTGGTCGATCGAGGCCGCCAGGCGCGACTCGCGGATGAACCGCTGCTGGAAGCGCTCGTCCCTGGACAGCTCGGGCGCCAGGAGCTTGAGCGCGACCTTGCGGCCCAGCCGCAGGTCCTGCGCCCGGTAGACGACCGCCATGCCGCCGCGGCCGATGAAGGACTCCACCCGGTAGCCGGCGATCTCGGCGCCGGCCTCCAGGAGCCCGGGGACCTGTTCCATGGTCACCCGACCGGGCTCCCGCAGTTGCCGCAGAAGCGGTTGCCCGAACCCAGCCTCCCGCCGCACTGCGTGCAGAACGACCGCTGCGGCGGGCCGTCCGCCTGGTCGGCCGGGACCCTCGCCGCGGCGGGCGCGCCGGCCCCTTCACCAGGCGCGGGCCCGCCCGCCGGCACGGCGCCGGCCGGGGGCGAGGCCGCCGGCGGCACGGCCGCGGCCGCGGCCTTCGCCTCGCGGCCGCCCACCACCACCGGGGCGGACGGCGACCACTGCCGGCGCGGGCGCACTCCGGATTTGACGGGCACGGGCGCCAGCGGCGGGCCGGGCGCCACCGGCGGGTTCGGCGGGGTCGCCCGCTGACCCGGCACGGGCGGAGGGCCGGGCGGGGTCGCGCGCCGGCCCGGCGGGGTCCCGGGCTGCTCCGGCGGGGTCGGCCGCTGACCGGCCACCGGGGGGCCGGTCGGGGTCACGGCCCGCCCGGGGGGGACGCGGCTGCCGGCCGGGCGGTCCCCGTGCGAGGCCGCCCCGTCCTCGCGCGGCCGCCGCTGCCCGGCGCGGGAGGCCGCCAGCGCGGCCGGCAGCCCGGAGGGCGGGCGCTCCGGCGGCTCGGGCGCGGCCTCGGCCTCCGCCTCCCGGGCCGCGCGCCGCCGCAGCAGCACGACCGCCACCGGGACGGCACCCAGCAGCAGCGCCGCCGGCACGGCCAGGAGCCACCGGGCGAGCCCGCCGCCCTCGGTCGCGGATCCCGGCGCGCCGGGACGGCCGGTGAGGTCCTCGGCGGTGCCCTGCTTCTGCCTGGACTCGGCCAGGTAGCGGGCGGCGAGCGCATGCCCCGGGTACAGCTCGAGCGCGCGCTGGAAGCTCGGGATCGGCGCCGTGTACAGCTTGTTCTTGAAGCTGTGCATGGCGTCCTCGAAGACCGCGTCGGTCGGCCCCCGGTGCGGCTCCACGCCCACGCTGTCCAGCACCTGGCGGACCCGCTTGGCGTCCACGAAGGCCGGCGCCGCCTCCGCCTGGTCGGCGACGGTCAGGAAGCCGGCGACCTGGCCGCTCTGCGCGGCCACCAGCGGCCCGCCGCGCACGCCGGCGCGCAGCCCCTGGAGCAGCGGGGGAAGGTTCTTGTCGGAGTCGAGCGGCCCGCCGCCCGGGTCCTTGAAGTGGCCGATGAGCTGCAGCTCGGATTTGACCTCCGAGGTCGGCTCCGCCTCGAAGCCGAGCACGGTGAAGGCCTTGGTCCCGGCCGCCGACTGCGAGAGCGCCACCGTCGGCATGCTGCTGGCGCCGACCCGCAGGACCGCGACGTCCTGGACGCGCCCGGGCCCCGGCGACAGGACGTCGGCGGTCAGCCGCCCGTACCTGCCCTGCGACGACACCCACGGGAACACGCGCACGAGCCGGTTGGTCGTCACCAGGCAGCCGCCCGTGTCGTCGGTCGTGTTGGGCCGGTAGCAGCGCTGGAGGCGGGCGTTCACGGGATCGCCGGCGCGGTCCTTGATGCGCTGGCGCGTGAACGGGTCGCGTGGCATCGGCGCGGCGCCGTGGTAGCGCTCGTTGAACACCTTGTTGACGGCCCAGACCTTCGCCCGCTCCAGGTCCGGGGTGACCAGCCCGCCGGCGGTCACGACGATGCCGTTCGGGTCGACGGCGAAGCCGCTGCCCTTGCTCAGCTCCACCTCGTAGGTGCGCTGGACCAGCCCGATGTGCCGGCCGGCGCGGTTGTGCTCGATGAGCGAGATGTCGACCTCGGCGAACGTCCTGACCTCGACGACCGCGGGCGCGTCCAGCTCGACCTGGGTCGGATGCTCGTGGGCGTCGGCGCCGGGCGCGCCGAGGGCGAGGCCAAGGAGCGCGGCCAGGACAGCGAGGACGCTGGTGGCGCAGCTGGCTTGGCGGCGGAGCATGGATGCCTCCCCTCCCGCCCATGTGACCGAACCGGACGTGGGCGGACCGCACGAAGCCGACCGCCATCCCCCACCGGTCGGCAAAACGTGATGAGTTTCATCATCGTCTCACCCACACCCCGGATCAATGGGGTGTGAGGGCCCCCCCTGGTCGACCGGGGGACCCGCAGCTGCTCCGGTCCCCCGGACCCCCTACAGGCCCGAGGCTGCCAGCTGCCGTTCGAGCAGGAGCATCGTGGGCGCGACCCGCTCGGGCTTCACCTTCGTCCAGCACCGCAGGACGTTGGTGAGCAGGTCGAGCGTCTCCCAGAGCGTGACGCGCACGCGCGAGACCGGCGCGGTGGCCTCGTACTCGTCGAGGAACCGCTCGCAGACCCGCTCGAGCTGGAGCACCCGGTCCAGGCGCGCCTGCGGGTCGGCGGACCTGGTCGTGCGCTTGTCCATGCCGAGGTCCTTGACCGTGGCGCAGAACAGCGCGACGTCCAGCGCCGGCTCCGCCATGCACAGGCCGTCGAAGTCGATGAACCCCACCCGGCCCTCGTTCAGGAGGACCTGACCGGGCCGGAAGCTGCGGTGGGTGGGCACGGCGGGGTCGGCCGGGTGCGTGGCGGCGAGCTCCTCGACCCGGTCGAGCAGGGAGGTCGCCGCTCCGGGCAGGTCGCCGAAGGGCACGGCGAGGTCGGCGAGCACCTGACGGATCTCGGCCAGCTCGTCCTCGATGGTGACGGTCCCGCCGTGGCGCACCCCCGACCCGTGCAGGGCGGCCAGCCCGCGCGCGGTCGCGGCGGCGTAGGCGTCCAGCCGCGTCCGGGCCTCGGCCGTGCCTGCCCGCAGGGACGAGCGCATGAAGTCCTTGAACGTGTCCTGCTCCGGGACCAGGCCCTGGACGAGCACGCGCACGTCGGGGAGGTAGGCGAGCGGTTCGGCCAGGCTCACGGCGCCGCCGCCGGGCAGGCCGCTGTCCCACAGCGCGCGCATGCCGGCCCACGCGTCGGCGCCCTCGTCGCGGGCATAGGCCTTGACGATCACCGACCCCGGCCAGCCCCGACCAGCCGCGTCGACGCCGGCGGAGTAGTCGAGCTCGCACCGCAGGGTGCAGCGGCCCGGCTTGTCGCGCAGGACCCGAGGGGTGCACGCGGCGATGCTGAGGTCCGCCTCCCTGACCTGCAGGCCCGCCTCGAGCAGGAGGCGGGCCTGCTCGGGATCGGTCAGGCGCGCCACGACGGGAAGGGACGCTCCGGGCGGCTCGACGCCCAGGTCGAGGCCGAGCTCCGGGAGCCGCAGGCGCCAGGACGGGTCGCCGAAGGGCGCCTGCTCCCCGCCGCGATCCGGCGGGGCCTGCCCGGGCGGGTGGAGGACGCCGGCGAGCATGACGTGCCCGAGGCCGTCGACGGTCAGGTCGTACCACGCCGTCCAGGTCGCGCCGTCGTGCCTGAAGCGCTCGGCCTCGCATCCGACCAGTCCCGGCACGTGCTCGCCGAGGGCGGCGCCGACCCGGTCGGCGTCGGCGGCGGCGAGCAGCCATCCGGGCAGGGCGGCCAGGCGCCGCAGGCCGTCCCGGATCGGACCGGTCCTGACCGTTGCCTCAGCCACCCTGACCACCTCTCATCTGGTTCCGGGCCCGTCGAGGCCCTCGAGCCGGGCGCCGAGGGCGACCAGCAGGTTGGCCAGCCGGGACGGCTGCACCTTGATCCAGCCGTTGAGCACGTACGTGGCCAGCTCGAGGGCCTCCCAGACCGCGACGCGGCCGGCGCTGACGGGGGCGAGCGACCGGTAGCCGTCGAGGAAGCGCGCGCCGGCCGCACGCACCTGGCCCAGGCGTGCCGGCAGGTCCGCCTGCCGCTCCCCCAGCGGCGTGTACATCCCGATGTTGGTGAGCGCGGCCAGGAACACCCCGACGTCCATGGCCGGCTCCGCCTGGCAGAACCCGTCGAAGTCGATGAAGCCCAGGCGGAAGCCGTCGGCGCCGGGGACGCCGTCGAGCAGCACCTGCGCCGGGCGGAAGGCGCGGTGGGCCGGGCCCGGCGGGTCGGGCGGGTGCGCCGCGGCCGCGGTGACCAGCGTCCCGATCAGCGCGGCGGCCGCCCCGGCCACCTCCGGCCCGGCCAGCGCCAGCCCCGGCAGCGCCGCGCGCAGCTTGGCCAGCTCGTCGTCCCAGGAGACCGCCTCGCCGTGCCGCACCCCGGAGCCGTGCAGGGCGGCCAGCCCGGCCGCGGTCCGGTCCAGCGCCGCCCCGAGCTCCTCCTCGGCCGCGGGCGAGCCGTCGCGCAACGCCGAGCGGACCAGCTGCTTGAGCGTGCGCTCGCCCGGGACCATGCCCTGGACCAGCACCCGCCGCCCGGGGTCGTAGGCGAGCGGCTCGGCGATGCGCACCGGGTCCCCGCGCCCGAGCGGGGACGCCCACATGGCCCGCATGCCCGCCCAGGTGCTGGCGCCGGCCTCCTTGGCGTAGGTCTTGACGACCACGACCTCGGGCCGGTCCGGGGTGGCGTCGTCCGGGCCGTAGCCCAGCTCGTAGCGGATCGTGCAGCGGTTGCCCGGCTTGTAGCGCAGCACCTCGGGCCGGCAGGCGCGCAGCCGCAGCCCGGACAGGCGGGTGCTGCCCTGGCGCAGCTGCCCCTCCAGGTAGGGGCGCGCCAGCTCGGGATCGGTCAGCGTCGCCAGTGCCGGCAGCCCGGGGTCCTCGGTCTCGGTGTGGAGGTCGAGGCCCAGCTCGGGGACGACGATTCGGCGGGCTGGATCGGCCGGGTGCTCGCCGGACCTCCCCTGGTCGACGTCCGGCAGGGGTGGCCGCAGCGTCCCCGCCAGGCGCAGGGCGCGGCGGTGGCCGTCGGCGCCGTCCACCGTCAGGCGGTAGCGGACCGCCCAGCCGTCGGGGCGCAGGCGCAGGCGCTCGACCTTGCACTCGACCGGCGGGGCGCCGGCCAGCTCGGGGACGCGCGCCGCCAGGGCGGCACCGACCTGCGCGGGGTCGGCCGCCGCCACCAGCCATGCGGGCAGGCTGACCAGCCGATCGAGCGCGACGACCCGCGCCGCCGGGGTCAACTGCCGGCCTCCCGCGTCGCGACGGCGCGCTCCGCCATCACCCGCAGGATGTCCTCGAGGCGGGCGAGCTTGAGCTTCTTCCAGCTGCGCATGGCCATGCGGGCGAGGCTGACCGACTCGAAGGCGTCCGCTCGCACGCGCAGGCGGTCGAGGTCGTCCACGCCGGCCGCCTCCGCGTAGGCGGAGAGGAACGCGGCGGCGAACTCGTCGGCCAGGCCGCCGGGGTGCCGGCCGGCGGCCCGCTCGCTCTTTCGGACCGCCACCCGCAGGTGGGCCGTGAAGTGCCCGAGGTCCAGGGCGGGCTCGGCCTGGCAGATCGTGTCCAGGTCGATCAGGCCGTACTCGCCGGTCTGGTCGAAGAGGACCTGGGCGGGCGTGAGGTCGCCGTGGGCCGGCCCGGCGCGGAACGGCTCGGCGGCGAAGGCGGCCGCCTCGGCCGCCGCGAGCAGGCGGCTGAGCTGGACGCCGAGCGTCGGGCAGCGGCGGCCGACGTCGATCAGCTCGCGGCGGACGTCGGCGAGCTCACCGTCGAACGCGCGGGTCGGGCCGGCCGCGGGTGGGGCGCGGTGGATCGCGGCCGCCACCCGGGCGACCACGTCCAGGTCCCCCTCGACCGTCGGCTTCCCCCGGCCGGCCTCCGCCGAGCCGGCGAACCGTGCCTTGAGCAGCCCGGGGAGGCGCGGAGCGCCCGGCACCGGGGACAGGGCGGCCAGCCCGAGGTCGGCCCGGTAGCCGTAGGCCCGGGGCACGGCGAACGGCTGCTCACCCGCCTCGATCGCCCGCGCGAGGGCGTCGGCGGCCGTCCGGGCCTGCTCGTCCGGACCGCCGTCGGCGTACACCTTGCCGTACACGGTCCGCCTGACCAGCTGCCCGTCGTCCAGGCTCCCGAACAGGTGGTAGCGCAGCACGCAGCGGCCCTGGCGGTTGTAGCTGGCGAGCTCGACCTTGCAGGCCTCCACGGCGAGGCGGCCCTCGGCCGCGTCCGGGAGCAGCTCGCCGAGCAGCGCGGCCATGCGCGGCGGGTCGGTCGCGGCCAGCAGGCCGGGCAGCTCCGCGTCGAGCGGGAAGGCGTGCACGGCGGCGTGGAGCGGCTCGAGCACCGCGACCGGGCGGTCGAACGGCTCCAGCTCCTGGCGGCCGGCGGCCTCGGCGACCAGCGGTTCCAGCCGGTCGTGCAGCCAGGCGGCGGCGTCCGCCCCGCTCGGCAGGACCCTGGCGGTGACCACACGTTCCAGGGAGCGTTCGCTGGCGGCGTGCCGGATCCCGACCTCGTAGCGGACGACGCACGCCTCGCCCGGCAGGTACTGGATCTTGTCGACCGCGCAGCGCTCCACCTCGTACCCGTCGCGCAGCAGCGCCTCCAGCCGTGGCCGCATGCCGTCCCCGTCGAGGGCCTCGGCGAGGCCGGGCAGCTCGGCGCGGACGGCCGGGATGCGGACCGGGTCGAGGGCGGCCGCGCTCAGCGGGACGTCCAGCGTCGGCAGCTGGATGGCGCCCGCCCTGCGGTCGCGGCTGCGCGCGCCGTCATCGGCCGTGGCCTCGGGGACCGCCGCGGCCGTCCGTGTCACCGCGTCGGAGCGGTCGGGTGGCTCCGGGGGGGTGCTCGGCCCCGCCGGCGGCAGCACCGGCCCGGTCGGGGCCACCACCGCCTCCTTCGCCGCCGGGGCGGGTTCCTTCGCCACAGGGGCGGGTTCCTTCGCCACAGGGGCGGCCTTCGCTCGCGGTGCGGCGGCCTGGCCCGGCGGCTTGCCCGGCCGCAGCACCACGCCCGTCGGCGGCTCCATGGGCTGGGTCGGCGGCAGCACCGGCCCGGTCGGGGGCGGTACGGGTCCGTCCGGCGGCCGGGCGGCTGCCCGCTTCGGCGGGGGCGGCGGACCGGCCGGGACCCCGGGAGGCGCCTCGGCGGCCGGGACCCCGGTCGGCGGCGCCTGGTGGACCTCGGGCGGCGCCTTGCTCATGAGCAGGCGGAACGCCTCAGGGCTGGCGGGCAGGGGCAGGGCCTGCATCAGCGCGGTCTCGAACGCCCTGCGGCGCTCGGGCGCGGGCGCCTCCTCCTCGTCGACCAGGTCCGGGACGAGCACGGGCTCGGGCTCCGGCGACGCCGGCGGGAGCGCGGCCTCCCCGAACTGCATGGTGTACAGGCTGGCGTACAGGCCGTCCTGCGCGATCAGCTCGTCGTGGGTGCCGCGCTGCACGATCTGGCCGGCGGACATCACCAGGATCACGTCGGCCGAGCGGATCAGGTTCAGGTCGTGGGAGATCACGATCGTGGTCTTGTCGAGCACCAGGATCTCCAGGGCGTCCACCACGAGCTGGGTGGACTCGGCGTCCAGGCCCGTGGTGGGCTCGTCCAGGATCAGGATGGAGGTCTCGCGGATGAACGAGCGGGCGATCGCGATGCGCTGGCGCTGCCCGCCGGACAGGCCGCCGCCACGCTCGCCCAGCTCGGTGTCGTAGCCGTCGGGGAGCCCCTGGATGAACTCGTGGGCGTTCGCCTTGCGCGCCGCCTCGACGACCTCCTCCCTGGTCGCGTCCGGCCGCCCGTAGGCGATGTTGTCCGCGATCGTGCCGCTGAACAGGATCGTCTCCTGGAGCACCATGCTGATCTGGCCGCGCAGCGACGCCAGGGTGAACTCGCGCACGTCGTGGCCGTCGAGCAGCACCTGGCCGTCGTGCGGGTCGTACAGGCGCGGCAGGAGCTGGGCGATGGTGCTCTTGCCCGCCCCGCTGTGGCCGACCAGCGCGACCGTCTGGCCCGGCTCGGCGTGGAAGCTGAGATGGTCCAGCGCCAGCCGGGTGGGTGCGGGCGGCCCCTCGCCGTCGGGGCTCGGCTCCATCTGGTAGGCGAAGCTGACGTCGCGGAACTCGATGTCGCCGCGCAGCGGCGGGGTGTCGACCGCGCCGGGCTCGTCGCGGACGGTGGGCTCACGGTCGAGCAGGTCGTTGACCCGCTCGACGCTCGCGTAGACCTTGGCGATGGTGTTCCACTCTTTGATGATCCGCCTGGTCGGCTTGAACATGTTGGTGATCAGCAGGATGTAGAGGATCACGTCGCCGGTGGTCGAGGCGTTGCGGTCGACCAGCCAGACCCCGAGCCAGACCACACCGGCGATGCAGACCGCCTGCAGCACCGAGATCACCCAGCTGAACCCGGCCTCGAGCCGGGCGGCACGCAGCGCCGCCTGCATCGCCCGGTTCGAGTGCCGCGAGAAGCGCTCGCGTTCGTAGGCGCCGCGCCCGTAGGTCTGGATGACCCCGATCGAGGTCAGCATCTCCTGGGCGTGCGAGGCCAGGTCGCCCTCGCGGGCGCGCTGCTGCTTGGCGGCGGCCTTGATGCGGGCGGTGAAGCCGTTGGAGACCAGGGCGAGCAGCGGGATGACCACGACGGCGAGCGCCAGCACCTGCGGCGAGCTCCAGGCGAGGAAGGCGAGCGTGCCGGTGAGGACCATGAGGCTGCCGGCCAGGTCGCTGACCGAGTCGGTGACGAACTCCTCCAGCTCGGTGACGTCGCCGGTCACCCTGGTCAGCACGTCCCCGGTGCGGCGCTGGTTGTGGAACGCGAGCGAGAGCTTCTCCAGGTGCGTGAACAGGGCCACGCGCACGTTGTAGCCGAGCATCCGGCCGCCTCTGGCCAGGTAGATCTCGGCCATGGAGTCGCCGTAGCTGTTGATCGCCGCCAGCGCGACCATCGCGACGGTGAGCACCCCGATCAGGACGTACCTGGAGTCCAGGGCGCCCAGGGAGCCCAGGGCCGAGGGCACGGCGCCGTTGTCGAGGAAGTCGATCAGGTACTTGAGCGGCAGGGGCTCGAACACGGCCGTGGCCGCCTCGAACAGCAGCATCACGGCGGCGAGCACGAAGACGCGGCGCTGCCCGGACGTGTACCGGAGCATGAGCCGCGCGACCCGCCGGACGTCGCCGAACCTCGCGCCCTTGGCCTGCTTGCGGGCCTTGGCCTTGCGAGCCCGCTCGGCCTCCTTGCCGGCCCGCTCGGCGTCCTTGCGCGACCGCCTGGGCTCCTTGGCGCCCTGGACCAGTTCAGCCAGCTCGGCGTCCCGGTCCCGCCTGCGGTTCCGGGACCGCCGGCCGTCCTCGGTCACGGTGGGCCCGGCCTTCTCGATGGCCTCGACGTTCCTGTCGGCCTTGCGGCTCACCAGCCCACCTCCTCGGATCCCGGCGGCCGGGCCGCCGCTTCGGCCAGCGCGGGTGCCAGCGGGGAGCTCGGGCTGCGCGCGAACGCCCGCAGCGCCTTGCGCAGCAGGGCCAGCCGTTCGAACCAGAGCACCCGCCGGCGCAGCTCGGGACCGGCCCCGCCGCAGCGCTCGTACTCGTCCACGAACGCGGCCGCCAGCGCGGCCAGCCAGGTGGCCCGGGAGTCCGGCGCCGCCGCCGGACGCCGGCTGTGCGCCGCCCGCCGGATCGCGAGCTGGCGCAGGCTGGCGGTGAAGCTGCCGACGTCCGCGGCCGGGTCGGCCATGCCGCAGTGGTCGAAGTCGAGCAACGCGGCCGGCCCTCGCCCGACCAGGAACTGCGCCGGTTTGCAGTCGCCGTGGCCCGGCGCGACCACCCGGGGCAGCCGGTCGGCCTCGGCGGCCAGGCCGGCGGCGACCGCCTGGACGCGGTCGCCCAGGTCGGGGTCCAGCACGCTCACGCCGGCCGCGGCGCGGCGCGCCAGCTTGTGCAGCTCGCGCGTGGCGGGCCGCTCCCCGCCGAGGTCCAGCCGTGCGCCGTGCAGCGCGGCCAGCGCGGACGCGGCGGTGCGCACCCCCGGCGCGGCGCGCGGTGCGGGCCTGGTCGAGGGGCCGCCCAGCGGGCCGATCAGCCCGTCGAGCCTGACGCCGGCCACCGGGTCCTGGAGGATCATCGGCACCTCGGGCAGGAACGCGGCGGCACCGGCCACCCGCAGGCGCCCCGCCCGCACCGGCTCGGCCGCGGCGACCAGCTCCATCCCCCGCCACACCGCGGCCGCCTTCTCCGCGTCGTGGTAGACCTTGCCGAACCAGGTGCGCCGCTCGGCCGGGCCGCCCGGCGCCCGCAGCCAGGCGTCGATCCGCAGGGTGCAGCGCCGGCCGGGCCGGTAGCGCATCGGCGTCGCCCGGCAGCGCAGCACCCGCACCCCGCCGTCGAGCGTGCGCACCAGCAACCCGGCGAGGCGCTCGGGGTCGAGCACGGCCGGCAGCGCCGGCAGCGCGGGGTCGTCGGGGAAGACCCGGGCCCGCAGCCCGAGCGCTTCCACCCAGCCGGCTCCGTCCAGGGCGGGAGCGGCCGTGTCGTCGCTGGTGGCGACCACCAGGCGGTCGCCGAGCTGGTACACGACCGTGCAGCCGTGGTCGCTGTCGCATTTGGCGTCAACGATCCGGGGCGGCCGGTCCGGCGCCAGGCCGAGCGCCGCGGCCAGCGCCGGCCCCGCACGGCGCGGGCTGAGCGCCAGCTCCAGGCGCTCGTCGAGCATGCTCATCGCTGTCCCCCGATCAGGTCGAGGGGCTGCGCCTCCGGCAGCCCCCCGAGGCCGGTGCCGCCGGTGAGGAGCGCGGCCAGCTCGGCCGCTGCGGCGCGCGCGTCGAAACGCTCGAGCATGGTGCGGCGCGCGGCCCGCCCGAGGCGGGCGCGGGCGGGCGCGTCGGCCAGGAGCGCGGCCAGGCGGCCGGCGACCGCGCCGGGGTCGCCGGCCGGCGCCAGCAGGCCGTTGACGTCGTCCAGCACGACCTCGGGGATCCCGCCCACCGCGGTCGTCACCACCGGCAGCCCGCAGGCCATCGCCTCCAGGAGCACGTTGGGGATGCCGTCGCGGTCGCCGTCGGCGGTGACCAGCGGGGTGAGCGCGAACACGTCGGCCTCCCGCAGCGCGGCGGCCAGCTCGCGCCGCGCCCGCGCGCCCTCGAGCCGGACCTGCCCGGCCAGGCCGAGGCGCTCGACCTCGGCGGCGAGCGCCGCGCGCAGCGGCCCGTCCCCGTACACGTCGAGCCGGAACGGCAGCCCCCGGTCCGCCAGCAGCCGGCAGGCCGCCAGCAGGTCGCCGAACCCCTTCTTGGCGACCAGCCGGCCGACCGAGACGATCCGGGGCGGGCCGGTAGCTCCCTCCCATCCGGGGGGGTCCGCGGGGGGGTCCGGGGGGGCGGAGCGCAGCGCACCCCCGCCGGTCGATCGGGCTCGGGGCCGGAAGGCGTCGACGTCGACGCCGTGGTGGACCAGCCGCACCCGCTCGCGCAGCCGCTCGGGGACCAGCGCGCGCAGGTGGTCCGTGCCGGCGCGGCAGCAGGTGACCGCCAGGCGGGCCGAGGCCACGCGGTCGGCGAGCGCTGCCGCCGGCACCTGCCACAGGTCGCGGGCGTGTGCGGTGAAGCTCCACGGCAGGCCGGTGAGCCGGTGGGCGAGCAGGGCGACCAGGGCGGGGTCGTGGGCGAAGTGGGCGTGCAGCCCGGCCGGCGGCCGGCCGGCGCGCCGCTCGGCCCGCAGCCGGCCCGCCAGGCGCACCGCCGCGGCGAAGCAGGCGGCGCGCGACGCGGCCCGGTAGCCGCGGTCGGCCTCGCGGTGCCGGGCGACGTACCAGGCGGTGCGCAGGTACCGGCCGGGCGCCGCCAGCAGCAGCCGCAGGTGACCGGCGCCCGCCCGCCACCAGGGCACGCCGTCGAGGTAGGCCACCGGGGCTGCGACCAGCGCGACCTCCGGCTGGACGAGGGTCTCGCCCGAGTGCGACAGGGCGAAGATCTCCAGCCGCAGCCCGAGCCGCTCCAGGGCGAGCACCTCGTCCAGGACGAAGGTCTGGCTGAGCCGCGGCCAGCTCCGCACGACGTAGGCGACGTGCGGGCCGGGCGGCCGGAGGTCGGCAGGGTCAGGTGATCGCGTCACGGTAGGCCTGCCCTTGCGTGAGCATGGCGCCGACCTGGCGGTGCTGCTCGTCGCCGTCGGGACGGGGGCGCACACCCCGCGTGGTGCACAGCTGCTTGGCGATCTTCAGGCAGGTGTAGGCGGCGAACCAGGAGAACGGCCCGGCGGCCAGCTCGCCGCCGCCGGCCGCGTAGGCGGTCAGGAACTCGGCCTCGTGCGCGCGCAGCCCGTCCGGGTCGCCCAGCGTCCGGGTGGCGAGCAGGCGCAGGTGGACGCAGAAGTGCGCGGCGTCGTAGGCGGGGGCGCCGAGCCGGACCTCGTCGAAGTCGATGACCCGGACGCCGCCGCCGACCAGCACGTGCTTGTAGTGGAAGTCCTTGTGCATCGGGCTGGTCCCGTCCAGGTCCAGCCCGGCGGCCGTGACCTGCAGGTCCGACGCCAGCCGCGCGGCCGTGGCGGCCTGGTCGGGCCAGGCCTTGGCCACCAGGGCCGCCCACGCCTGCAGGTTGAGCAGCTCGCCGGCGAGCTGGAAGCGGCGGTCCAGCAGCAGGCGGGCCTGGTGGAGGGTTGCCAGCCAGGCGGCGGCCGCCTCCACCGCCTGCCGCGCGGTCCCGGGGTCGCCGGCGGCCAGGACCTCGTCGAGCGGCTCGCCGCTGACCGGCAGGTAGACCAGCATCGACAGCTCGGGCACGCAGCCGAGCGGGCGGGGGACGCCCAGATCCGGGCGGCCGGCGAACGCCTCGCCCCACAGGCCGCGCAGGATCGCGTCGACCCGCTGGGCCTGGGCGGCCTGCGGGTACAGCTTGCCCAGGACGGTCGCGGCACCCGGACGGCCGTCGGGCTCGGCGGGGATGTTCGGGTCGAGCCCGGTCACCTCGTAGCGGATGGTGCCGCGGTTGCCCTGCTTGTAGGCGAGCAGGCGGGCGTAGGCCACGGCCGGCGGGGCCGAGTCCGCGATCGGCTGCAGCAGCGGCGCCAGCCGCGCGGTCATCTGCTTGACGTTCAGGGCGACCTGGAGGATCGGCAGGCCCGTGGCCGTGAACGCGGTCGGGTGCTTGTCGACCTTGGTCGACGTCATCATCTGCGCGACGCCGGTCTCGCGCAGCGGAACCGCCGGTGCTGGTCGCTCTGCGGGCACCTGCCAACTCCCCTCAGCTGGGCGGGACCGAGGGCCCAATCCAGGCGAGTTGCACTGTAAATTACAGTCTGCCGATCGTATACGGTCAGATGGCCTGGCGGCGAACACCAGGTGTCCTGGCGGTGACCCTGGAGGCTGTGGATGGCGGACCTGGTCGGCCAGCAGCTCGGACAGTACCAGCTTCGCGAAATCGTCCGGCGAGGTGGTATGTCCACTGTGTACAAGGCCCACCAGCCGTCGTTGGACCGATGGGTGGCCGTGAAGGTGCTCGCCCACCCGGGCGACCCGCAGTTCGTCGCCCGCTTCGAGCGCGAGGCGCGCTCCATCGCCAGGCTCCAGCACCCCAACATCGTCCCGATCCACGACTACGGCGAGCAGGACGGCCAGGTCTACCTGGTGGTGCAGTACGTGGAGGGCGGGCGGACCCTGGACGACCTGCTGGGCGAGCCGATGGAGCCGGCGGCGGCGTGCGAGCTGATCGGCCACGTCCTGGGTGCGCTCGGCTACGCCCACGAGCGCGGCATCGTGCACCGCGACATCAAGCCCGGCAACGTGCTCATGCCCTCGACGAGCTGGCCGATGCTGGCCGACTTCGGCATCGCCAAGGTGCTCATGGAAGAGGAGGAGGGATCGCGGCTCACCCAGCAGGGCGTCGTCGTCGGCACCGCCGCGTACATGGCGCCCGAGCAGGCGTTCGGGACGCCCGTGGACGAGCGCACGGATCTGTACTCGGCCGGGGTCATGCTGTACGAGATGGTCACCGGCGAGGTGCCGTTCACCGCCGACTCCCCGGTGGCGACCCTCATGAAGCAGGCGTACGAGCAACCTCCCCCGGCCCGCAGCGTCCGCCAGGACCTGCCCGGAGAGATCGAGTCGATCCTGGTCAAGGCGCTGGCCAAGGAGCAGGCCGAGCGCTTCGCGACCGCCGCGGAGATGGCCGCCGCCGTGCGTGAGGCGCTGGGGGCCGTCCGGCCCGACGCGGCCCGTCCCGCCGACCCGCTCGCCGGCGCCTACGAGTCGGGGGTGCGCGCCTGGACCGCGGGCCGGTGGGACCAGGCGGTCGAGCTGCTCGGCGAGGTGGCCGAGAAGGACCCGGGCTACGAGGACGTCGAGGCCCTGCTCGAAAGCGCCCGGACGGCCCGGGGCGACGCGCCGGAGGCCGTGGCCGTCCCGGTCGCCGCCGTGGACGCACCGGCGGAGGCGGCGCAGGCTCCGGCGGACGCGGACGCGGAGCCCGCGGTCGTCACCACCCCGCTGCCCGCGCCCGGACCGGTCACCCCCCCGCTGCCCGCAGTCGGACCGGTCAGCACCCCGCCGCTGCCCGCCGCTGCGCCGGTCGCCGCCGCCCCCGACGCGGCTGGAGCCGGAGCCGAGGCGGAGGCCGAGACGGACGAGCGGTCCGGGTCCGAGCCGGAGCCGCAGGCGGCCACGGACACAGCGCCGCAGGCGGCCAAGGACACGGAGCCGCGGGCGCAGGCGCATCCGGACGCGGGCACGCGGCGGCCGTGGGGCTGGCTGGGGGTGGTGGTGCTCCTGGCCGCGCTCGGGCTCGCCGGTCCCGTCGTCATGGTCGCCCGCAACCTGGGCCGGAGTGGACCAGGGCCGCAGTCGGTGTCCATGGCCGGGCTGGCCTTCCGCCCCGACGACCTGGCCGTGGCCAAGGGCACCAAGATCCTGTTCGTGAACGACGACGTCGCGCCGCACACGGTCACGGCCGAGTCCGGCGGCGCGTTCGACTCCGGCGTGATCTCCCCCGGCGGCACGTTCAACCTCGTCGTCTCCGGCAGCGTCAGCTACCGGTGCACCATCCACCCGAGCATGCGGGCACGCATCCTCATCCGGTCCTGAGGAGGGCGCGTGGCGGGCGGGAGCGGCCGAGGGGGGGCTCGGATCCTGTTCTACTCCCAGGACGGCCTGGGCCTCGGGCACCTGCGCCGCACCAGCGCGATCGCCGGCGCCCTGGCCAGGGCGCTGCCGGGCACGGCGCTGCTGGTGGCCGCCGACTCGCCGGCCGGACAGTTCTTCGGCTCGGTGCCGGGCCAGGACCACCTCAAGCTGCCGTCGATCCGCAAGCTCGGCCCGGGCGACTGGCAGCCGATCAGCCTGCCGCTCGGGTTCGGCGAGGTCCACGAGCTGCGGCGGTCGCTGCTCAGGACGGCGGCGCTGCGCTTCCGGCCCGACCTGCTCCTGGTCGACCACATGCCGCACGGGGCCATGGGCGAGCTGCTGCCCACCCTGTCGGCGCTGCGCCGGGTCGGCGCCACGCGCGTGGTGCTCGGCCTGCGCGACATCCTCGACGCGCCCGAGGTGATCGGGCCGGTGTGGCGGCGCGAGGGCGCCATGGCCGCGCTCACCCGCCACTACGACCGGGTCCTGGTGTACGGCCGACGTGAGGTCTTCGACGTCGCCGACCGCTACGGGTTCCCGCCGGGCGTCGCCTCCCGCCTGCGCTACACCGGCTACCTGTGCACCGACCCGCGGCCCGGTGGGGATCCCGCCGACGCGGAGGCCCCCTGGACCCTGGCGGCCGCGGGACCGGCCTGGACGCAGGCCGCCTGGGCGGCCGAGCGCAGCGGGGAGCGGGCGGGCGCCGGGGCGTCCCGCCCGCTGGTGCCGCGACGGACGCGGCCGAGCCGCATCGTCCCCGGCGGCGGCGCGCCCGAGCGCGCCCTGCTGCTGGCGATGGTGGGCGGCGGCGCGGACGGCTACCCGGTGCTGCGCGCGGTGCTGGACGCGCTGCCGGCGGTGGACGCCGTCCGCCCCTGCCGGGCGATGCTGGTGACCGGCCCGTTCATGCCGCACGCGAGCCGGCAGGAGCTGGAGCGCCGCGCCCGCGGGCTGCACGTGCGGGTCCACCACGCGGTGCGGCACCTGCCGTCGCTGCTGGCCGCCGCCGACGTCACCGTGTGCATGGCCGGCTACAACACCAGCGTCGAGGTGCTCCGGGCCGGGACGCCCGCGGTGCTCGTGCCGCGGGCGCGGCCGAGCGCCGAGCAGCGCACCCGCGCGGGCCTGTTCGCCGACCGCGGCTGGGTCCGGACCACGGACCCCGACCGGCTCGACCCCGGCGCGCTGGCCGCCGCCGTGCTCGCCTGCCTGGGGCGCGGCGGCTCCGGCGGCCCGATGCCAGGGCCGGACCTCGGCGGCCTGGGCGCGACCGTGGCCCACCTGTGCGCGCTGCTGCGCGGCGACGAGGAGCCGGCGCCCGGCCGTCCGCCCTGCGAGCCGGTGCTCCCGGCGGCACCGGCGCCATGAGCCTCCTCGGCTTCGACCCGGTGCTGGACCGGCTGCCCGTCATCGCCGACCCCGACGCCACCGCCGCCCTGTTCGCCGACCAGCTCGGCCCGGGCGTCCGGGTGCTGCGCCGCCAGGACACCAAGTACCGGCCGCGGTCCCGCTGCGTGGCCGTGTTCGAGCTGGCCGCGGACGGGCAGGAGCCCGGCGCGCGCACCTTCGGCGTGGTCACGGTCACCCCCGAGGGGGCCGGCGCGCGGCTGATGGACGCCGACCCGGACCTGCCCGCCCTGGCCGAGGCGCTGGACCCGGGCCGGATGGCGGCCAGGTTCGCCACGGCCCTTCCCGGCGTCGAGGCGTGCGAGGCCACCGCGGTCCGCTACAAGCCGGGGGCGCGCTGCGTGGTCCGCTACCGGCTGCGGACGGGCACCGGCACGGTGGAGCTGTACGGCAAGCTCCTCGGCGATGGTCTGGACCAGCAGCTCGCCACCGTCGGCGAGCTGGTGGCCGCCGGCGGCCGTGACCCCGCGATGCCGGGCGTGCTGCCGGTGACCGCGGCCTGGCCCGATCTCGGCCTGCTCGTCCAGCCGGCGGTCGAGCGCGCCGCCGAGCTGAACGACCGCGCGTTCGACCCGGACGTGCCGGAGCGGCGGCGCGAGCGCTGGCTGGAGGGCGCCGGCCGCTGCCTGGCGGCCCTGCACGGGTGCGCGCTCCCGGCGGCGCCGCTGCGACGCCACGGTGGCGACCTCGACGAGCTGCGCGGCTACCTGGGTCCCCTGCGGCAGGCCGACCCGGACCTCGCCGGGCGCTTCGAGGCCGTCCTCGACGCCCTCGGCGGGCCCGGCCGGCCGGACCGGGACGCCGGGGACGACCACGGCGCCCGGGACGCGAGGGACGCCGGGGACGCCGAGGACCCGCCCACCGGCGGCCACGGCGCGTTCCGCACCGACCAGTTCCTGATCGACGGGGAGCGCCTGGTGCTCATCGACCTGGACACCGCCTGCCGCGCCGAGCCGGCACGCGACCTCGGCAACCTCCTCGCCTACCTGGACTGGAAGGCGATCCGGCGCCCCGCGGCGGCCGGCATGACGGCGCGGGCCGGCGAGTCGTTCCTCGCCGGCTACGCCCGCGGGCGCGAGCCGCCAGCGCGGCGGCGGGTGGAGCGCCACCGGGCGGCGTCGCTGCTCAAGATCGCCGGGCGGCGCTACCGCAGCCTGACCGTGAACGAGTGGCCGCTGGTCCCCCAGCTGGTGGAGCGGGCCGCGGTGCTGGCGGACGCCGGGACGCTGGCGTGAGCGGGCACGTCGTGGTCACCGGCGCGGCCGGGTTCATCGGCTCGCACCTGACCCGCGCGCTCCTCGACGGCGGGCACGAGGTCGTCGGGGTCGACGCGTTCACGCCCTACTACGCGCCCGCGGCCAAGCGCGCGAACCTGGCGGACCTGGCCGGCCACCGCGCCTTCCGCCTGGTCGAGGGCGACCTGACGGAGCTGTCGCTGGAGCCCCTCCTGACCGGGGCCGCGGCGGTCCTGCACCTGGCCGCGCAACCGGGCGTGCACACCTCCTGGGGCAGCGGCTTCGCGGCCTACCTGCACCACAACGTCCTGGCGACGCAGCGGCTGCTGGAGGCGTGCGCCCGCGCCGAGGTGCCGCGGCTGGTGGCGGCCTCCTCGTCGAGCGTGTACGGCGACGCCCCGAGCTACCCGACCAGCGAGGAGGCCGCCACCCGGCCGGTCTCGCCGTACGGGGTGACCAAGCTGGCCGCCGAGCACCTGTGCCTGGCCTACGCCCAGGCGCAGGCGTCGGGGCTGGGCGTGGGCCTCCTGCGCTACTTCACCGTCTACGGGCCGGGGCAGCGGCCCGACATGGCGTTCCACCGCTTCCTGGAGGCCGCGTTCGACGGCCGGGCGGTGACCGTCTACGGGGACGGCGAGCAGCGCAGGGACGTGACCTACGTCGCCGACGCCGTGCGGGCCACGACCCTCGCCATGACCGCCCCCGTGGACGGCACGGTCGTCAACGTCGGCGGCGGCGGCCCGGTCACGGTCAACGAGGCACTCGAGCTGATCGGACGGACCACCGGGCGGCGCCTCCGGGTCGTCCACGCCCCGCCGCGGCCGGGCGACGCCCGCCACACGGGCGCCGACGGCGCCCGCGCCGAAGCGCTGCTCGGCTGGCGGTCCGAGGTCGACCTGGCGACGGGACTGGCCGAGCAGGCCGCCTGGGTCGGCGGCCGGCGGGAGGGCCGGACCGCTCCCGCCGGCATCGGCTGAGCCCGGCACCCGGCGACGCCCGGCACCCGCACAGCACCGAGGCCGCCCCGCCGAGGACGAGCATCCACTCGTCGTCCAGCTCGCGGCGCCGGCGCCGCGGGGAGCGCCGCCGGGGTCAGCCCATGCGGACGCGGCGGCGGAAGGCCAGGGCGGTGAGGCCGAACGTCAGCGTGCTGAAGAGCAACGCCGCGAGCGCGCCCCTCGCGATGACCAGGACGTCGATGCCGGACAGGAAGCTGCGGGCCGCCTCGACCACGTAGGTGATCGGGTTCAGGCTCACCACGGTGTCGAACCAGCCGGTCATCTGGTCGCGGGGCAGCGCGCTGGGCGTCAGGAACAGCAGCGGGAAGAAGATGATGAAGGTGGACTGGGTGGCGCGGACCGAGCCCGTAGCCAGCGCCACGGCGATGCTGACCGCGGCGAAGCCGACCCCGAACAGCAGCGTCAGCCCGAGCAGGCCGAGCGCGCCGACCACCTCGTTGCCGGCGAACCGGACGCCGATGACCCAGCCGAACACCAGCAGGACCAGGCTGTAGCTGAGCACGGCGAACAGCTCGCCGAACAGCGTGCCCACAACCAGCGCCGAGCGGTGCACCGGGGTGACCGACAGCTTGTCCCAGTAGCCGTTGGCGATGTCCAGCACGAGCGCGTTGCCGCCGGAGGTGCTGGCCGCGGCGAACAGGATCGCGATCGGGAGCTGGAACGCGGCGTAGCTGGAGATCCCCATGGACCTGCGCGCGAGGTCGCCGAGGGCGCCGACCTGCACCACGAAGAAGAACACCGGGATGATCAGGGCGAAGAGGAACAGCTCCGGCTCGCGGAGGATGCCGCGGACGGCCCGCCCGGTGATGGCGGCCACGTCGGCGACCCACCCGGCCGGGGCGGCGAGGGTCCGCGCCTCGTCGGCGACGCTCGCGGCGGTCACGGCGCGCTCCTTCCGGCGGGCTCGGGGACGCGCTCCTGCTCGTCGGAGTCCGCCCGCTCGGCGGCCGCGGCCATGCGCCCCCCGGTGGCGGCCAGGAACACGTCGTCGAGGGTGGGCCGGGACACGCTCACGGCGCCGAAGCGGATCCCCGCCTTGTCCAGGCCGCGGATCAGGACGGCGATGTTCCGCGGTCCCTCGGGGACGAACAGGGTGTAGCCGGTGCCGGTGCCGCGCAGCTCGCCGGCGGGCAGCTCGCCGCCGGACTGCATCTCCAGGATGGCGACCCGGGCGGCGCCGCACTCGCGCTCGTCGACGCCGACGTCGATGACGTCGGCGCCGACCTCGGCCTTGAGCGCCGCGGGCGTGCCCTCGCGCACGATGCGGCCCTGGTCGATGATCGCCACCTGGTCGGCCAGCTCGTCGGCCTCCTCGAGGTACTGGGTGGTCAGGAAGATGGTCGCGCCGAAGCGCTCGCGCAGCTCGCGGATGCGGTCCCAGATGAGCGCGCGCGACAGCGGGTCGAGCCCGGTGGTCGGCTCGTCGAGGAACAGCACCCGCGGCCGGTGGAGCAGCGCCGAGGCCAGGTCGAGGCGGCGCTTCATGCCGCCGGAGTAGGTCTGGATGCGCCGGTCGAGGGCGTCGGCCAGGCCGACCAGCTCGGTCACCTCGGCGACCTGGCCGGTCAGGACCGAACCGCGGAGCCCGTACAGGCGCCCCTGGAGGGTGAGCAGCTCGCGGCCGGTCTGCTTGGGGTCGAGGCCGGCCTCCTGCAGGGCGACGCCGATGAGCCGGCGCACGGTGGTCCGGTCGGCGGCCACGTCGTGGCCGAGGACCATGCCGGACCCGCCGGTCGGGGCGAGCAGGGTGGTGAGGATACGGACGGTGGTCGACTTGCCGGCGCCGTTGGGCCCGAGGAAGCCGTAGATCTCGCCCTCCTGGACCTTGAGGCTGACGCCACGGACGGCCTCGACCTCGCCGAAGCTGTGGACGAGGTCGTGAGCCTGGATCGCTGCGGACATGGGACCGAGTGTAGGAGACCCCCGCGACATCCCGCCGCCACAGGTGGCCGTCAAGCTCCGCGCCTGCCGGTCGGCTGGCACGGGACTCGCACGCAGGCGACCCCGAGCAGGATCAGCCTGGCGTGAAGCTCGGGGGCGCCCCCGGAACGACGCTGAGCCCGCCAAACGACGCCAAGAGCGCCTGCCCTGCAGGGGTCGTCGCCAGGAAGCCGACAAGACCAAGGCCGAGAGCGGTCAGGAAGCCGGCTTTGACGGCGTCCGGGTTCTTCGCCGCCGCCTGCGCCGCCGCCTCCAGCCTGGACGTCAACCCTCCGGTCGCCTCCTGTTGGGAGGTTGCCCGAGACGGGGGAGGGCTGGGGTCCCACGGCCGCATCGCGGTGGAGGCGTCCGTGAATCCGACGTTGCCGGCGATCAGCGCCCGCTCCTCGGCCGTCAGCGGCCTGGTCCCGCCGGTACCGGTGATCAGCTCCTGCTGGCTCGGGGTGGTTGATTGCCCAGGGGTCCGGGTGTCGAGTTCCACCATGCTCATCGGGCTCCCACCCGCCAGCGTCTTCCGCAAGCGCTCGGCTCTGTCCCTCAGCTCCGCCAGCGTGGCCTCTTGACCCTCAGCCGGTTGGGAGCCGAGGTCCTCGAGGCGCTGGAGCGCCTGCTCAAGCGCCGCCTGTGCATCCTCGGTGTTGGCCTGACCCTCACGGCGCGAGCCTTCGCTCTGCGCGCGCTCTGCGAGAATCTCGGCCGTGTCAAGGGCCCAGCTGACCCTGTTCGTGGGGGTGTTCGCCCGATAGGCCTCGCGCTCCTGCTCGAGCTGATCGCCGGCCAGGTTGAGTCTTCGCGAGAGTCCGGCCACGTGACGGGTCTCATCGGGACTGAAAGGCTCGGGTCTGCTCCGCAAGCCCTCGACCTCACGCTGGAGCTGGTCATGGAGGGCATCGTCCTGCGCGATCTGAACATTGCCGCGGAGGCGACCCTGGGCCTCCCGCAGGCGTGCTTCCAGCGCGTCGAGGTCTTGCGCGACCTCTGCCGTCGTGCGCATGGGCGGGCCTGACTGGGCAGCCTCCTGTGGAGCTTCCGGTTGCTGAGGCGACCACCGCGACCTGACGGCCTCCCAGCTGCGGGCGATGAGATCGCGGATGCCGCTGCCGAAGCCGGCGGCAACGGTCGGGGACCCGGGGCTCGTGGGCTCATTCGGGCAGCCGGCACCCGCGCATGGGGTGGGGCCGCCGGGCTGCGTCTGCCCCTCCTGGTTCACCTGGTCTCGCACCTGGGACTGCTCGCCGGTGTCCTTCGTTCCGGCCTCGGCGACGACCTCGGGCGTCGCGGGACGTGCTTCGTCGCTCTGGTTCAGGCCTGACATGGTCGCGTCGCCGGTGACCGTCCCGTCCTCGCCGCCGTTGTCGAGCGCCACGTCGGCTGGCGCCTGCTCGGTCTGGGTCGGGAGCTGCCCGGCCTGGGTCTGCTGGTCGGGAGGCTCGCTGGAGAGCCCGAAGAACGACAGGCCGTCGTCGCCCTCGCTGTCCGCGAGCGCCCGGGGCACCCCCGCGGTCACCAAGGCCAGGGCGATGCCCAGGGCCAGCAGCCGACTCCATTGCCGCAGACACCGCGGCGCCTGGTGGGCTCGCGTCACCGACGTCGCCCGGCGGGGGCCTGCTGTGGGCGGTCGCGCTGCACGCATGCGGGCATCTCCATGACGATCGGGCGGGTGACGAACCTGTTCGTCCTGCAACCGTTGGTGGTGTCGAACGCACGTCTGCGGACAGCCGACGGGGTGTTCCCCAGGGGGAGCTTGGGTGCGCTTTATGTGAAGACACTGAGAGCCGGTTGTGGACAGCGCCTCGGTTGGGTCGCGGGAGGGTTGCAGCCCGGCAGCGGGCCGGCGCCGGGCGACCCGACGCAGGCGCCGACCCCCGGCCCGCTCGACTCGTGCCGGCCCCGCGCTGGTCGCGGCGGCGGCCCTACGCCGGGCGCGGTAGGCGGCGGGCCGCGGCTGCGCCGGGCGGGCGAGACGCGGAGCATCCGCGGGGCCGACGACGGCGGGGCGCTCGGCCGCGACCATCGGCGGGACACATCGCCGACCGGGAGACGCGACCATGACCAGGGACACGACGGCGCCCGCGGTGCAACCCGCGGCGCGGGCCGGGACGCCGGCGGCAGCGGCCGTCCGCGCGGGTGCGCCGCGCGGCGCCGCGGCGCGCGCGCTGGGCGCGACCAAGGTGCACGGCTCGGGCGGGACCGCCGTCCGGGCGCTCGACGGCGTGACCGTCGAGGTGGAGGCCGGGCGGTTCACCGCGATCATGGGACCGTCGGGCTCGGGCAAGTCGACCCTCATGCACTGCCTCGCGGGGCTGGACAGGCTCACCTCGGGCGAGGTCCACCTCGGCGAGGTCGAGCTGGGCTCCCTGTCCGACGCCGAGCTGACCCGGCTGCGCCGCGAGCAGATCGGCTTCGTCTTCCAGTCCTACAACCTGATCCCCACCCTCAGCGCGATCGAGAACATCACCCTGCCGGCGGCGCTCGCCGGCGGCCGGCCCGACCGCGCCTGGCTGGACCGGGTGGTCGACGCCGTCGGCCTGCGCGAGCGCCTGGCGCACCGGCCGGCGGAGCTGTCCGGCGGCCAGCAGCAGCGGGTCGCGGTGGCGCGGGCGCTCGCCGGCCGGCCGCGGATCGTGTTCGCCGACGAGCCGACCGGCAACCTCGACTCCCGCTCCGGCGGGGAGATCCTGGCGTTCCTGCGCCAGGCCGTGACCGGGCTCGGCCAGACGGTCGTGATGGTCACCCACGACCCGGTGGCGGCCAGCTACGCCGACGAGGTGCTGTTCCTGGCCGACGGCCGGATCGTCGGCCGCCTGCGCGAGCCGACGCCCGAGTCGGTCCTCGACCACGTCAAGTCGCTCGGGGAGTGAGGCGCACGATGATCGCGATCACCCTCAAGACCCTGTGGGCCCGCAGGCGCCGGCTCGCCGGCACCTGCCTGGCCGTGCTCCTCGGCGTGGCGTTCCTGGCCGGGACCCTGATCCTCGGCGACACGCTGCGGGCCAACTTCGACACCCTGTTCTCCAGCGTGACCGGCGGCACCAGCGCCGTGGTCCGCAGCGCCACCAGGGTCGACCCCGGCCCGGCCTCGCCGCGCGGCCCGGTCGACGCCGCGCTCGCCGGGCGCGTGCGGTCGGTGCCGGGCGTGGCCGGCGTCCAGCCGGTCGTCGACGGCCTCGGCCAGATCGTGGGCCGCGACGGCACCGCGGTCCCCACGATGGGCCCGCCCCGGGCGACCAACTGGATCGCCGACGAGCGCCTGTCCCCCTGGCGGCTGGCCGAGGGCCGGGCGCCGCGGGGACCGGTCGAGGTGGTCCTCAACCGGGGCGCCGCCAGGACCGGCGGCCTGCGCGTGGGTGACGCGGCGACCGTGCTCACCCCCCGGCCGGTGCGGGTCCGCGTGGTCGGGCTGGCCACCTTCCAGGGCGCCGACGCCTTCGGCGGCAGCAGCTACACCGGCTTCAGCCTCGACGGCGCCCGGCGGCACCTGGCCCGCCGGCCCGGCGAGGTCTCCAGCATCCTGGTGACCGCCGCGCCGGGCGTGAGCGACGCGGACCTGGCCGGGCGGCTGCGGCCGCTGCTGCCCGCGGGCGTGGAGGCGATCACCGGCGCGCAGCAGCGCGACGAGAGCATCAGCAGCGTCAACCAGGGGTTCCTCGACCTGTTCCGCAGCGCCCTCCTGGCGTTCGCCGGGATCGCGCTGTTCGTGGCGACCTTCTCGATCGCCAACACGTTCGCGATCCTCACGGCGCAGCGCACCCGCGAGTCCGCGCTGCTGCGCGCCCTCGGCGCCTCGCGCCGGCAGGTGCTCGCGTCGGTGGTCGTGGAGGCGCTGGCCGTCGGGCTGGTGGCGTCGGCGGCCGGGCTGGCCGCGGGGATCGGCGTCGCCTCGGGCCTCAAGGCGCTGTTCGTCGGCTTCGGCTTCCCGTTCCCCGTGAGCGGCCTGGAGATCCAGGCCAACAGCGCGGCCCTCGCGGTCGGGGTGGGTCTGGCGGTCACGCTGCTCGCGGGCCTGGCGCCGGCGCTGCGGTCCTCGCGCGTGCCGCCACTGGCCGCCCTGCGCGAGGTCGCGGCCGAGCGCGTCACCGCCTCGCGGCCTCGCGCGCTGGCCGGGGCCGCGCTGACGCTGGCGGGGGTGGGCGCGCTGCTGGCCGGGGCGCTCGCCGGGGGCGGCGCGACGCTCCAGCTCACCACGGCCGGCGCGGTCCTCACCGTCGCCGGGGTGGTCGCGCTGGGCGCGGTCGTCGCGCGCCCAGCGAGCCGGCTGCTCGGCGCCCCGCTGCCGCGGCTGCGCGGCGTGGTCGGCGCGCTCGCCCGGGGCAACGCGATGCGCAACCCGCGGCGCACCGCGGGCGCGGCGGCCGCCCTGACGGTCGGCGTTGGCGTGGTGGTCATGCTGACGGTCTTCACCGCGTCGCTGCAGGCCTCGATCCGCCGGAGCGTGGCGGACTCGTTCGGCGGCGACCTGGTGGTCAGCTCGGGCGGCTTCGTCGGCGGGCGGCTCGACCCGCGCCTGGCCGCCGAGGCGGCGAAGCTGCCCCAGGTGCGGCAGGCGACCGGGATCGGCACGTCCGCGGCCCTGGTCGGCGGGACGAGCCAGGAGGTCGGCACCGCCGACCCGACCGGGCTCGCGGGCGTGCTCGACCTGGACATGGCCGCGGGCTCGATCGGCGGCCTCGGCCCGCGGCAGCTCGGTGTCGCCGAGCACGTCGCCGACGCCGAGGGCTGGCGGCTGGGCACGCCGGTGCCGGTCCGCTTCGCCGACGGCGCGAGCGAGACGTTCACGGTCGGCGCGATCTGGCGCGGCCGCGGGGTGGTCGTCGGCGACTACCTGCTGCCGCGCGCCGCAGCCGCGCCGCACGCGGTCCGCGACGTGGACGCCACGGTCCTGGTCGGGCTCGCGCCGGGCGTCGGGCTGGCCGCCGGCAAGGCCGCGGTCGAGCGGGTGGCCGCCGCCTACGGCAGCCCCGCCGTGCAGGACCGCCAGGAGTACGCCGACGCGGTGACCGGCAGCGTGGACACGCTGCTGACGCTGGTGTACGTGCTGCTGGCGCTGGCGATCGTGATCGCGCTCATGGGCATCGCCAACACGCTGTCGCTGTCGGTCCACGAGCGCACCCGCGAGCTGGGCCTGCTGCGTGCGGTCGGCGAGACCCGCAGGCAGGTGCGCGCGATGGTGCGCTGGGAGTCGGCGATCGTCGCGCTGTTCGGCACCACGGGCGGCCTGGCCCTGGGCGTGCTCCTGGGCTGGGCGCTGGTGCGCGCGACCGCGGCGGACACCGCCCTGGAGGCGTTCTCGGCGCCGCCGCTGCAGCTCGCGGCGATCCTCGCGGCCGGCGCCCTCGCCGGCGTGCTCGCCGGCCTGCGCCCCGCCCGCCGCGCTGCGCGGCTCGACGTGCTCACCGCGATCGCCGCGGAGTGACCAAGGTCCGCAAGACCCGACGTGCCGGCCGGCGGTCCTCGGGCCGCCGGCCGGCCGTGCGCCGGCCCCCTGGCGGTCCCGCCCGGCGGACGGCCGGCCGCGGACGGCCGGCGGTCAGCACAGGGACCGGCACGGCGGCGCGGCGCGGCCCGCCTTCGCCCGGGCCGCGCGGACCGCGGCCGCGGGCGAGCGCGAGGTGCCCGCGCGCCAGGCCTCCAGGTAGGGCCACGGCCAGACAGCGCCCCGCCGGACCCACCACGCGCCCGGCGCGGTCGGCCAGGAGAGGCCGAAGTGCACGTGCGGCGCCCGGCCGCGGGCCGACCCGGTGGCGCCGACCCGGCCGAGCAGCCCCCCGGCGCGCACGCGGACCCCCGGCCGGATCCCCGGCGCCAGCGTTTCCAGGTGGGAGGCGTAGTAGCGCACGCCGTCGTCGCCGACGACCGAGACCGCCAGCCCGCCGCGGTCGGCGCCGCGGTCGGTCGCGGGGCTCCACCGGTCGGTGCGGCTCACCTCGTCGACCACGCCGGAGGTCGCGGCGACGGCGCGGCAGCCGCGGCGGGCGAAGATGTCGGTCGCCGGGTAGTCGTGATGGGTCCTGCCGAAGCTGGCGGCGCAGCCGGCCACCGGGAACACGTAGCGCCTCCCCGCCCGCGGCTGCGCGACGGCGCCCGGACCCGCCGCCCGGACCGACCCCGCGTCCGCGCCCTCGGCGCCTCCGGCCCGGCCGGTGGTCGGGGGCCGTGCCCCGCCCGGGATCCGGGCGGCCTGGAGCGACCCGGGCGCGGCCGCCCCGGTACCGGTCGTGGCGCCGGCCGGCGAGGGCGACGGCGTCCCGGCCGGGTCGCGCGGGGTGGGCGAGGCGCAGCCGGCGAGGACGAGCGCCAGAGCCAGCGCCGGCACCGGCGCGAACGGCGACCACCTGGGTGCGTTGGTCACCTGGTGCTCCCCCTGGCGTCGCGGTCCGGCGGGTCGGTCCCGTTCACCGTAACCTGCGCCCCGGATCCCCCGTCGTACCGTCCAGGCGGGCGCTCCATCCCGTCGGGGACCAGGTCGCCCATCGGGCCATGCGCCCGTGGCCCTTCCTCGAACGCGGCCGGACGGATACGGTTGGACAGGACGTGACGTTGCGCTCGAACTTCCCGCGTCTGCGGGCACGCGAAGGCTGGTCCATGTCGAGACGACCCGATGACCGTGACACCCCTGGCCAGGGGCGGCCCGACCGCGTCGACCCCACCGCCGTGATGCCCGGCGCCGGCGACGAGGCGGGCGGGGAAGGCGGCCGCGACCGGCGCGTCTACTTCGCGCCAGACGCACCCGCGGGAGGCTCCCGGCCACGCGCGCCCGACGCCTACGCCGCGCAGCGCACCCGGCCGTACGACGAGACGCCGCGCATGCCACGGGGCGAGGCGGCCGGGTACGCCGAGGCCCCGCCGCGCCGGCCCGCCCCGGGCTCCGGCCGGCGGATGCCACCCCCCGGCCGGCAGCCGACCCGCCCGCCGCGGCGCTGGGGGCGGCGCTTCCTCGCCGTGCTGCTGGTGCTGCTGGTGCTGCTCCTGGTCGCGGGGGTCGTCCTGTACGTGATCCTGGACAGCAAGCTCCAGCGGACCGATGCGCTCACCGACTACGAGGCGCGGCCGGCCGGCGGGAGCGGGCAGAACTGGCTGATCGTCGGCTCCGACAGCCGCGAGGGGCTGAGCGCCGCCGAGCGTAAGCGGCTGGGGACCGGGGAGGCGGCGGGCCGGCGCACCGACACGGTCATGATCATGCACATCGCCAGGGGGGGCGGGTCGCCCACGCTGGTCAGCCTGCCGCGCGACTCCTACGTCCCGATCCCCGGGCACGGCCGCAACAAGCTGAACGCCGCCTTCGCCTTCGGCGGCCCCAAGCTCCTCGCCCGCACCGTCGAGCAGGCGACCGGCCTGCGCATGGACCACTACATGGAGCTGGGCTTCGGGGGCTTCGCGGGGCTGGTGGACGCCGTGGACGGGGTCACGATGTGCATCGACAAGCCGGTGCGCGACCGCTTCTCGGGCCTGGACATCCGCAAGGCGGGCTGCCAGGAGCTGGGCAGCAAGCAGGCGCTCGCGTACGTGCGCGCCCGCCACGGCTTCGCGACCGGGGACCTCGCCCGGGTCGAGCACCAGCGCCAGTTCATCAGCGCGCTGATCAAGAAGTCGACCAGCCCGGGCGTGCTGTTCAACCCGTTCAAGGCGATCTCGCTGGCCAACGCCGGGACCGCCGCGCTCACCGTCGACGAGGGCGACCACCTCTACAACCTCTTCCGGCTGGCCCTGGCGATGCGCGCCCTGAACGGCGACAAGGGCGTGACCACCACCGTCCCGGTGCGCGGGACCGGCTCGGTCGCGGGCGCGGGCTCGGTCGTCCTGTGGGACAGCGCCAAGGCGTCGGCCCTGTTCAACGCCCTGAGGAACGACGACCCCGTGAAGGGGATCGTGGAGAAGTAGCCGCAGGAGCGGGCGGCGCGACCCCTGCCGGCCTCAGCGCTCGAACTGCCCGTCCACCACGCCCCGTGTGAACGCGCGCCACTCCGTGGGTGTGAAGACCAGCACGGGGCCGGCCGGGTCCTTCGAGTCGCGGACCGCGACCGCGTCGTCGAGCATGGCGACCTCGACGCAGTTGGCCTGACCGTTGCTGAAGCTGCTCTTGCGCCACACGACGCGTGGCTGATCCTTCCTGCTCATCGCCCTACTCCCTTGCCACTTGCGTGATCAGGCCCTTCGAGGCCGGCTCGCCGAGCGCCGAGGCCCAGATGCTCTTGAACGCGCCGTCGTAGCGGTCGATCTCGTGCGGTTTGTCGAGGTACAGCGCGCCTGTGAGGCTCTCGGCGTACACCGTCGGCGGCTCCGTCTCCCGGCCGTCGCCGTCGAGCGGGAAGCGCAGCATGACGAACGGCCCCGACATGAGGCCGTGGTGCAGGCCGGTACGGAACGGAACCACTCTGAGCGACACGTTGGGAAGCTCGCCGACCTCGGCCAGCCGTTCGAGCTGCGCGGCCATGACGGGCTCACCGCCGACCGGGCGGCGCACGACCGCCTCGTTGAGCGCGACGTCGAGCCGCGGCGGATCGGTGACGCGGGTGAGCAGCGCCTGGCGGGCGATGCGCAGGTGCACCCGCCGCTCGATCTCGGCGTCTGATTCCTTCGGGTTGTCGGCACGGATCAGGGCGCGGGCGTAGTCCTCGGTCTGGAGCAGGCCTGGCACCAGCTCCGATTCGTACCAGGCGAGGTGCGAGGCTGCCTCCTCCAAGCCCATGTAGACGTCGAACCACTCGGGGATGACGTCGCCGTAGGAGTGCCACCAGCCGCGCGCCTTGGTCTCCTTGGCCAGCCCCATCAGCGCCTCGGTGAGCGTCGGCGAAGCGCCGTAGACCTTGCACATGGCCTCGACGTCGAGGCTGCGGAGCGAGGTCTGGCCCGTTTCGATCCGCCAGATCTTCGCCTCCGACCATTCCAGCTTGGCCGCGGCCGCCCGGACGGTCAGCCGTGAGCGGTTGCGCTGGTCACGCAGGTACCGGCCAAGCTGCCGGCGCGGCACGGTCGAGCCTGTCATCCCCTCGGTCATCGGTCACCTCGTCTTCGCTATGAGGGATTCTAGCGCCCCGAAATGAAGGCCTCCATATCCACGCTTCGATATGGACCACCCACTCTGTTTGACTCAGATTGAAGCACGGAAATGCAATCTTGCAAACAGGTGTCTCGTGGTGCTTGACTCATAACAGCTTCCGGCGCCTGACAGGCGCTCCACGAGCCGGTCCCGTCCGGCGTCGCCTGCGCTGCACCTCTTTGGAGGGCTGACATGCCTGCCAACCCACCGAGCGTGCCCACCGGCAGACGAGCCGGGCTACGCATGCTCCGCGTCGACGGCACGGCGACTGTTCGCTCCGCTCCGTGCAGCCTTTTCGAGGCCAGCGCCTTTGCCATGCCGAGCGTTATTCAGCGGGCGCGTGCCGCCGGTGCCGTTGAGCGACTGGCCGCAGGCGAAATCTTCGACGCCACATCGGCAGCCATGGATCGGGCGTGGCGTGCGCGAGAGAGCACCGCGGAGCAGCCCGAAGACCGCGCACGCCACGCCCGCAATACGACGTCAGCCCGCCGGGAGGCCATGGTGAGTGAGCAGAGCCGTGTCGACGACCAGCGACAGGAGCAGGCACCATTTGAGCGCTGGGTGCCCACCAGGGTGCTCGAAACCCCGGATTTGACGATGATCATGGTGACCGTGCCGCCACCGTGGTTCGTGGCGATGCAGAGGGACCAGTGGGAGAGCGGCGGGAGAGCGTGACCGAACCTGCGGCCAGGAGACGAGCCCCGCTCGTGACAGGACCGGCGCGGCGATCGCCGCGCCGGTCCTGGGTCAGCCAGCCACGCTGGTCGACCTCGGCTCAGATCGGCGGCGGGGGGAGGCAGTACGGCGGATCGGGGATGACCAGGGGTGGTGGGCAGG
>DATFRI010000077.1:0-15732 GCA_035263405.1 Actinomycetes bacterium | reverse complement strand
GGGCCTTGATGAACGCACACTCCAGCAGATACGAGACCAGCCGTATGACATCGACATCAGGGCGGAAAGGCTCCTCCAACAGGTCGTCGGCGCGCTCACTTTCATCGAGACCGTGCTGCAACCTCAACTCGAGGGAACGCTGCAGCCCGAGGCGGTGGCTGCACAGGTGGCCGCTGCGAGGGCAAGGGCTGAGGAGTTGCTCCGGCAAATCAACGAGGACCTCCCCGTGATCAGCGCCATGACCGATCCGAACGCGGCACAAGAGGCCGTTGAACGATGGTTGATGGATTCCGAGATCGCCCTCATGGAGAGGGAGGTCAGCCGCTCGGTGGCAGCAAGAGACCGGGCCAGCCTGGAAGAACACCTCGAAGGCGTTCAGGCTCTTCAGTCCCAAGCCCAGGAAAACGAGTGGGCTGAACAACATGCCCAACTGCTGGCGCTGCAGGCCAGAGTTCAGGAAGCGCTGCGGACCCTGGGGAATCCGATGAGCGCCGCCACGGTTGCTCCGCCACTGACCTCCGAGCATGCGCAGGGTCAGCGCCCGGTCGCCATCCCGCCACCCCCGGGCAGCGGCGGGTCCAAGTGGGATGCCGGCATCCCACCGGCCGTGGCCGTGACCGAGCGAGTGCTCGACGTGCTCGACCCCTACGGGGACCAGCCGCAGGTGGTCAAGCCCATCCCACCATCACTGCCCACCCCCGACAAGGACGTGAACCCCGGGCTGTGGGCGCGGCTCAACGAGAAATTCGAGCACGCCCCCAAGCCCGATCCGACCACCATCGGGGTCGGTGTTCTGGGGCTCAGCGCCGCTGCCCTCTACGTCTTGTCGCGGACCCAGATCGGACAGCTGATCCTGCTGTTCTCCAGCGTGCCGGAGAATTCGCTCAAGGGCATCCCGCCCACGGTCTCTGGCGCTGCAAGACCAGGCTGATCCGCATCACCGTGCCGCGTGGTGTTCGTCAACAGACACAGCTTCCTGGGCATGCGGTACGCCCGACCGGCGGGCTGGCCGCCATGGCGGGGAGGATCACCGTGGTGGTCCTCCCCGCTCCGCTTCGCGCTGGCGGCGGTGCGGGCCGCCGGGATCGGGCGGGCGGTTGGCGGTGGGCGGCGAGGCTACGGGATACTGGCCTCTGGCGCGGTCGCGCCAGCCTCCAGCGAAGGACCGAAGTTCGATGACGCCTGCCACCGATCAGCCCGGCTCCGGGAGCCCCACGCGGGTGGAGCTGTACGACACCACGCTGCGCGACGGCGCCCAGCAGGTCGGCCTGGACTTCACCGTGGCCGACAAGCTGCAGGTCGCCCAGCGCATGGACGAGCTGGGCGTCGACGTCGTCGAGGGCGGCTGGCCCGGCTCCAACCCCAAGGACGTCGAGTTCTTCGCCCGCGCGCGGGACCTGCCGTGGCGGCACGCGCGGCTGAGCGCGTTCGGGGCCACCCGGCGCCCCGGCGGCGGCACCGACGACGACCCCAACCTGCGCGCCCTGGTCGACTCGGGCGCGCCGGTGGTCGCGCTGGTCGGCAAGGCGTGGACCGTGCACGTGACCGAGGCGCTGCGCACCACCCGGGACGAGAACCTCGCGATGGTCGCCGACTCCGTCCGGTTCATGGCCGGGCACGGCCGCCGGGTCGTGTTCGACGCCGAGCACTTCTTCGACGGCTGGCGCGACGACGACGCGTACGCGCTCGCGGTCCTCGAGGCGGCCGCGGACGCGGGCGCCGACACGCTGGTGCTGTGCGACACCAACGGCGGCACCCTTCCGGCCAGGGTCGCCGAGGTCGTGCGCGCGGTGGCCGCCCGCCTCGCCGGGCGGGCGCGGATCGGCGGCCACTTCCACCAGGACGCCGGCTGCGCGGTCGCCAACTCCCTGGTCGCCCTCGCCGGCGGCGCCGTGCACGTCCAGGGCGCGGCCAACGGGTACGGGGAGCGCTGCGGCAACGCCGACCTGTTCGCGATCATCGGCGCGCTGGAGCTGAAGGAGGGGCGCCCGGCGCTGCCGCCCGGCCGGCTCGCCGCGCTCACCGCGACCGCCCACGGGATCGCGGAGCTGGCCAACCTGCCGCCCGACAGCCGCCAGCCGTACGTGGGCACCTCGGCGTTCGCCACCAAGGCCGGCCTGCACGCCTCGGCGATCCGGCGCCGGCCCGACGCCTACTCCCACGTCGACCCGGCCGCCGTCGGCAACCGCATGCAGGTGCTGGTCAGCGAGCTGGCCGGCCGCTCCAACGTGCTCGCCAAGGCGGGGGAGCTGGGCCTGGACCTCGACGCCGATCCCGGCCTCGGCGAGCGGGTGCTCAAGCGCGTCAAGGAGCTGGAGCACCAGGGCCACGCCTTCGAGGCGGCGGACGCCTCCTTCGAGCTGCTCGTGCGGCGCGAGGCCGGCGACGAGGTCGCGGTGTTCACGCTCGAGGGCTACCGGGTGCTGGTCGAGCGCCGCGACGGCAGCGACCACAGCGAGGCGACCGTGCGCCTGCGCGCCGGCGGCCGGCGGGTGGTGGCGGTCGGCGAGGGGGTCGGGCCGGTGCACGCCCTGGACCAGGCCCTGCGGCGCGCGCTCAGCGACGACTTCCCGCAGCTCGCCGGGATCCACCTGGTCGACTACAAGGTGCGGATCCTGGACGGCCGGGCGGGCAGCCAGGCGGTCACGCGGGTGCTGATCACCACCGCCGACGAGCACGGGGAGTGGACCACCGTCGGGGTCTCCGACGACGTGGTGACCGCCTCCTGGGAGGCGCTCGCCGACGGCCTGCGCTACGGCCTGCTGCGCGGCGCGGCCGGGCGGAGCGCCGGCTGACCGCGACCGCCGCACCCCGCCGGCCTGGGCAGGTGCGCATCGCGGCCCGCTTGGGTGGATACTTCCCAGCCGGGAAGCCGACGCCCTGGGGAGGACCCGTCCATGCGGACCCTGCTGATCCTGCTGGTGATCGTGGTGGTCGTGGTGGTCGTGCTGCAGCTCATGCGGCGCGGCGGCCGCCGCCTGTAGATCCGACCGGTCCGGCCGGGCACCGCCCGGCCGGCGCGCGGCCCTGACCGGGGCGGTCGGCGGTAGAGTTGCGGTCCGGATCGTCCGCCCAGCACGAAGGACGGGAGATGAAAGGGCCCAGACCGATCGGCGGCTTCCCCGAATGGCTGCCTGACCAGCGGCTGGTCGAGCAGACCCTCCTCGACCGGCTGCGGGCCACCTTCGAGCTGCACGGGTTCCTGCCGATCGAGACCCGCGCCGTCGAGCGTCTGGAATCGCTGCTCAAGCAGGGCGAGACCGACAAGGAGATCTACGTCCTGCGGCGGCTGCAGGCCGCGCCGGACGAGGACGACACCGACCTCGGGCTGCACTACGACCTCACCGTCCCGTTCGCCCGCTACGTCCTCGAGCGCCGCGGCGAGCTGGTGTTCCCGCTGCGCCGCTACCAGATCCAGAAGTCCTGGCGCGGGGAGCGGCCGCAGGAGGGGCGCTTCCGCGAGTTCTGCCAGGCCGACGTCGACGTCGTCGGCCTGGGCTCGCTGGCCCTGCACTTCGACGCCGAGGTGCCCCTGGTCATGCTCGAGGCGCTCGCGCCACTCCCCTTGCCATCGATACGGCTGCTGGTCAACAACCGCAAGATCCTCGAGGGCCTGTACCGGGCGGTGGGGATCCAGGACGTGCCGCGCGCGCTGCGGGCGGTCGACAAGCTCGACAAGCTCGGCGAGCGCGGGGTCCACGAGCAGCTCACGGGGCCGCTCGGGCTCGCCGAGGCGCAGGCGCGCGCGTGCCTGGAGCTGGCGCGCATCCACACCGAGGACGCCTCCTTCGCCGACAAGGTCCAGCAGCTGGGCTACCGCAGCGACCTGCTCGACCAGGGCCTGGAGGAGCTGACCGTCGTGATGGAGGCGCTCGGCGACCTGCCGCGCGGATCGGTCGCGGCGGCGCTGCACGTCGCCAGGGGCTTCGACTACTACACCGGGACCGTGTACGAGAGCGTGCTGGAGGGCCACGAGGCGCTCGGCGCGGTCTGCTCCGGCGGCCGCTACGACGACCTCGCCTCGGCGGGCGGCTCGGTGCGCCACCCGGGGGTCGGGATCTCGCTCGGCGTCTCCCGGCTGCTGGCGCGGCTGTTCGGCCGCGGCGCGCTGCGGGCCACCCGCACCAGCCCCGCGTGCGTGCTGGTCGCGCTGCCCAGCGAGGCGGCGCGGCCGCGCTGCGCCCGCGTCGCCGCGGCGCTGCGCCGGCGCGGGATCGCCAGCTACGTCGCGGCCGAGCCGGTCAAGTACGGGCGCCAGATCCGCTACGCCGAGCGGCTCGGGATCCCGTTCGTGTGGTTCCCTGAGGGCGAGCAGTCCGGCGGCGACGAGGTGCGCGACATCCGCTCGGGCGAGCAGGTCGCCGCCGACCCGGAGCGCTGGTCGCCGCCGGCGGAGGACCTGCGCCCCCGCGTCACCCTCGACCAGGCGGGCGCCTGAGGCCCTCCAGGCCGCGTCAGGCGGCCGGGCCGGGACCGGTGAACCAGCCCCACCAGCGCCGGACGTCCAGCTCGATCGGGTCGGGCCGCGAGCCGGCGCGGCGCTCCATCGGCACCACGAACCGCTCCGCCTCCCGGATCCGCGAGCGCAGGTCGTCGGCGAGGGGGAGCTGCAGCGGCGCGGGCGGGTCGGGCGCGCGCCGCAGCCGCGCCCGCCGGGGCTCGCCGTCCTGGCGCCTGCCCATCAGGCGGTCACCAGCCCGACGCCGGCGGCGACGGCCAGCAGCAGCGCCGCCAGGGCCAGCGCCGCGACCGCCGCGCGGGCCCAGCGCGCCTTGCGGGCGAGCTGGTCCGCGGACCGCTCGACCAGCCGCAGCCGGGCCAGCAGCAGCTGGTACCTGGCCTGGTCGCGCCCGGCCTCGATCAGCTCCTGGGCGGCCCGGGAGACGTCGAGGGTGAGCAGCAGGGGGCGCAGCGAGGCCCACAGGGCCAGCAGCGCGGCGGCGACCGCCGCGGCCGCCGCGGCCACCAGCAGCCACGCCACGCTGCCGGGCTCGGCGATGCCGGCGACGGCGGCGAGCACGCCGGCGAGCCCCAGCACGAGCGTCAGGCGGGTGTCGAGCGCGGCGAAATGCGCCCGCTGGCGCTCGGATTCCGATCGGAGCTGGTCCAGCAGCGCGTCCATGGTGCCCTCGTCCACCGACGCGCCGACCATCGCGGACGGGAGTGGCTGCTCGCGCATGAGGAGATGCTACCCAACCCGGACCCGGAGGAGGACCGCGGGATGCCGCGTCCGGGGCCGTCGTCACAGCCCGCCGCGGCGGGCCCTGACGGCGAGCGCGCCCAGGGCGAGCGTGAGGAGCCCGGCGGCCACCCCCATGATCGCCTCGCCGATCAGCTCGACGTGCCGGCCGACGATCAGGGCGCCCAGCCCCAGCGCGACGAGCCTGCCGCCGGTGAGGAGCAGGGTCAGGATCGCGCGCCGCGTCGCCGGACGGGTCGCCAGGACGATCCGGTCGGCCAGGCGGCCGGGGAGCCACAGCGCGGGGACCAGCAGCAGTCCGACCACGACCCCCCGGCCGTACGTCCGCCACCCCGGCGGCGCCAGGGACGGGTCGTGGTGGCGCAGGTCGAGGACGACGGCCAGCACCGTCATCGGGATCAGCAGGGCCATGCCCACCAGCGCGGACAGCAGGAGCGGGTCGGGTCCCGAGCGCTTGAAGCGGTGCATCCGGTCCTCCTCCCGGCGCCGGCGGGCGTCCGGCGGCCGGGCTGGCAGCTCGACCGGCGCGGACAGTCTGACGGGGCTGCCCGCCCGGCCCGCGGGGGCCTGTGGACGGCGGGCCGGCGCCGCCCGCGGCCGGTGGCCGGCCGCCGCCGCTGGTGGTCCGTCCCCGACTGCGGGAGACTGCTCCGACCACCGTCGACACCGCGCGTCCGGTCGGTGCGGTCATGAAGGAGGCGACTCGTGCTCCAGCGCGACTGGCTCATGCGGCAGATCGAGATCGCCGCCCGGATGCTCGCCGCGATCATCGCCAAGGTGACCTCCGGGAAGCGGCTCGAGGCGCTCAACATGTTCGATCAGGCGTACCAGCCACTGCTCGGCGTCGGCGCGCGGCTGGTGCCGGTCCTGTCCGACGAGCAGCTCCTGGCGATGCTGACCCCCGGCGGGGTGCCGGACAGCGACCGCTGGCCGCTGCTGGTGCGCCTGCTGGTGACCGAGGCCGACCTGTACGCGGCCCAGGGCGACGACGTCGCGGCCGGCATCCGCTACCACAAGGCGCTGATGGTGGTGCGGGAGCTCGGCGGGGGGGAGCCGGGCTTCGACCCGGGGCTGTGCTCCCACCTCTGCGACCAGCTGCGCACCTTCGCGCCGCCGCCGGGCGAGCGTGTCGAGATCGCCCGGCTGTACGAGCGTGCAGGCCGGTTCGGCGACGCCGAGGACGCCCTCTTCGAGGGCCTCGACACGGAAGGGGAGGGCGCGCAGGGGAGCGGGGACACCGAGGAGCTGACCCAGGCGGCGATCGCGTTCTACCGGCGGCTGCTCGCCAAGGACGACGCCGAGCTGGCCGCGGGGAACCTCCCCCGCGAGGAGGCGCAGGCGGGGCTCACCGAGATCCTCGAGCGGTCCCCGAGTCCCTGAGGGCGGCGCGCCGCCGCGCCGGTCGCGGCATGATCCGAGGAGGGCGCATGGGGCGGTTCCGGGCGTTCGTCGCCGATCGCCGCGAGGCCACGGGGGAGGGCGCCGCCGCGTCCGTGGAGCGCGGCGTCCGTGACCTCGGCGACGACGAGCTGCCGGACGGCGAGGTCACCGTCCGGGTCGCGTGGTCGAGCGTGAACTACAAGGACGCCCTGGCGACGGTCCCCGACGGCAGGGTGGCGCGCGTCTCGCCGCTGGTCCCGGGGATCGACCTGGCCGGCGAGGTGACCGCCAGCGACGCGCCCGGGTTCCAGGTGGGGGACCGCGTCCTCGCCCACGGCTACGATCTGGGCGTCTCGCACCACGGCGGGTTCGCCGAGCTGGCCCGGGTGCCGGCCGGCTGGGTCGTGCCGCTGCCCGCCGGCCTCGACCTGCGCCAGGCGATGGCGCTCGGCACCGCCGGGTACACCGCGGCGCTCGCGGTCGCCCAGCTCGAGGAGCACGGGCTGGCGCCCGGGCGGGGACCGGTGCTGGTGACCGGGGCGAGCGGCGGGCTCGGCTCGCTGGCCGTGGCGATCCTCGCCGGCCGCGGCCACCAGGTGGTCGCCTCCACCGGGCGCCCGCAGGAGCGGGGCTGGCTGGAGCGCCTGGGCGCCGCGGAGGTGATCGGCCGGGAGGAGACGTCGGCCGAGGGCGGCAGGCCGCTGGAGCACGCCCGCTGGGCGGGCGCGGTCGACGCCGTCGGCGGCGCGACCCTCGCCTACGTGCTGCGCACGCTGCGGCGCGCCGCCGCGGTCGCGGCCTGCGGCAACACCGGCGGCGGCCGGGTGGAGACCACGGTGTTCCCGTTCATCCTGCGCGGCGTCGCCGTCCTCGGGGTCGACTCGGGCTTCACCCCCATCCAGCGGCGCCGCGAGCTGTGGCGCCGGCTCGCCGGCGACCTGCGGCCGCCCGCCCTGGAGGAGCTGGTCACCCGTGAGGTCACCCTCGACCGGCTCGAGCCCGTCCTGGACGCGATCCTCGCCGGGCAGGTGCGCGGGCGCTGCGTGGTGCGCGTGGGGGGCGGCCGCTGACGGCGGACGGGGTACCCCACGCAGCAGGCGTCGGGCGGCCCCTACTGCTGCTGCTGTTGCTGCTGCTGGGTGAGCAGCTTGGTCGCGTCGGTGACCTGGCTGGACGGGGGCGGGTCGGCCTTGACCTGGGTGCCGAAGTCGAACAGCTCGAGGCTGGTGGCGACCTTCGTCGACCCCGCCGGCGCCAGGTTCGACGTCGCCTTGCTGGTGTCGATCAGGTACCGCAGCCGGCGCACCCGGCCCTCCTCGTCGATCCACACGTCGGCGGGGATCTCCTGGGAGCCGAGCTGGATCGCGAAGTCCTCGATGGTGTCCCGGTCGACGCCGCCGCGCGCCGCGGCGGTGCGCAGGTCCAGCGTGACGACGTAGTGGGTGGTCGCGGCCTCGCGCAGCTTCTCCGTGCCCACCTTCTTGACGTCCTTGTCGTCGTCGACGCCGCGCAGGTAGGCGAGCGACGCGGTGGGGTTGCTGGACTGGCCCTGCGCCAGCGCGCTGGCGCTGGTGCCCTGGCGGAGCTTGCCGACGTCGATCTTGACCCAGGGCTTGCCGCCGGGAAGCTGCTTGGCGACCTCCTCGGGGTACTGCTGGTAGACCACGCCCGCGTTGATCACGGTCGGGATCTTGACCGGCTTGCCGTTGTCGGCGGCGGGCATCTGGATGTTCACCGTGCCCTTGCCGGCCTTGAACTCGAAGGCCCCGTCGCCGGTCAGCGTGACCTCCTGCTTGATGGCGCTGCCGTTGAGGTGGATCTCGAACTGGAAGTTGGAGCTGCCGGCCCCGGCGGTCTTGTCGGGCGACTTCTGGACGACCTCGAGGTCGGAGGCGCCCCGGCAGCCGGTGAGCAACGATCCTGCCAGGATCGGCAGGAGCGCCAGGGGCAGGAGGGACAGGCGGTTGCGCATCTCCGGGTCTCCGTGCGGGGGGTGCCAAGTCATGACCATACTGGACCGGAATCGCCTCGGGGTCATATCGGACGACCGGCGTCAGCGCGGGGTGCGCTCGCCCGCCTCGACCGCGCCGGACAGCCGGTTCTCGGGCGGTGCCAGCGGACATGCCCAGCGCGGGTCGTACGCGCACGACGGGTTGTACGCGTAGTTGAAATCGAGCGTGACCTGATCGTTAGGATTCGTGACCAGTCCGCGGCCGAACGTTCCCTTGATCGTGTCGGTCAGGTAGCGCCCGCCGCCGTAGGTCTGGTGGCCGCTGGTGGCGTCGCGGAACGGCAGGAACAGCCCGCCGCCGTACCCGAGCGTCCAGAACAGCGTCAGCGTCCCCCAGGGCGTCCGCAGCCGCCCGACCCGCCGGTAGCGGACCACGCCGTCCTCGCCGCCGGTGTCGATCTCCAGGGCGTCCCCGCCGGGAGCCGGCTCGAGGGCGGCGGTCACGCGCGCGCCCGGGTCGTACGGGAACCAGTCGAGCCCCTCGAAGCCGTCCCGCTCCGCGGCGGGCACGGGGGACTGGGGGTGGCGGCCGAACAGGGCGTCGCGGCCGCGGCGGAACGCGGCCGCGCCGTCGGCGCCCGAGGTCGGCCCGGTCAGGTAGAGCTGCGCGATCTCGCGCCGCCAGTCAGCCAGCTCGAGTCCCGGGTCCATCGTCGCTCCCGCCGTCCGCGCCGACCGTCGTGTCGTCTGCGACACTGTGGCGGCCAGCCGGTCGTGTCCCTCGGTACATCGCAGTATTTAATAAGCCTCGTCCGAACCTGCTTTGGTCTGGACGCCCGCCGACCCCCGAGGAGAGCCGCATGCAGGATCCGTCGCAGGCCGCGCCCCGGCCCGACCTGGTGGAGCTGGCCGCGTCCCTCGCCCCCCGGCTCGCCGAGCGGGCGTCCGGCTACGACGACGCCGACCGGTTCGCCGCTGAGGACCTCGACGACCTCCTGACCAGCGGCTACACCTCCATCACCGTCCCGCGCGACCTCGGCGGCGGCGGCGCGAGCGCGCTCGACCTCGTGGCCGCGCAGGCGCGCCTGGCGCAGGGATCGCCCGCGACCGCGTTCACGATCAACATGCACCTGCACGGGGTCGGGCTGCTCGCCGAGATGCTGCGGGACCAGGTGGAGCCGTTCCTCAAGCAGGTCGTGGGCGACCGGGCGGTGCTCGGGGGCGGCTTCTCCGAGCCGCAGTCCGGCGGCAACTGGTGGTACCAGGCGACCACCGCCGAGCGGGTCGCCGGCGGCTGGCGGCTGCGCGGCGTCAAGACGTTCTTCACCGGCTACCCGGGGCTGAGCCACCTGTTCCTGACCGCCGCGGTCGAGACCGCCGCCGGCCGCGAGCCGATCGCCTTCCTCTTCCCGCGGCCCGACCGCGCCGTCGGCGAACAGCCGGGCGGGGTGCGCGTCCTCGGCGACTGGAAGGCGATGGGGATGCGCGCCACCGGCAGCAACGCGGTCGCGCTGGACGACCTGGTGCTCGGCGACGAGCACGTGGTCGACCGCGGCTTCGGGCTCGCGGCCGGGTTCCTGGCCGGGTCGCACTGGACGTGGCTGTCGTTCGCGAGCGTCTTCCTGGGCGCCGCCGAGGCCGCCTACGAGCACCTGGTCTCGACGCTCCCCGGCCGCCGCAACGAGGCGCTCGGGCAGGGGCTGGCCCAGCTGCCCGGCGTGCAGCAGGCGGTCGGGCGGATGCGCATGCTCCTGGACGCCACGCGGGCGGCGCTGCTGGCCGCCGCGCGCCGGCCGGTGCGCGATCCCGCCGACCACTACGGCCGCATGGCCGCCACCAAGCTGTTCGTGTGCGAGACCGCGCTGGAGGTCTGCACGCTCGCGCTGCGGACCGCGGGCGGCAGCGGGTACCTGCGCCGCAGCCCGATCGAGCGGCTGCTGCGCGACGCCCACGCCGGGCTGCTGCTGCCGCCTTCGCACGACGCGACGCTGCAGTGGGTGGGCCGCGTCGAGCTCGGCGCGGAGACCTCCGCGTGACCGCCCCCCAGCGGCTGGTGAGCCTGCCGCGGGACGTCCGCGCGGCCGGCGGGCACGGGCTGCTCGGACGCAGGATCGACCGGACCCGCCCGGTCCCTCCGGCCCGCTTCACACTGCGGCTGGACTGGTACGACACCGCCGACCGCCTGTGGTGGGACCCCGACGGGCCTGCCCGGCTGCTGCACGCGATGAACCCGACCAGGCTCGCGTTCTACCTGCGCGAGCTGGGCGCGCCCGCCGGGCTGCGGGTGCTGGACGCGGGCTGCGGCGGCGGCCTGGTCGCCCGGGGCCTGGTCGGCGCCGGGGCGGTCGTCTACGGGCTCGACCTGTCGCGGCCGAGCCTCCAGGTCGCCCGCCGCGCGGCCGGCGGGGCGTTCCATCCGGTCGAGGGCACCCTCGAGCGCCTGCCGTTCGCCGACGGGTCGCTCGACGCCGTGGTCGCCGCCGACGTGCTCGAGCACATGGGCGACCTGCCCGCGGTCGTCGCCGAGCTGGCGCGCGTGCTCGCGCCCGGCGGCCGGCTGCTGTTCGACACGATCAACCGGACCCTGTGGGCCTGGTTCGTCGGCATCTTCGGCAGCGAGCGGGTCGTCGGGCTGGTGCCCCGGGGCACCCACGACTGGCGTCTGTTCATCCGGCCGGACGAGCTGGACCGGCTGCTGCGCGCGCAGGGGCTCAGTGCGGTCGCCACCACCGGGCTGGTGCCGCGCATCGGGCCGCGGGACATCGCCCGCGCGCTGGTCACCCGGCGGATCGACCCGCCGCGGTTCGCGCTCGCCGCCGACCGGCGCGCGCTGTACCTCGGCCACTACCGCAAGCAGGTGGCGTGATGGCCCGGGTGGTCGGGGTCGGCAGCGCGGTCCCCGAGCACGTCCACAAGACCACCGAGGCGATCGAGCGCGTCTACAGCCGCCTGCCCGGGTGGGACCCGGCCTGGGCGGAGCTGGTGCTGGCCTCGCGGGTGGAGCGCAAGGCCACGGTGATCGAGGACCCCGAGCGCTACTACCGGCAGGTGCCCAGCACCGCCGAGCGGATGCAGGCGTTCGAGCCCGCGGCCCGGCGGCTCGGGCTGCAGGCCGCCGAGCGCGCACTGGCCCGCGCCGGCGCCGGGGCGGCGCAGGCGATCGGCGACCTGATCGCGGTGAGCTGCACCGGCTACGCCGGGCCCGGCCTGGACCTGCACCTGGTCGAGGACCTCGGGCTCGCCCCGGAGGTCCGGCGCCTGTTCGTCGGCCACATGGGGTGCTACGCGGCCCTACCGGGGCTGCGCGTCGCCGCGGCGCTGAGCGCGGCGTCCGGCCGCGGCGTCCTGGTCGACTGCGTGGAGCTGTGCACGCTGCACCTGCAGCCGCCGACGCGCCGCGAGGAGATCGTGCAGATCGCCCTGTTCGCCGACGGCGCCGGGGCCGCGGTGGTCGCCCCCGAGGGGGACGGGCCGCGGATCGTCGGTGCCCGGACCGTGGCGGTGCCGCGCAGCCAGGACCGCATGACCTGGGCCGTCGCCGACGACGGCTTCCGCATGTGGCTGTCGCCGCGGGTGCCCGCGATCATCGAGCGCGGCATCGGCCCGTTCGTCGATGCGCTGCTCGACCAGCACGGGCTGGCCGTCGCGGACGTCGACCACTGGGTGATCCACCCCGGGGGCCCGGAGATCCTGGAGCGCATCCACCGGCGGCTCGGCCTCGGTGCGGGCGCGCTGGACCGCTCCTGGGAGGCGCTGGCCGACGGGGGCAACCGCTCCTCGGCGACCGTGCTCGCCATCCTCGACGGGCTGCTGGCCGAGTCCGGCGTCGGTCCCGGCGAATGGGTGGTCATGCTCGCGTTCGGCACCGGCCTGACGATGGAGGCGCTGCTGCTGCGCGGCTGAGCCGGACCGGGCCGCCCCGGCCGGCGGGGACCGCTCGCCCGCGCCCTGCTACGATCGCGTCCATGGCAGACCGCGACGTCCCGGCCGGGACCGTCCGAACCCGGTTCGCCCCGTCGCCCACCGGCTTCCTGCACGTCGGCACCGCGCGGACCGCGCTGTTCAACTACCTGTTCGCCCGCGCGCACGGCGGGCGCTTGGTGCTGCGCATCGAGGACACCGACGTCGAGCGCAACGTCCCCGGCGGCGCCGAGGGGATCGTCGACGCGCTGCGCTGGCTGGGGCTGACGTGGGACGAGGGCTACGCGGTCGGCGGCGAGGGTGGCCCGTACGTGCAGAGCGAGCGGCTGGACCGCTACCGGACGGCCGTGAACACGCTCATCGCGACCGGCCACGCCTACCCCTGCTACTGCAGCCCCGAGGAGCTGGAGCGCCGCGCCGCCGCCCGGCGCGCCCGCGGGCTCCCGCCCGGCTACGACGGGCACTGCCGCGAGCTGGCCGCCCGCCAGGTTCGCGCCTACGAGGCCGAGGGCCGGCAGGCGGCGGTCCGCTTCCGCCTGCCCGATGAGGGCCGCACCGTCGTGCACGACCTCGTCCACGGCACGGTCGCGTTCGAGAACGCCACCCTGTCGGACTTCGTGATCCTGCGTGCCAGCGGCATGCCCACCTACCTGCTCGCGGCCGTGTACGACGACGTGGACATGCGCATCAGCCACGTCATCCGCGGCGACGACCTGCTGCCGTCCACGCCCAGGCAGCTGCACGTGTTCGCCGCGCTCGGCCGGCCCGACCCGCCCGCGTTCGCGCACCTGCCGCTGCTGGTCGGCGCCGACGGCAAGAAGCTTTCCAAGCGTCACGGAGCGGTCGCGGTGGAGACCTTCCGCGCCGAGGGCTACCTGCCCGAGGCGCTGGTCAACTACCTCGCGCTGCTCGGCTGGTCCTACGACGACCGGACCGAGCTGTTCGGACTCGACGAGCTAGAGCGGGTGTTCTCGATCGAGCGCGTGACCCAGAACCCCGCCGCCTTCGACACCAGGAAGCTCGACGCGCTCGACGGCCACCACCTCCGCGCGCTCGACCCGGGCGAGTTCGCCCGCCGGGCGCTGCCGTTCGTGCGCGCCGCCGGCCTCCCCGAGGCCGACGCCGACACGCTCGCCGCCGCGGCGCCGCTGGTGCAGGAGCGGGTGCGGACCCTGGGCGAGGTGCCCGGGATGGTCGGGTTCCTGTACGCCGACCGGGTGGAGATCGACGAGGCCGACGCGGCCAGGGTGCTCGACCCGCAGGGCCGGGAGTTCCTCGCGGCCGCCGCCGCGGCGCTCGCCCCGGTCGAGCCCTGGACCGCCGAGGCCATCGAGGCGACCCTGCGCGGCCTGCAGCAGGAGCGCGGGCTCGGCGCCAAGAAGGCCTTCCAGCCGGTGCGCCTGGCCGTCACCGGCAGGCTCGTCAGCCCGCCCCTGTTCGAGTCCATGGCGCTGCTCGGCAAGGCCCGCTCGCTCGGGCGGATCGAGGCGCTCACGCCGCAGGGGGTTTGAGCGCGCGGCGCGCCAGCCGCTATCATGCGCCATCGCGGCCCGCTCGCGGTCGGGCTGAAGATGGGGTGTGGGGTAATTGGCAGCCCGACGGGTTCTGGCCCCGTTAGTCTAGGTTCGAGTCCTGGCACCCCAGCGGAAGCGGCCCGCGCCGCGACCCGGCCCCGTCGTCTAGTGGCCTAGGACGCCGCCCTCTCAAGGCGGTAACGGCAGTTCGAATCTGCTCGGGGCTACCACCCAACACTCGTGTGGAACGGCCGCTGACCTGTGTGGATGATGGTCAGCGGCCGTGTCGTGTGTCCGGCGGCGTCCGGTCGGGCCCGGCTGTGGGCGAGCATCTGTGCCCTATTCGTGCCCGCGATGGGTCCCGGTACGGCATGTCCGATCGCCCTGCAGGCGCTCGACACCTGAGCACCTCGCCGTCAGCGGCCTTCTTCGCTTGGGCTGGCCGGCGTCGCTGCGGACCGGCACAGGGATGGCGAGGAAGAGCCTCAAATCCTTCCACGGCAAGGCCACGACTAGGCCCGCCAGCCACCGCCTGGCCGGCCAAGGCTCGCAAGGTGGACCCTCTCTGTCTGGCTTCGGGTATCTTGCGCGTCATGTCGAACGGGCTGGAGACCCTTGGCACCTCCATCAGGCTGTATCTCGCCGATGGACGGGCCGACGGGTTCCGCCTGGTGGAGAAGTCCAACTGGACGGGTCTTGGCTTGGTCTCCTCCCGCAGCGACTATCTGAAGGCGCGCAAGCGCGCTGAGTATGGCCGGCCTGGTGTGTACCTCCTGACTGGGCCGCCATCGGGCAAAGTACCCAAGGACCAGCTCTACGTCGGCGAGGCCGACGACGTCAGGGACCGAGTCGACCAGCACGTCAAGGGCAAGGAGTTCTGGACGACGGTCATTGCCTTCACGAGCAAGGACGAGAACCTCAACAAGGCCCATGTTCGCTACCTGGAGGCACGTCTGGTCCAGCTGCGACCGAGGCCGGCCGAGTGGGCGTCCTCAACGGCACCATTCCGGCGCTGCCGAAGCTGTCGGAGCCAGACCGGGCGGACATGGAGGCGTACCTGCGGGAGATGCTGGTCATCTTGCCGCTGCTTGGGGTGGTCGCCTTCGAAGCGATCGGGCCACAGGCACCGGCAGCCGCGCGGCTCTACCTCAAGGGAAGGGGCGCGCAGGCGACCGGCGCCGACACCTCAGAAGGCTTCGTCGTCGACGCGGGCTCGCTTGCCCGGATGGACTCGGTCCCGTCGATCCAATCCTGGATGGAGGCGCATCGTCAGCGGCTCCTGGCCGAGGGGGTGCTTGTCCCAGACGGCAGCTACCTGCGGTTCACTCGTGCCCAGCTCTTCGACTCGCCGTCTACTGCGGCTGGCGTCGTGCTTGGTCGTTCTGCCAATGGCCGCGTCGAGTGGAAGAACAAGGCTGGGCGAACGCTCAAGGAGATGCAGGAAGCAGCTCTGGAGGAGACGACCTCCGCGAGCAGTACCGCGTGAAAGTGGCCGGCAGACTGGCCGGTAGTAGCACGACTCATGCTATTCACACCAACCGTCACCGGCGTTCTACAGCCGGGTAACGAGCCGGCCGAGAAGGAGAGCAGCCCGACAGCAGCATCACCGCTGAAGTCCGCCTCGTGACGACTCTGGTTCGTATGGCCGTCTGCTATGCCCGTGGTTGGGACCGCTCAGCTGCGGCTGGACCTAGTGCCGTAGCGGGCAACGTTCGCCCTGTTCGACTGCTGTGACCGAGACTGGCCCTTCGATGACCAAGGAGGGC
>DATFRI010000076.1:0-41476 GCA_035263405.1 Actinomycetes bacterium | reverse complement strand
GATCATCCGGCGCGCCTTCGACCTCGGCATCACCCACTTCGACCTGGCCAACAACTACGGCCCCCCGTACGGCGCCGCCGAGGAGAACTTCGGCCGGATCCTCGCCACCGACCTGCGGGGCCACCGCGACGAGCTGGTCGTGTCGACCAAGGCCGGGTACGACATGTGGCCCGGCCCCTACGGCGACCACGGCTCGCGCAAGTACCTGCTCGCCAGCCTCGACGCCAGCCTCCGCCGCCTCGGCCTGGACTACGTCGACGTCTTCTACTCCCACCGCTCCGATCCCGACACGCCGCCGGAGGAGACCCTCGGGGCGCTGGACAGCGCGGTCCGGCAGGGCAAGGCGCTGTACGCGGGCATCTCCTCCTACTCCCCGCGGCGCACCCGCGAGGCCGCGGCGATCCTGCGCGCGCTCGGGACGCCGCTGCTCCTCCACCAGCCGTCCTACTCGCTGCTCAACCGGTGGATCGAGGACGGGCTGCTGGACGTCCTCGGCGAGGAGGGCGTCGGCTGCGTCGTCTTCTCCCCGCTCGCCCAGGGCCTGCTCACCGACCGCTACCTGCACGGTGTCCCCGAGGGCTCGCGCGCCAGCCGGGACGGCTCCCTGGACGGCGGCATGCTCGGCGAGGAGAACCTGGCGAAGGTCCGCGCGCTCGCGGGGATCGCCGAGCGGCGCGGGCAGCGCCTGGCGCAGCTGGCCCTGGCGTGGACGCTGCGCGACCCGCGGGTCACGTCCACGCTGATCGGCGCGAGCAGCGTGGCGCAGCTCGACGACAACGTGGCTGCGCTGGAGAACCTGGCGTTCGGCGAGGACGAGCTGCGCGAGATCGACCGCTACGCCACCGAGAGCGGCATCAACCTCTGGGCCGCGTCCAGCGCGTCCTGAGCCCGGGCGGCGGGGGCCGGACCGCGGGCCGCGGCGCCGTGACGCCCCCGTCCGGGCCGCGCGCGTACCTGTGGAACCCGCGCGGCGTGCTGGCGCTCGACGGCGCGGTCGAGCGCGTCGAGCCGGGGGCCGGGGACCTGTGCGACGCGCTGGACCGGGTGGCCCGCAGCCCGGGCTGGTGGGCGGGCTGGATCGCCTACGACGGGCACGCCCGCTTCACCCGCTTCGAGCGGGCCGCCACCGGCCCGCTGCGCCCGCCCCCGGCCGCCGGCGGAGGCGGGGGCGCCCGGCCGGTCGTGCGCGCCAGCCTGGACCGCGCCGGGTACCTCGCGGCGGTGCGGGCGGCGCTGGCCGCGATCGGCCGCGGCGACGTCTACCAGGTCAACCTGTGCGTCCGCTTCGACCTGCAGGGGGTGCCCGCGGGCCTGGCCGGCGCCTGGTGGCGGCTGGCGGCGGAGCTGCGACCCCGCTGGTGCGCGCTGCTCCAGGACGGCGGCCACGAGGTCGCCTGCCTGTCGCCCGAGCGCTTCCTGGAGGTCGACGGCCGCCGCGTGCGCACCTCGCCGATCAAGGGCACGCGGCCCCGCGGCCGCACCCCCGCCGAGGACCGCCGCAACGCCGCCGAGCTCGCGGCCGACCCCAAGGAGCGCGCGGAGAACATCATGATCGTCGACCTGCTGCGCAACGACCTCGGGCGGGTCGCGCGGCTCGGCTCGGTGAGGGCGTCGCGGCTGCTCGAGGTGGAGACCTACCCGCACCTGCACCACCTGGTCTCCACCGTCGAGGCCGAGCTGGCGCCCGGCCGCGGGCTGGGCGATCTCGTCGCCGCCGCCTTCCCCTGCGGGTCGGTGACCGGGGCGCCCAAGCTCGCCGCCATGCGGCTCATCCGGCGGCTCGAGCCGGCCGCCCGCGGCGTCTCCATGGGCGCGGTCGGCTGGATCCGCTCGACCGGCCGCCCGGCCGCGCTGCGCGCGCGGCTCGGGGTCGCGATCCGCACCGTCGAGCTGGCCGGCGACCGCGCGTGGCTGTGCGCGGGCAGCGGCATCGTCGCCCAGTCCGACGCGGCCGCCGAGTACGACGAGCTGCGGCTCAAGGCGGACGCGCTGCTGCGCGCGCTCGGCGCCGGGGAGGACGCCGGCTGACGCCGGCAGCGGGCGGCCGGCCGCCCGCGCCCGGTGGAGAGGGCGGCGCCGGAACCGGTCCCTTCGGCGCCGCCCCCGCTGCACTGCGGCTGGGGTCCGCACGTCCTGGAGAACCCGGCGAAGGGGGACCTGATTCCCCGTCTGGCCGCCGGGTCCCGCCTGCCTTGACAACGCGGTGCGCAGGGCGTCTGCTGCCCCCCACACCCTCCGCCGACCAAGGATGGCGCACGCACGTGCAGCGTTCTGGCGGCCACCGCACGCGGCGGCCCGATCCTCCTGTCAGCGCCCGCGCCGAGGGCGCCGGCACCGCGGGCGACGAGGCGCTGCTCGCCGCGCTGCGCGGCGGCGACGAGGAGGCGTTCATCCGGCTCGTCGACGGCTACCACGCCTCGATGCTGCGCGTGGCGTCGGCGTACGTCCCGAGCACGGCGGTCGCCGAGGAGTGCGTCCAGGAGGCGTGGCTCGGCGTGCTGCAGCAGCTCGACCGGTTCGAGGGCCGTTCGTCCCTGAAGACCTGGATCTTCCGGATCCTGGTCAACATCGCCAAGACCCGGGGCGCCCGCGAGCGGCGCAGCGTCCCGTTCTCCTCCATCGAGGAGGCCCAGGCCCCGGCCCCCGGGATGCGCTTCACCCCGTCGGGCCACTGGCTGGTCCCGCCGGCGAGCTGGGAGGACATCCCCGAGCAGCGGCTGGCGTCCGCCGAGACGATGGCCGAGATCGGCCGCGCGATCGACGCGCTCCCCCCCAGCCAGCGGGCCGTGCTCACGCTGCGCGACGTCGAGGGCTGGACCGCCGCCGCCGTCGGCGAGCTGCTGGGCGTGACCGACGCGAACCAGCGGGTCCTCCTCCACCGGGCCAGGACGAAGGTGCGCGCCTCGCTGGAGGCCTACCTCGGGCGCGGTGGGGCGCGGCGATGAGCGTGCGCGAGCTGACCTGCAAGGAGGTCGTCGAGCTGCTCGGCGACTACCTCGAAGGCGCGCTGCCGGGCGAGGAGCGTGAGCGGGTCGAGTCGCACCTGGCCGGCTGCGAGGCCTGCAGCACCTACCTGGAGCAGCTGCGGACGACGATCCGGCTGACGGGCCGACTCCCCGAGGAGCCCTCGGCGGAGGCGTGCGAGCCGCTGCTGGAGGCGTTCCGCGTCTGGCGCGCGCGCTGAGCCGCGCGGCCCGGTACCGCGCCGGCCGGGCGGCCGCGGGTCAGGCCCGCGGCGGCGGGCCGGGCGGCCGCGCCGGCGGCGGGTAGCGGCCCGCGCCGCCCTGCGGGTACGGCGCCATCGGCGCCGGCGGGTAGCGGCCGGGGGGCGGGTACTGCATCGACGCCGGCCGGATCGGCTCCACCGGCTGGCCGTAGAGCTCGTCGTCCCCCGGCAGGAACTCCTCGTCAGGATCCGGACGGGCCCAGTCGCGTCCCGTCGCGGCCCGGGGCCCCTCCCGGCGCGCGCGCCGCCACCGCTGCGGGCGCAGCGCGGACACGAGCAACGCGGCGCCGAGCAGGCAGTAGACGCCGCCCGACAGCAGCGCCACCGCGTCCGGCCCGACCTGCGTGCGCAGCAGCTGGCGCGGGACCGCGTCGCGCCAGGCGGCCGCGTGCGCCGCCGTCCACGCCAGCAGCGCCAGGCCCGGCAGCAGCGCGGCCAGCGGCGACACCCTGGTCGCGATCAGCAGCGCCACGACCACGCCGACGAGCGCCATCACCGCCAGACCGGGAGCCGCCGCCGCCGGGTCGGCGACCAGGCGGGCGGCGGTCCGGCTGCTGTGCCCGAAGCCCCACGCCGCCCCCGCCGCCAGCAGCGGGGTCAGCACGACACCGAGGACGAACCCGAGGAGATGGCGCATCGCAGCCTCCTGCAAGAGCGGGACATACCGACACTCTACGAAGGAAGGGGGAAAACGGCCTGTCGTGTCCTCCTTCCGCCGTCTCCGGCCGACGGTGCGGCGTCACAGCAGCCGGAGCTGGTCGCCGGCGGGCACGCGGCGCCTGGCGGCCGCGGGCGGCGGGGCGTCGTCCAGCAGCGCCGGGTCGATGTCGGCCAGGAAGGGCGAGGGTCCGGTCTGGCGGACCGCGCCCTGCCGCAGCCGCCGCCGCGCGCCGGACACCAGCAGCCGCACCCGCGCCCTGGTCATGCCGACGAACAGCAGCCGGCGCTCCTCGGCGTCGCCGCCGGGCGCGTCCCGGCCGACGAAGCGCAGCGGCAGCAGCCCGTCCTCGCAGCCCACCAGGAACACCACGGGGAACTCCAGGCCCTTCGCCGCGTGCAGGGTGAGCAGCGACACGCGGTCGGCGCGGGGGTCCAGCAGGTCGACCTCCGCACCCAGCGCCAGCTCGTCCACGAACCGCCCCAGGTCCTCGCCGCAGCGCTCCGCGAGCGGCGCCAGCAGCTCCAGGGAGGCCAGCGCCTGCGCGTCGCCGCCGTGCGCGACCGTGCGCGCCGCGGCCCGCACCCGGTCGGCCACCGCTCCCCCGACCGCCGGTCCCCGCGCCAGCTCGCCGCGCAGCACCCCCACGATCGCGCGCACGCCCGGCTGGTCCAGCAGCCGGTCGTGGGACCGCTTCTGGAACGGGATGCCCGCCTGCGCGAACGCCTCCACCAGCGGCGCCGCCTGCGCGTCGGTGCGGTACAGCACGGCCACGTCGGCGAAGCACAGCGCCGCCTCGGCCCCGTCCGCGCGGCCGCTGTCGATGGAGTGGAACGAGGAGCCGCCGAGCAGCCCGTCGATCGTGCGCGCCACGAACGCCGCCTCGGCCTGCTCGCTCGCGGCCCGGTGCAGCGTGACCCGCGCCGGGGCCGCCGAGCCCGCCACCGCCTCCAGCACCCGGTCGGGCACGAGCGTCGCCGGCGCGATCACCTGCCCGGCGGCCCGCACGATCGCCCGGCTGGAGCGGTAGTTGCGCACCAGGCGCACGGTCCTGACACCCGGCCAGTCCTGGCCGAAGCGCAGGAAGAACCCGACGTCCGCGCCCCGGAACCCGTAGATCGCCTGGTCCGGGTCGCCGATCGCGCACAGGTTCCCGTCCGCGCCGGTGAGCAGCCGCAGCAGCCGGTACTGCGCCTCGTCGACGTCCTGGTACTCGTCGACGAACACCCACCGGTGGCGCTCGCGGTAGCGGGCCGCCAGCGCCGGGTCCCCCGACAGCAGCCGCACCGGCAGCACCACCAGGTCGTCGAGGTCCACCAGCCCGCGCTCGCGCAGCATCGCCTCGTAGCGTGCGGCGGCCTCGCGGTCCTCCGCGAGCGCCGCCGGCCCGCCCCCCTCGCCCGCCGCGCGGCGGGCCTGCGCCACGCGCTCCAGCAGGCGGCGCGCCTGGCGGTCGGAGCCCCCGCCGAGCGCCCGCGCCAGCCGCACGCGCTCCTCCTCGCCCGCGACCTGCACGCCCTGCGCCAGGCCCAGCCGGTCGTGCTGCTCGCGCACGACCTCCAGCCCGAACGCGTGGAAGGTCGCCACCGCCACCCGGTCGGCCGCCTCCGGGGCCAGCAGCCGCAGCCGTGACCGCAGCTCCTCGGCCGCGCGGCGGGTGAACGTGATCGCCAGGCAGCGCTCCGCCGGGACCCCGCGGTCCCGCACGACGTGGGCGATCCGGGCGGTCAGCGTGCGGGTCTTGCCCGTCCCCGGTCCCGCCACGATCAGCAGCGGGCCCTCCCCGGCGGTCACCGCCTCCCGCTGCTCGGCGTCCAGGCCGGCCAGCGGGGACCCGGCCGCCGGGCCGGACCCGGCCGTCCGGGCGCCGGCCGCGCCGTTGCCGGCGGCGCCGTCGCCCGCCGCGTGCCCGGGCGCCTGCGGCCCGCCCGCGCCCGCGGGCACCTCGGCGTCGGCGCCGCGTCCTGCGGCGGGCCGCTCCGGCGCCGCCGGGGCCTCGAACAGCACCGCGGTCGCGGTCCCCAGGTCCAGCTCCGCCCGGTCGAACATGCGGATGACGCCGTACTCGCCGTCGAACCCCGCCTCGCGGCGCACCTCGCCCCGGCGCAGCCGCCCGATCGCCTCCGCCAGCCGCCCCGAGCCCACCCGCCGGATGTCGTCGAGCGGGACCTCGGTCAGGATCCCCAGCTCCGGCCCCAGCCGGTCGGCCAGCGCCGCCGCCTCGGCCGTGACCGCCTTGCTCCGGGCGCCCACCCCGAGCAGCTCGCCGAGGATCTCCGGCAGCGGCACCAGGTTGTGCACCCGCGGCGCGCCCGGCGGCCTGGCGCCGTCCGGCCGGTCGGCCAGCTCCTCCACCCGGTGCAGCACCCCGACCGTCAGCGGCTTGCCGCACGCCGGGCACAGCCCGCCCAGCCGGCGCGTCTGCGCGGGCTCCAGGACCACGCCGCACCTGCGGTGCCCGTCCAGGTGGTACTTGCCCTCCTCCGGGAAGAACTCGACCGTGCCCGCGAGCCCCTCGCCGGTCTCCAGCGCCCGGCGGATCGCGAAGTAGTCCACCGCCGTGTCGAACACCGTCGCCTCGCGCGCCATCGCCGGCGGGGAGTGCAGGTCGGAGTTGGACACCAGCCGGTAGCGGTCCAGCGCCGACACCCGCCGGTTCATGGACGGGTCCGAGGACAGCCCCGTCTCCAGCGCGAACACGTGCTCGGCAAGGTCGGCGTAGCAGTCCTCCACGCGGTCGAACCCCGACTTGGAGCCGAGCGCCGCGAACCACGGCGTCCACACGTGCGCGGGGACCAGGTAGGAGCCCTCGCCGCTGGACAGCACGATCTCCAGCAGGTCGCGGGAGTCCAGCCCGAGGATCGGCCGCCCGTCCGAGGCGAGGTTCCCGATCCGCCCGAGCGCGCGGTTGACCGCGGCCGCCGCGTCCAGGTCGGGCACGTACACCAGGTGGTGGACCTTGCGGGTGCGCTCCACCGACTCCCCGGCGGCCGCGCCCGACGGCGCGCGCCGGCTCGGGGCCGCCCGCTTGTAGATCGTGGAGATCTCCACGCACAGCATGAAGCGGACCGGACCGCGGCAGGAGGCCGGGAGCCGGGCGTCGACCGCCCGCTCCAGCTCCCCACCCAGCCGGAACAGCCCGGGCTCGGCCGGCACCAGGGTGTCCTTCAGGTGCTCGAACCAGCCGGGATGGGTGAAGTCGCCGGTGCCGAGGACGGTCACGCCCTTGCGCCGCGCCCACCAGGCGAGATGCTCGAGGTCGCAGTCCCTGCTCGTCGCTCTGGAGTACTTCGAGTGGACGTGGAGGTCCGCGTGGAAGGGCATGCGCGGGATCTTCGCACGCCCCGCGGACAGCGCGCCCGCACCTGGTCGAGGCCCCGGGCGGGCCGCCCCGCGCTCGTCGGCACGACCCGGGGCGCGCGTCTTGCCGCGGGGGCCGCGCTCCAGAAGAATCCTCTGGACGGCGACGGTCCAGACGAGGAGGCGATGGCTGCGCCGTCCAGCCTTCGTCGACTCCGGGCCGTCCGGATCGTGGTCGGCCCCCCACCTGCGGCCGGTAAGGCGGCCGAGAAGGAGGAGACCATGGTCGGGGCGTTGCTGCTCGGGTTCGTCGCCGGCGTCATCGCACGGGTCCTCATGCCGGGCGACGCGTTCCGCGACCTGAGCGGGCCGATGTCATGGGTCGTGTCGCTCGCGCTGGGGCTGGGCGGCGCGCTGGTCGGTTACGTCATCTTCACCCTCGGGCTGGGCATCGGCGACACCGACATCTTCGACTGGGGCGGCATCCTCGGCGCCATCATCGGCACCCTCATCGTGCTCGCCCTGGCAGGCTACTTCCTGCGCCGCCGCCAGCCCGGCCCGGCTTCCGCCACCAGGCCACCCGAGGACCAGGGACCGTGAACTCCGTCGTGGGCCGACGCCCACGACCGTCGCAGCCCGCGTCGTAGGTCAGCCCGCCGGTGCCGGATCCGCCCGTGCGTGGCGGGATCGGCCTGGAAGGCTCCCGGGCGCCCGCCGGTGACGATCGGGCGGCGTGAGGTCGCGAATTACGCGAACGGTTCCGGCGTGACCTGGATTCTGCGCGTTGGGCTGCCCGTCCGTCCGGTTCGCCGGGCGCCGCCGGTCGGCATCATGGCCGCGCGACACGGAACAGGTTCGTCGCCGATCGGATGATTCGGCGGGGATGTTGCTCCTTGCCGCCGAGTCGGATTCGCGCCGGGTCGGTTCGTCGACCGGCGACTCCGCTCGCCCTGCGGGCACGACCAGGGGGTGCCGGGTGCTGTCGACGGTGTCGTCCTCCGAGCGCGGCGGCCTGCCCGGCCTCGTCTCGCCGCTCGGCGGCCTGGTCGGCCAGGTCGACCGCCTCGCCGCCCAGCCGGGCGAGCTGCCCATCCCGGTGGCGGTCGCGACCCTGGGCGACCTGACCCGGGTGCTGCCGCAGGTGCGCCGGGCCACCCGGGGCGCCTCCACCCGCCACCAGCTCGACGGCGCCGGCGGCGCCATGGACCCCGAGGCCGCGCGGACCATCGCCGTGGCCGAGGCGCTCGAGCGCTACGCCGCCTGCGTGTACGACCCCGGGCAGTTCCTCCGGGCGAGCGCGACGAGCTGGGCGGGGAGGCGCTCGACCTCGACACGGTGCCCCGCTGCTCCCCGGCCGAGCTGGCCCATCCCAGGTGCCCGGTGGTCGCGCCCGACCGGGCGGCGCCGATCCGCTGGGTGCGGGGCGTCTCGCTGACCCGCCGCGCCCTGTGCTGGGTGCCCGCGGTGCTGACCTACCTGCACATCCCCGCGGAGACCCCGGCCGAGCGCTTCACGCTGCCGATCTCGACCGGCTGCGCCGCGCACCGGACCTTCGCGGCGGCGGTCCGCAACGCCGTCTGCGAGGTGGTCGAGCGCGACGCCATCAGCCTCACGTGGCTGCAGCGGCTCGCGCTCCCCCGGCTGACGCTCCACGACGCCGGCGCCGACCTGGCCCGCGTCCTGCAGCTCGCCGCCGACCGCGACAGCGAGATCCACCTGTTCGACGCCACCACCGACGTCGGCATCCCGACCGTGTACGGCCTGGACGTCGCGCGGGAGCACCCGGACTGCACCACCGTGGTCACGTGCGCCACCGACCTGGACCCGCGGCGGGCGGTGGCCAAGGTGCTGCGGGAGGGGGCCTCGACCCGGATCGCGCTCGGGCCGCGGCGGCCGGGGGCGACCGATCCCGACGACTTCATCACCGCGTTCGACGGCGCCCGCTACATGGGCCGTCCCGAGCGGCTGCACGCCTTCGACTTCCTGCTCGGATCCCGGGCCGCCCGCCCGCTCGGCGCCCTGCCGGGGCTCGCGGCCGGGGACCCGGCCGCCGAGCTGCGCCTGGTGCTCGACCGCCTGGACCGGCTGGGGTTCGAGGTGGTCGTGGTGGACCTGACCACCGACGAGGCCCTGCGCGCCGGCATGCGCGTCGTGCGCGCGATCGTCCCGGGCCTGCAGCCCCTGTCGTTCAGCCACCGCGCCCGGTACCTCGGCCACCGGCGGCTGTACGAGGGACCGCCGGCGTTCGGGCATCCCGCCCACCCCGAGGCCGACCTCAACCCGTGGCCGCAACCGTTCGCGTGAGGACGTCCGTGAGACCTGTGCAGGCGCTGGCGCTCGGCCGGTTCGGGCAGGCCGTCGCGGCCGAGCTGGCGGCCGTCCTGGACGGGGTGACCGTCCGCACGGGATCGCTCCCCACCGGCGAGCCGCTGCCCGACCGGGCCGGGTTCGCGGCGGCCAGGGCGGTCCTGGTGCTCGCCGGGCGGCCCGTGCCGGCGGTGACCGAGGAGGTCGACGCGCGCTCGCACGCCACCGCCACGCCGTGGCTGCCCGTCCTGATCGAGGCCGGCGCGCTGCGGGTCGGGCCGATGGTCGTGCCCGGCACGAGCGCCTGCCACCGCTGCTTCCGCCGGCGGCTGCGCCAGCACGCGCCGGCCCGGGCCGTCGAGGCGGCCCTGGAGCGGCACTTCACCGCGAGCGGCGACGACGAGCCCTACGGCCACCTGCCGGGGACGGCCGTGCTGGCCGCCACGGCGGCGGCGGACGTCCTCGACCTGGCCGCCGCCGACCCGGCCGCCGCAGGCGGGCAGGTGCGCCAGCAGGACCTCGCCAGCGGTCGCCTGACCACCGGGCGGGTGGTCGGCGTCCACGGCTGCGACCGCTGCGGGCTGCACCGCGACGAGCGCACCAGATCCACGCTGGACCTCCAGCCGGCCCTGCGGGAGGCGCTGCGGTGGACGGGCTGACCGGGCAGGCGCTCCCGGGCCGGGTCGGGCTGTCCGCGCCCGCCATGGCGGCGGCGGTCAGCCTCGACCCGCAGTTCACCCTGCCGGTGCGCCCGCGGCTGCTGGCGCACCTGGTGCTCGTCGACCTCGGCGACGGCCTGCTCGTGGAGGGCACCGCCGAGCGCCAGGTGCTCCGCGGTCACGCCGCCACCGACCTGCTGCCCGCGCTGCTGCCGCTGCTGGACGGGACCCGGCGGATCGACGACCTCGCCGGCGCGCTGGACCGCCCCGGCCGGCAGGTGCACGCCGCGGTGGCGCTGCTGTACGCCTGCGGCCTGCTCGAGGACGCCGACGACCGCGCGCCCCGCCCGGTCGCGGTACCCGCCGAGGCGGCCGCGTTCCTCGGCCGGCACCTGGACACCACCCGGGTCGACCGCAGCGTCGGCGCGGCCCTCGCGCGCCTGGCGACCGCGCGCGTCGTCGTCGTCGGACCCGCCGGCGCGGAGGCGGTCGCCGGCGCGCTGCGCCGGGCCGGCGTCCCGCAGGCGACGGCGGCCGGCCATGGCGGCTGGCGTCACGCGCTCGCCGCCGCCGCGACCGACGGCATCGACCTCGTCCTCGCCCTCGGCGCCCCGGATCCGCTGCCGCGCGAGCTGGACGACTGGTGCGCGCAGGCCCGGGTGCCGTGGCTGCGGTCGGCGCACGGCAGCGCCGGCGTCGAGATCGGGCCGCGCTTCGAGGCGGGCCTGACCGCCTGCTACCGCTGCTTCGCCGAGGAGCTGCCGGCCGGGGGGCGCGGGCGGCCCGGCGCCCGGCGGCGCGCGGCCTGGCACGGCCTGGTGGTCGACGAGGTCCTCGCGCTGCTGTCGCGGGTGCTGGTCGCGCGGTCCACCGGTGGCGTGACCACCGTCGACCTCGACGGCTGGAGCGACCGGACCGTGCTCGTCCCGCGCCGGCCGGGCTGCCCCCGCTGCTGCCCGGACGGCGGCACGGCACGGCGCGAGCCGGAGCTGGCCCACCGCTACGAGCAGGCGGTCGCGTTCCCGCCGCGCCACCTGCTCGACCCCAAGGACCACCAGCACCACTACCGGCCGGCCAACCTCGCCCTGCAGGCGCTGGCCAAGGAGTACCCGGCCGCCCGCCACGTCGCGCTGGCCCACCCGGACCGGACCCCGCAGCCGGCGGGCGCCTTCCCCGACCTGCTGGCGGCCCGGCACGCGGCGCCGGCGGCCCTGCTCGACCAGGCGGTGCTCGCCGGCCTGCTGCTGCGGGTGGGCGGCCGGCGCGAGGACCCCGCCGGAGGGGACCGGCGCGGGGGGAAGGTGCAGCGGTGGGCCGCCACCGGCGGCAACCTCGGCTCGGTGCAGCTGTACGTGCTCGCCGCCGGCGTCGACGGGCTCGCACCCGGCTGGTGGTTCTACGAGCCCGCCCGGCACCGCCTGGCGCTGGTGCGCCGCTGCGCGGACACCCCCGGCGACCGGTCCCGCGGCGTGGTGGGCGCGCCCGCGCCGCCGCGCCGGCCCGCCGCGGCGCAGCTCGCGCGCCGGCTCCTCGGCGGGCACCCCGCGCCGGCTCCGGCGGCCGTGATCGTGTCGACCGGCGCGCTCGCCCGGGTCGCCGGGAAGTACCACGACTTCGCCTACCGCATCGTCCACCTCGACGCCGGCGTGGCCACCGCGCAGCTGCAGGCGCTGGCGACCGGGTACGGGCTGGCCACCCGGGTGGCGCCGCGCGTCGACGACGGGCTGCTGCGCGAGGAGCTGCGCCTGGACCCCGCCGACGAGCCGGTCACCGCGGTCCTCGGCCTGTACGGCAGGGAGCCGCGATGACCCCCGGGTACGAGCGCGGCGCGCTGTTCGCCGGCCTCGTCGCCGACGCCGCCCGCAGCCGGGACCGCGGGGCGCCGGCCACCCCGCCGCCTGCCGATCCGGCGCCCCCGGGCGCGCCCCGCGTGCCGCTGCCGGCAGGTGGGGCAGGCGGGGCAGGCGGGGCAGGCGGGGCGACGGTGGGCCTGGAGCAGGCGCTGCGTCGCCGCACCTCGGTCCGGACCTACGCCGGGCGGCCCCTGGCGCCCGCGCAGGTCGCCACGCTGCTGGACAGCGCCGACACGCAGGACGCCGGAGCGTGGGCGGGCGAGCGGGCCGCCGGGGTCGGCCTGACGCTGCTGTGCGCGGCCTGGCGGGTCTCCTCCCTCCAACCGGCGCTCTACCGCTTCGAGCCCCGCGGCCGCGCGCTGCTGCGGCTCGCCACGCTGCCGGCCGGCCCGGCCGCCGAGGACCTGGTGCTGCAGCGCGAGTTCGCGGCCGCGCCGGTGCTGGTCCTGGCCCTCGGCGACCTGGCCGCCGCGCTGCGGCGGCACGGCAGCCACGGGCACCGGCTGCTGCTGGCGCGGGCCGGCGCGGCGGCGCACGCGGCGTGGCTGGCGGCGCTGGCCATGGGCCTGGAGGGCACCGTCTTCGCCGGCCTGCTCCCGGCCGCGCTCCGCGAGCTGGCGGGCGCCGACGGCTACACCAGCGCGCCGCTGTTCGCGTTCTCGGCCGGGTGGCCCCGCGACCCGGCGACCGGCCCCGTCCGGACGAGTCAGGGAAGGAGGTGAAGCACATGGACAGGATCAGCGACGACCTGTCGCTGGAGGCCGAGCTCGACCTGTGGCAGGAGGACATCGGCGCGGAGGAGATGCCCGCCGCACGCGCCCTCTTCTGCATCTCGACGTTCGCGTCGGTCAGCAGCGTCGGGCCGTGCGTCGGCACGGCCAGCAGCGTCGGAACGCTGTCGTGCCCCGGCTAGCGCCGGGCACCGCGATCCTGGGCGCTCGGGCCTCCCACAGTCAGCCCGAGTGTCCAGGATCGCACCGCCCAAGCCAACCCCAGAACCGGAGCGACCGAGACGAGGTGCCGATGACCTGGCTGGACGAACCGGTGCGCCTGCGTGCCGGCGTCGAGCTGCTGCGCGGCGCCGACGACCACCCGCTGCTGTTCGTCCCGGGCCGCGGGACCTACGTGCGGCTGACCCCCGCCGCGGCCCGGCTGCTGCCCCTGCTCGACGGCCGGATCACCGGGACGCAGCTCATCGACCGCGCCGCGGCCGCTCCCCGGCGGGCCGGCCCGGACCGCCGGGGAGCGGTGCGGGCCCTGCTCGACGCCCTCCGCCGAGCGGGCGCGCTCGCCGGGGACGCCGAGCCGCCGCGGCGGGCCGGCCGGGGCCGGCGGCGGCTGGCGCTGCCCCTCCCGGCGGACCGCTGGGCGCGCCGGCCGGCCGCGCTCCTGCGGCGGGTCCCGCCCCGCCTCGCCGCCGGCGCCGCCGCTCTCACCGCCGCCCTCGCCCTGACGCTGGCCGCCGCCGCGCTGCTCGCCGCGCCGGCCGCCGCCCCGGCCGGCGCGGCGACGGTCGCGCTGCTCGCGGCCGCCCTGCCGCTGCAGCTGCTGCTGCACGAGGGCGCGCACGCCGTGGCGTGCGCGGCGCTCGGCGTCCCGGTGCGCGAGGCGGGGTTCGTGCTGTGGGTCGTCCCGGTCGGGTACGTGGACTGCACCGACGCCTACCGGCTGCGCGGGCGGGCGCCCCGCGCCGCGATCGCGCTGGCCGGCCCGTTCGTCGACCTGCTGGCGGCCGGCGCGTCCGCGGCGGCCTGGCTCCTCACCGGGCGCTCGCCCGGCGCCCCCTGGCAGGGCCTGCTGCTGGCGCAGCTCGTGGTGCTCCTGACGACCCTCGCCCCGCTGCTGCCCGGCGACGGCCTGCACGCGCTCGAAGCGCTCACCGGGGAGTTCGGGATCCGCGCGCGGGCGCGCGTGGCACTGGCCCACCTGCTGCTGCGCCGCCCGCTGCCGGCGGTGCTGGCCGCCGTCCCGGCGCGCCGGCGCGCCGGCTGGGTGGCCTACGGCGTCCTGGCGGCGGCCTGGACCGCCGCGACCGTGCTGCTGGCCGCGCTGGTCATGGGGGCGCTGACATGAGCGGCCGCACGGCGGTGACCACCGCCGCCGGGGCGGCGGGACGCGGCCCGGACCGGCCGCCCGCCGTGGCCCCGTTCCTGCTCGCGCGGGTGAGCGGGCTGAGCCCGGCGGTCCTGGACGCGGTGACGATGGCCCGGTCGGCGCAGCTCGTGGGGCGCCTGCGTGCGGCGCGGGCGCGCGAGCGGGCCGCGGCCGGGCCGGTGGTCGCCGCGCTGCACGACCTGGTGCCGCGGCTCGACGACGACCGGCGGCTGCGGCGTGCCGCGCTGGCGCTCAAGCGGGCCGCGTACAACGCCCGCCCGTCGCCGCTGCCCGCGGCGGAGGCCGACGCGCTGCCGGAGCGGCTGCCCGCCGAGGCTCGCACACAGGTCGCGGCCTGGTCGGCCGCCGCCGAGGCGTGCCGGTCGGTGCAGGCGCAGGCCCGGTCGGTCGCGGCCGAGGAGCTGGCGTCGGCGTCCGCCGGGCTGGCCGGCGCCTGCGCGGCGCCCCCGCTGGCGCGGGGGGTGGCGCTGGCGAGCCCGAGCCTGGCGCGCGACCTGGCCCGCCCCGACCTCGCCGCCCAGGTCGTGCCCGGCAGCCGGCTGAGCCGCTCGTGCCTCGGCTACCTCGCCCGCGCCGCGGTCAAGACCAGCCCCTTCAGCACGTTCACCACGGTGGGCCTGACCGCCTTCGGCGAGGCGGACCGGCGCGCCCTCGGCCGGGCCGCCGGCGCGACCCGCGTGGCGGCCAGCCGGGCGCTGGCGACCGAGCTGCTCCTGACGCTTGCGGCGGCACCGGCGTTCGCGCCCGCGTTCCGCTACCGGGTCCACGACGGCGTGGCCCGTCCCGACGGGCGCCCGCGCGTGCTGGTCTCCCGCGCCGCCTGCGGCGACGGGTTCTTCTGGCGGCACGAGCAGGTGGTCCGGGCCGACGCGTACGCCGCCCCGCTCGCTCGGCTCGACCGGCTCGACCGGGGCGGCCCCTCCCCTACGGGGAGCTGCTGGCCGGCGTCGGCGGCGACCCGGCGACCGCCGGCCGGCTGGTGGACCTGGGCCTGGTGCGCCCGGTCGCGCCGTGGCCGGCCGACAGCGACGACTGCCTGCCGCTGCTGGCCGGCGCGGTCGGCGCGGTCGGCTCCCCGGCCGCCGCCGAGCTGGCCGGGACCCTGACCGCGCTCGCCGCCCGGGCGCGGGCGGTGGCCGGCGCGGCGCACGCCGCCCGCGCCGGCGCCACGGACGGCATGCGCGCGGCGGCGCGCGCGGCGTGCGCCGCCGCCGGCCGCGAGCCGCCCCCGTGGCTGGAGGAGGCGCCGCTGCTGCACGAGGACGTCCAGACCGGCGTGACCGTGCCGGCGCTCGGACCCGAGGTGCGCGGGGACCTGGAGCGCCTGGCCCGCCGGCTCCGGCCGCAGATCTTCCGCACCCACCTGTACGGGCACCTGGTCGAGCACTTCGTGTCCCGCCACGGCCGCGGCGGGACCTGCCGTGACGTGCTCGGGTTCCTGTCCTCGTTCCTCGACCGCCCCGACGCGACGGCGCTGCTGACGGACAGCGCCCGCCGCGACCAGCGGCGGCGGCGGCTGGTCGGCGACCCGAGGGCGGCGGCGCCCGCGCCCGCCGCGCCGCGCCTGGTCGACCTCGACGCCGGTCCCGCCCCGGCCGCGACCGTGCTGTTCCAGCTGGCGGCACCCTCCGGCGCCGCGCTCGCCCGCGGCGGCCACACGCTCGTGGTCAACCAGCTCCAGAAGGGCGTCGGGGGGATGGTGGCCCGGTTCCTGCCGCTCCTCGGGGACCGCACGGCGCTGCCCGCCGAGCTGCGCCGGTGGGTGGCGCGGCACTGCGCCGGGGCGCTCCCGCTCGAGATCCCGGTCGCCTCCGACTGGAGCGGGCTGCAGCAGCCGACCGGCCTGTTCCGCCGGCTGCGCTGGCCGGGCGAGGTGCCGGCCGGCGACGACGAGCAGGCGCTGGCCCTGGCCGACCTGGTGCTCGCCCACGACCCGGCCTCGTCCTTCCTGCTGCTGCACGACCGCGGCGGCGGCCGGCTGGCACCGGTCTACCTCGGCACCGCGCCGGCCTACCTGACGTTCGGCCCGCTGCGGCTGCTGCTGACCCTGGCCGACCCGTGGATCCTGCCCGGCGCCGCGACCCCGTCGCCACTGGACCCGCCGGCCGCGCCGGCGGCGGCGGTCGAGCACGACCACCGGGTCGTCGACGGGCGGCTGGTCCTGCGCCGCAGCCGCTGGCGGGTGCCGGTCGAGGAGTTCCCCCGCCCGCTGCCCGCCGAGCCGCCGGTCGAGACCCTGGAACGCGCCGACGCGTGGCGGCGCCGGTGGGGCGTCCCGCTCGAGGTGTTCGTCACCGCGGAGCGCCGGCACGTCCCGGTCGACCCGGGCCGGCGCAAGCCGCTGTGGCTGAGCTTCGCCAGCGTGCACTCGCTGCGCCAGGCCGCGGCGCTGCTCGACGAGGACGTCGTGGCGGTCGGCCTCACCGAGGCGCTGCCGGGCCGCGGCGACGCGTGGCTGCGCGACCTGGCGGGCCGCAGCCGGGCGAGCGAGTTCCTCGCCCTGCTCGGCTGGCCGGAGGAGGCGCGATGACCGCTCCCGAGTGGCTCCACTACGCCCTCTACCCCGGCGACGGCGCCCGGCTCGACCGGGTGGTGCGCGAGGTGGTGGCGCCGGCCGTGGCCCGGGCGGGCGTGGCCGGGCCGCCGCGGCGCTGGTTCTTCCTCCGCTTCACCGACGAGCTGGGCCCGCACGTGCGGCTGCGCTTCGCCGGCGGCCAGGGTGCCGTCGACGCGATCCACCAGGCGGTCGACCCGGCCCTCCGCCGGGCGCTGCGCGAGGTGACGGCGCCGCCGCGGGAGCGGACCCCGCCTGGGATCACCGGCTGCCATCAGGGCTTCTACGAGCCGGAGCTGGACCGCTACGGCGGCCGCGCGGGGGTCGCGCTGGCGGAGGCCGTCTTCGAGGTGTCCAGCGAGGTGACGCTCGCGCTCCTCGGGCGCGCCGACGTGGCGGCGCGGCGGCGGGCGCTGGCGCTGACCCTGATGCGCCGGGCGGCCCGCTCGACCCTGCGCGAGGCCGACCTGCCCGGCCTGTGGACGCGCTACGAGCGGCACTGGTCGGGTGGCGCCGGCCCGGCCGCCGCCACCCGCCGCGCCCGCTACCAGGAGCTGGCCAGGGCCCGCGCCGCCCGAGCCCGGGAACGGATGGCCGAGGTGGCCGCGGACGCCACCGTGGGCCGGCTGCTGGAGGCCTACGCCAGCGCGCTGCAGGTCCACCGCGATCGGCTCGCGGCCGGCGCGGTGGCCCATCACGTGCACCTGACCAACAACCGCCTCGGCATCCCGCCCGCCGAGGAGGGCTACCTCGCCCGCGTGCTCCTGGTCCTGGACCATGCCGGGCCACCCGGCGGCGCCGGCTGACGGCGCCCCCCCCCGGCGCCCCGGCGGCGTGCGGCGGGGAAGGCGCGGCGCCCGCTTGCCGAGCCGGAGCGGCACCGCGGCGCGGCGTCGAGCGGTCAGGCGGTCGGCTGCCGCTGGGCCGGCTCGGCGCCCGCACGGCGCCACGCCGTCGCGAGGGCGCGCCTGGCGGCCTCGTTGCCGGCGTCGGCGGCCCGCCGGTACCAGTGCTCGGCCTGGTCGAGCCGGCCGCGCTGCTCCAGCAGCAGGCCCAGGTGGTACTCCGCGTGGTGGTCGCCGGCGTCGGCGGCCCGCCGCCACCACCGCCTGGCCTCGTCCGCCCGGCCGCGGTCGTTGAGCAGCAGCAGCCCCAGCTTGAACTGGGCGTCGTGGTCGCCGGCGGTGGCGGCCCGCCAGTACCAGTGCTCGGCTTCGTCCAGCCGGCCCTGCTCCGCCAGCAGCAGCCCGAGGTTGAACTGGGCGTGGTGGTCGCCGGCGTCGGCGGCCTGCCGGTACCACCGCTCGGCCTCCTCCGGCCGGCCCCGCTCCGCCAGCAGCAGGCCCAGCTTGACCTGGGCGTGGTGGTCGCCGGCGTCGGCGGCCCGCCGGTACCACCGCTCGGCCTCCTCCGGCCGGCCCTGCTGCGCCAGCAGCAGCCCGAGGTTGAACTCCGCCGGATGGTGGCCGGCGTCGGCCGCCCGACGCCAGCACCGCTCGGCCTGGTCCGATTCGCCGCGCTGCTCCAGCAGCACGCCCAGGTTGTTCTCGGCGTGGTGGTCGCCGGCGTCGGCGGCCCGCCGGTACCGTCGCTCGGCCTCGTCCGGCCGGCCCTGCCGCTCCAGCAGCATGCCCAGGTGGTATTCCGCGTGGTGGTTGCCGGCGTCGGCGGCCCGCCGGTACCACCGCTCGGCCTCGCCGAGCCGGCCACGGTCGTCGAGCAGCAGCCCCAGCTTGAACTCGGCGTCGTGGTCGCCGGCGGCGGCCGCGTGCCACCACCGCTGCTCGGCCTCGTCCAGCCGGCCACGGTCGTCGAGCAGCAGCCCCAGCTTGAACTCGGCGTCGTGGTCGCCGGCGGCGGCGGCCCGCCGCCACCACCGCTCGGCCTCCTCCGGCCGGCCCTGCCGCTCCAGCAGGACGCCCAGGTGGTACTCGGCGGGATGGTCGCCGGCGTCCGCGGCCCGCCGCCACCACCGCTCGGCCTCCTCCGGCCGGCCGCGCTGATCGAGCAGGACGCCCAGGTTGCTCTCGGCGGGATGGTGGCCGGCGTCCGCGGCCCGCCGCCACCACCGCTCGGCCTGCTCCTCGTCGCCGGTCTGCGCCAGCAGCAGCCCCAGGTTGTTCTCGGCGTGATGGTCGCCGGCGTCCGCGGCCCGCCGGTAGAGCTGCTCGGCCTGGTCCAGGTCGCCGCGCTGCGCCAGCAGCACGCCCAGGTTGCTCTCGGCGGGGTGGTGGCCGGCGTCGGCCGCGCGCCGCAACCAGCGCTCGGCCTCGTCCGGCCGGCCCCGGTCGTTGAGCAGCACGCCCAGGCGGCATGCTGCCTCGTGGTCGCCGGCGTCAGCGGCCTGCTGCAGAGCGTCCACGTCGGGCGGCTTGCCCTGGTTCATCTGGAAAGTATCCCCGGACGCCGGAAGTTCTGCAGGCGCGGGCGCCGGAAGTTCTGCAGGCGCGGGCGCCGGAGGCTCCTGCCGGCCCGCCGCTTCCCCGCGGGGGCGCCCCCGGCGGGTCAGCGCGGCTGGGCGGCCAGGCGGATCCCGAAGCCGACCAGGGCGGCGCCCATGACGCCGTCGAGGGCACGGCGCACCGCCGGCCGCCCGAGCGCGGCCCTGGCCCGCGACACCGCGATCGCGTAGCAGGTCAGCCACACCAGTGTGAGCGAGCAGAACACCAGCCCGAGCGCGAGCAGCGGCAGGAACGCGGCCCGCCCCTGCGGGGCGAACTGCGGCAGCAGGCTGGTGAAGAACACCGCCATCTTGGGGTTGCCCAGGTTGCTGACGACGCCCTGCGCGAGCGCCCGGGGCGGCCGGCCACGACCGGCCGCCCCGGGGGCCGGCGGGTCCGGCGGGCGCGGCCGGACCAGCGCCGACCACAGCGACCGGGCGCCCAGGTGGACGAGGTAGGCCGCGCCCGCGAGCCTGAGCGCCGTGAACGCCGGCTGCGAGGCGACCAGCAGCGCCGTGATCCCCGCGCTGGCCGCGGCGGTCCAGAACGCCTGACCCGCCGACACGCCCAGCGCGGTGAGGATCCCGCCGCGCCGGCCGCCCAGCAGGGTGTTGCGGACGGTCAGGGCGGTGTCCTGTCCGGGCGTGACGATGACCACCGCCGAGACGCCGAGGAACGCGAGGAAGCTGCCGGTCATGGGGAGTCCGTACCGCAGCTCACGCCCGGACGGCCGGTCATGGCCACGACCTGGTGTGCTGGAGGACGCGGCGCCGGGCACAGCGGCGCCGCGTCCAGGAGCCGCCCGCCGCGCCCGCGGCGATCACCGCCACGGCCAGCACGTACTGCGCGGTGACCTGCCGGATCGCGCCGTTGAGCGCCCCGTTCCTGCGCAGGCGCGAGGCGAAGCCCTCCTCGCCCAGCGACAGGTTGATCACGCCCGCGCCGTGGGCGGCCGCCCACCGGATGCCCTGGGCGATGGTGCCCTCGTCGCCGGAGCCGTCGGCGGCCAGGACCCGCACCGGCATGATGCGCGCCTGCGGCGCCGCCCCGGCGACGCCGATCCCGTTCGCGGTCGCGGCGGCGGCGATCCCGGCGACGCGGGTGCCGTGGCCGTTGGGATCGTCCGGGGCGTCGTCGCCGTCGACGAGGTCGCGGCCGGGCACGAGCTTGCCCGCCAGGTCGGGATGGCTCAGGTTCACGCCGGTGGGGAGGATGAGGACAGCGGGCATCCTCGGCTCCTTGGATCGGGAGCCGCGCGCCGGTGGGGGTCGCGCCCGGCTCGACGGGGGTCGAGCGTAGTCTCCCCCGGCAGGCTGAAAGCGCTTGTGAAACCTCTGAGCCCGGCGTCACGGATCGCCTGGCTCGCCCGCGTCCGGCGGGCCGCGGCGGGCCGGCGGCGCCCCCGGGCGAGCGGCGTCACAGCCAGCTCGTGCGCTTGCCGCGGGCGAGGGTCCGCCAGACCCTCCGCCAGCGGTCGCGGGCGGCCCGCGCGGCGGCCCGCTCGGCGGCGATGAGCTGGCCGGCGGCGAGCGCCCTGGCGGCTCGCAGGGTCCGGGCGTGGTCCCTGAGCCATGCCTCGGCGACGACGGCGTCGTGCTGCTCGCCGAGCACGTCCTGGAGGTCCGCGGCGGCCGTGGCGAACCGGCGCGCCGGCTTGCCGACGACGGGCTCGACCGCCTCGGCGGCGTAGCGTGCCCGCTTGGCCTGGATCCGGATGCGGTGCAGCTCCGCGTCGGTGGGTGCGTCGCCCGCCCGCCTGACCGCCTTGCGCAGCTTCTTCCACGCCTTCCTGACCAGCGACCGCGTCGTGGTGGCGGGCTGGGCCGCCGCCTCGGGGAGCACGGCCGGTGCCTGCGCGGCGGTGACGAGCCGGTCGAGCAGGGCGGTGTGACGCTCCTGGCCCATCGCCTCCAGCAGGCGCGTGCGGGCGGCCCCGCGCTGCGCCAGGAGGTCCTCGAGCAGCTGGCGGGCGGCGGCGGCGTCCGCCTCGTCGAGGCTGGCGACCCGGCGGGCGAGGCGGTCGTGGAGCACGTCGGCGTCGCGGACGTCGCCGAGCAGGCCGGCGAGCCACTTCAGCTCGTCGCGCAGGCTGGCGGACCAGGCCTGGTCGAGCAGCGGCCGGAACGTGCGCAGCGTGGACCGCACCCGGCGGATCCCGACGCGCGCCTGGTGGACGGCCTCGGGATCCTCGCCGAGCCGCACGCCCGCCTCGTTGCGGAACAGCCGCAGCGCGGAGGCGGTCAGGTCGTGGCGCAGGAGCTGCTCCACGGACGCGTCCCGGTCCAGCGCCGGGACCTGCAGCTCCGCCGGCTCCAGCTCGCGGTCCCCGAGGGCCTGCCGGTACTTGCCCGGCCGGCCCGCCGCCTCGCTCGCGCCCGCCTCGCGCAGCCGGGCGACCACCCGGTCCATGGTGTCGGGCTGGGCGGCCTCGCCCAGCTCCACCTCCAGCTCGCGGAAGCGGCCGACCACCCGCCGGCCGTCGAGCACCTGGACGTCGTCGTCGACCACCTCGGCGAGCCGGCCCCCGGCCGCGTTGCGCAGCTCGACCGGCTGGCGCACGGCGCGCAGCCTGGCGACCGGCTCCAGCGACCCGCCGCGGACGAAGGCCCGCAGGAGCGCGGCGGCCTCCGGCGGCACCTTGCGGGGCGTGCCCTCGAAGGTGAGCTCCTCGCGTTCGAGGACGCCGTCGTCCGGAGCGGCCTCCGGGGGGAGCTTGACCGTCCAGCCCTCGTCGCCGCGGTGGCGCAGGCTCGCCCCCCAGCGGGCCAGGCGCAGGTCGGGCGTGTCCCAGTAGGTGGTCGTGTACCGCCTGGTGGGTTGCGGCTCGGCGATGAACCCGTCGGCGGGACCTCCGAGCGCCGGCAGCGTGAACCCGTCCGGAACGACCAGCTTGGCCTCCCGCTCCCGCATCGGCACCTCCTCCACGGTCGCCGGGTCGCCGCCGACCGTCGCTCCGCCCGGCACGGACGCTGGTTGCCATGCTGGCGCTGCCCGGCGGCTGGATCAAGAGCCCGCACCCGGGCGTCCACCAGCCTCGGGGCTATCCGCCGGCCGGGTCGGGGTCCGGGCCCTCGCCCGGCGGTTCGCGGTGCGGGGCGGGAGCGGCCGGGATCGACCCGGCCGCCGGGCCGAGGCGCAGCGCGCTGGCGAGCTCGTGCTGGACCAGGGTGAGGGTGAGGTCGCCGCGGGTCCGCTCCAGGATCGACCGGGCGACGTCCGTCGAGCGCCGCAGCCCGGCGGTCATCGCGTCGGGGTAGTCGATCTGGACCAGCAGGCCGTAGATCTCGTCCATGGCGGCGAAGGCCGCGGCGGCCCGGGCGCTGTCGCCCCGGCGCAGCTCGTCCAGCAGGTGCCGGCGCAGCTCGCCGACCGCCTCGGCGAGGCCGTTGAGGTAGGGGACGTCGCCGACGCCGAGGTCGCCCGGCCCGGGCAGCGGCTCCCCGGCGATGAGCGCGCGGGTGGCGCGCGCCTCGGCGTACTCCTTCTGGCCGTCCTGGAGGAACCCGGCGTAGTAGATGTCGGGGTGGGCGGCGAGCGCCGCCTCGGCGACGTCGAGCAGCCCCCGGGCCTCGTCCAGCAGCTCGTCGGCGGCGGCGAGCTGGCCGCGGTGGGTGGCCCGGATCGCGTTCGCGCAGCGGCGGATCGCCTGCCGGCCGTTGGCCAGGCCGACCTCCCTGGCGCTGTACTTGGCCTCCAGGCGGCGCTGCAGGTCCGCGTGGATCTCGGGCAGGGTCACGGCCGCCGTGAGCCCGGGTCGGTGGTGCCGTCCGCTGGCGGCACGGCGTGCGGGGCGCGCTGCAACGTTCGCCTCTGGTCCTCGGCGCACGGCGTGCGCCGCGCGCGCCAATCGGGCCGCGAACCATACCACACGCGGTTTGCCGCTTCAGTGAGGTGTCCGCGATGCCATCTGACCACAGGGACACTCCCGAAGAAAGGCATCGCGGGCACCTTCATCAGCGCCCACCGGCGCCGCCCGCGATGCCCGCTCCGGGGCGGCCACCGGTGGTCAGGGCGGTCGGGGGGGCGCGCGGTGGGCGTCGTCGCGGACGGGTCCGCGGGCGGTCCGGACCGCGTGCGCGAGCACCGGCTCCAGCACGACCCACGACTCGCCGACCGCCCTGGGGTTGCCCGGGAGGTTGATCACCAGTGCACGGCCGACCAGCCCCGCGAGCCCGCGCGAGAGCATCCCGAACGGCGTGGCGTCCATGCCCGCCCGCCGCAGGGCCTCGGCGATCCCGGGCGCCTCGCGGTCGAGCACCTCGCGGGTGGCCTCGGGGGTCACGTCGCGCGGCCCGAGGCCGGTCCCGCCGCTGGTCAGCACCACGTCGGCGCGCGCGGCGAGGTCACCGACGGCCGCCGTGATCGCGGGACGCTCGTCGGCGACGACCAGCCGGGCGACGACCACGCCGCCGGCGCCCTCGACCCGCTCGGCGAGCGCCTGGCCGCCCACGTCCGGGCGGCTGCCCTCGGCCACGCGGTCGCTCACCGTGAGGAGCCCGACCCGGATCCCCTCCAGCCCGCTCATGCGCCCGGTCCGCCCGCCGACGGGGCGCCACCGGGACCTGCGGCGCGGTAGACCCCCGACCGCCCGCCGGACTTGGCCAGCAGCCGCAGGCCGTCCACGCGCACGTCGCGCTGGACGCCCTTGACCATGTCGTAGAGGGTGAGGGCGGCGACGGCCGCGGCGGTGAGGGCCTCCATCTCGACCCCCGTCCGGCCGGTCGTCCCGACCGTGGCGGTGACCTGGACCGCGGCGTGCTGCACCTCGAGGTCGACCTCCACGGCGCTGACCGGCAGCGGGTGGCACAGCGGGATCAGCTCGGGCGTGCGCTTGGCGGCCATGATGCCGGCGACGCGGGCGACCGCGAGCGCGTCACCCTTGGGCAGCTCGCCCGCCGCGAGCAGCGCCGCGGTCGCCGGCGCCATCAGCACCGTCGCGGTCGCGGTCGCGACCCGCCGGGTCTCGGGCTTGGCCGAGACGTCCACCATGCGGGCCGCGCCGCGCTGGTCGAGGTGGGTGAGCCCGCCCTCGCCGGGCTCGGGCGGGCCGCTCACCCGCCCCACCCCGGCGCCTGGCGCAGCACCACGACCTCGACCTCGGCGCCGGCCGGGAGCGAGTCCGCGTCCGCCGGCACGACGGCCAGGCCGCCGGCGGCGACGCAGCTGGACAGCACCCCCGACCCCTGCGGGCCGGTGAGGCGGGCCTCCAGCGCCCCGGGCGCGCCGGTGAGCGTGACCCGCAGGAACGAGGTCCTGCCGGGCGGGCTGCGCACCGGCTCGGCCAGGCGCGCAGCGACCCGCGGGCGGTCCAGGCGGTCGGCCGGGTGCCCGGCGATGCGCCGCAGCGCCGGGCGGACCAGCAGCTCGAAGACCACGAAGCTGGACACCGGATTGCCCGGGAGGCCGAACATCGGGACCTCGCCGAGCAGCCCGAACGCCTGCGGCATGCCCGGCTGCATCGCGACCCGCCAGGGGCGCACGCCGAGCTGCTCCAGGACCTGCCCGGTGTGGTCGCGCTCCCCGACCGACACGCCTCCCGAGGTGACCACCGCGTCGGCCTCGGCGCAGGCGAGGGCGAACCCGGCCCGCAGCGCCGCCGGCTCGTCGCGCAGCCTCGGCAGGATCATCGCCTCGGCGCCGGCGGCGCGCGCCTGGGCCGCGAGCATCACCGCGTTGGAGTCGCGGATCTGGCCGGGGCGCAGCGGCAGGCCGGGCTCGACCAGCTCGTCCCCGGTGGCCACGACCGCGACGCGCGGGCGCGGGTGGGCCAGGGCGCGCGGCCGGCCGACGGCGGCCAGCATCCCGATCGCGGCCGGCTCGAGCACCTGCCCGGCGCGCAGGACGACCGTCCCGACCGGCACGTCCTCGCCGGCCTCGCGGACGAACCCCCGCTCGGGCACGGCCTGGCGGATCAGCACGGCCTGGCCGGTGCCGGCCGCGCCCTCGGCGTCCGGGTCCGCCTCGACCACCTCGGCCTGCTCCAGGGGGACGACGGCGTCGGCGCCCGGCGGCAGCGGGGCGCCGGTGGTGATCCGGGCCGCGCCGCCCGGCTCCACCTTCACCGGCTCGCGTGTGCCGGCGTAGACCGCGCCGCGCAGCGCCAGCCGCCGGGGGCGCTGCGCGCTCGCCCCGGCGACGTCCGCGGCGCGCACCGCGAACCCGTCCATCGCGGAGTTCGCGAACGGCGGCAGGTCCTCGGGCGCGGCGACGTCCTCGGCCAGGACCAGCCCGTGGGTCTCGGCGAGCGCGTACTCGCGCGCGCCCAGCGGCCGGACGCCGGCGAGCACCTCGGCGCGCGCCCGCTCGAACGCGACCAGGCCGGGCGGCCGCGGCCGGGCGGGCGGGAAGGGGCCGGCCACGCGCTCAGCCCCGGTCCTCGCCGCGGTCCAGGGCGGCCGCGAACCGGGTGAGGAACGCCCGGAACCCCGGCCCGAGGTCGTCGCGGGCGACCGCCAGCTCGACCGTGGCGCGCAGGTAGTCGGCCTTGTCGCCGGTGTCGTAGCGGGTGCCGTCGAACGCCAGCGCGAGCACCGGGCAGGCGCCGAGGCCGGCCTTGAGCGCGTCGGTGAGCTGCACCTCGCCGCGGGCGTCGGGCCTGGTCCGGGCGATCGAGTCGAACACGGTGGGCTGCAGCACGTAGCGGCCGATCACGGCCAGGTCGGAGGGTGCCTGGTCCGGGTCGGGCTTCTCGACGAGGTCGCGCATGCGGTACAGGCCCGGCTCGACCGGCTCCGGGTCGACCGCGGCCACGCCGTACGCGGACAGCTGCTCGCCGCGGACGCGCATGGTCGCGACCACGTGCGCCTGGTGGCGCTCGGCCGCGCCGATCAGATCGGCCAGCAGCGTCTCCTCCTCGCCGATCAGGTCATCGGGCAGCAGGACCGCGAACGGCTCGCCGCCCACGTGCTGCCGCGCCATGCCGACCGCGTGGCCGAGGCCGAGCGGCTCGGGCTGGCGGACGGTGTGGACCTGGGCCAGGTCGCTGACCTGCCGGACCAGTGCCAGCAGGTCGTCCTTGCCCTTGGCCCGGAGGGTGGCCTCCAGCTCGAAGGCGCGGTCGAAGTGGTCCTCGATGGCGGCCTTGCCGCGGCCGGTCACGATCAGGACGTCGTCCAGCCCGGCGCGCACGGCCTCCTCGACGACGTACTGGATGGAGGGCTTGTCGACGACGGTGGCCATCTCCTTGGGGGACGCCTTGGACGCCGGCAGGAAGCGCGTCCCGAGCCCTGCGGCCGGGATGACCGCCTTGCGGACCTTCATGGCCTCGATCCTCCAGGTCGAACGTCGCGTGGTGCGGCCGGCTGCGGCCGCCGCGGGGCGATCCGACTGACGGTACACGCCACGCCGCGCCGATGCGCACCCGCCGCGCCGGGGACGTGACGGCCGGGCCGCCGGCGGCCGGGCTCAGCGCGGCGTGGCGGGCCGCCGCGGCCGCCGCGCGGCGGCCGCCGGGCCGAGCACGACCGGCCCGGCCAGCATCACCCGGTCACGGCCGGACAGCTTGGCCTGGTACATGGCGGCGTCGGCCGCCTCGACCAGCTCCGCCGCGGTCCGCGCGTGCGCCGGGTAGCAGGCGACGCCGACCGAGACCGTGATGCCGACCGGCGACCCGCCCGCCCCGCCGAAGGGGCTGGCGCCGATGCGCTCGCGCAGCTTCTCGGCGGCGGCACGTCCGCCCTCCAGGTCGGTCTCGGGCAGGATCAGCACGAACTCCTCGCCGCCGTAGCGCGCGAACGTGTCGACGTCGCGGATGCTGCCCGCGACCCGCACGGCCAGCTCGCGCAGGATGTGGTCGCCCTGCTGGTGGCCGTGGCGGTCGTTGGCCCGCTTGAAGTGGTCCACGTCCAGCAGCAGCAGCGACAGGGTGCGGCCGAACCGCCGCGCGCGCTCGATCTCCTGGTCGATGCGCAGCTGGAAGTAACGGTAGTTCCAGATCCCGGTCATCTCGTCGGTGAGCGACAGCCGCCGCGCCTCCTCGTGCAGCCGCACGTTGTCGATGCCGACCGCGGCCTGCCCCGCGAACGCCGCCAGCGCGGCGGCGTCCTCCTCGCCGAACAGCCCGCCGGGCACGCGGTCGTACACGCTCAGCACGCCCAGCACCGTGCCGCGGGAGCGCAGCGGCACGCTCACCTGCGTCCGGGCGTCCGGCTCGCCGGGCACCGGCGGCGCGGCGGCCGGCCCCGGGGCCACGACCGCCCGGCCCGTGGCGGCGACGGCGCCGACGATCCCCTCCCCGACCGCGACCGCGGCGATCTCGCCGTCCCCCAGCCCGGCGGTCGCCTCGGGCAGCAGCCGCGCCCGCTCCGCGTCGAGCAGCAGCAGGCTGCCGCCGCGCGCCTGGCGGGCGCGGACCGCCGAGGTCAGGACGACCTCGAGCAGCTTGGGCAGGTCGCCGGTGGACCCCAGCGTCTCGCCGATCCGGGCCGTCGCGCGCGTCAGCTCGGCGCGGCTGGCGTGCAGCGCGCGCACGTGCTCGCCCAGCTCGCGCCGCAGCGCGTCGAACGCGCGGGCCAGCTCGCCGATCTCCCCGGTGGCGCCGGTCCGGCGCGACGGGCGGGCGACGTCGCCGGTCGCGGTCCGGCGCGCCTGCTCGGCGAGGTCGCGTAGGGGCGCGCTCAGCATCCGCGCGAGCAGCGCGCCCAGCACGATCACCAGGGCGACGACCAGCGCCGCCAGCCACTCCAGCGCCCGGTCCAGCCGCCGCAGGGAGCTGGTGGCGGTCCCCGCGGGCGCCGACACCAGCAGCGCCGCCCGGTCGGCGCCGAGCCCCTTCCGCCAGGCGCTGGCCAGAGCGAGGACCTCGCCGCCGCCGAGCCGGACCTGTGCCGGCCGGGACGGGTCGAGCGGCGGCAGCCGCACCGCGCGCATGCCCGCGCGGGTGCTGGACACCACCTGGCCGCCGACGACGACCGACAGGTCGGAGCCGACCGCGCCGGCGCGCAGGCGGCGCAGCTCGCCACCGTCGGTCCAGAACCCCGCGGCGATCCGGCCGAGGCCGCAGCGGGTGCTGCAGCCCGACCGCCGGACGTCGGCGAACTCGTCCACGAACAGGGCTCGGCGCGGGTCGCCCGGGGCGGCGGCCAGCACCGCGTCCAGCGCCGGCGGCGCGTACCCGGGCAGGAAGCGGGGCGCGGGCCCCGCCTGCGCGAGCAGCCTTCCGCGGTCGTCGGTGACGGCGACGGTGAGCCCGCCCTGCGCGCGGCGGGCGGCCGCGGCGCGCAGCGCGGCACGGTCGCGGGCACGCAGCGCCTGCTGCAGCGGCCGGTCGCCGGCGAGCAGCCGGGCCGTCCGCGCCGCCGCTGCCGTGCGCACCCGCAGGACGTCGAGCGCGACCCGCTGGTCGCCGGCCAGCTCGGCGCCCGCCTGCTCCCGCAGCGAGCGGTCGAACGTCGAGCGCGCCAGCAGCCAGGCCAGCAGCATCGGCAGCACCATGATCACGACGAGGACCAGGGTGAGGCGGGAGCGCAGTGACATCCCGGCCGCCTCCGTGGCTCATGCGCGAAGCGCTCGACAGGCAGCTCAATCCTATACGGGTCGATTCCGGACGAACCTGAACCGCTCGAGCTCAGGGCCGGAGGGTGGAGCCGGACCGGTCCCTGCGACGCGTCGGCAGCGGTCCCCGTCCGTCCGGGCCGCAGGCCGGCCCGTCCCCCGGCGGGCGCGGGAACACCGAGCGTGGCCTGGTGCGTTGGTATCATCCGTGCGCGGGACCGTCCCGTGCCGAGCCGTCCGATTGAACCGCTGGAGCGCACATGCCGACCTACGAGTACGCCTGCACGTCCTGCGGCAAGCATCTGGAGGTGGTGCAGTCGATGTCCGACGCACCGCTGACCGAGTGCGGGACCTGCGGCGGCCCGCTGCGCAAGGTCTTCTCCCCCATCGGGATCGTGTTCAAGGGCTCCGGCTTCTACCGCACCGACTCGCGGTCCGCCGCCGGCGTCGGAGCCAGGCGGGACGCCAAGGAATCCGCCAAGGAAGCCAGGAGCACCAAGGACGCCAAGGAATCCAAGGAATCCAAGGAGGCCAAGGGCGGCTCCGGGCCGCCGGCGGCCGCCGGCGGCGGCACGGCGTCGGGGGGCGCCGAGAAGACCGCCTGACCCCTCCGCCCTTCCTCGGTCTCCCTTGGTCCTCGCGGTCCCCGGTCGCCTAGGATGCCGCCTCCGGCGCGGCGCGATGGCGGCAGCCCGCAGCACCCGCGCCGGGACCGCGGGCGCCCGCCGCACGGCCGGCGCGCGCGGACGCGAAGGGGCAGACGCGAAGGGGAGGACCGTTGGCTCGTCCACAGGCAGAGATCGGCATCTTCGGAGGCTCAGGGTTCTACTCGCTCCTCGACGGCGTGCGCGAGCACACCGTGGACACGCCGTACGGGCCGCCGTCGGACGCGGTCTCCATCGGTGAGGTCGGCGGCCGGCGGGTGGCGTTCCTGCCCCGGCACGGGCGCCGCCACCAGCATCCCCCGCACCGGATCCCCTACCGCGCCAACCTGTGGGCGATGAAGGAGCTGGGCGTCGCCAACCTGATCGGCCCGTGCGCGGCCGGCTCGCTGCAGCCGGACGTGGCGCCCGGCCACTTCGTCGTCTGCGACCAGCTCGTCGACCGCACCTCCGGTCGGGTGCAGACGTTCTACGACGGGCCGGTGACCACGCACATCACCTTCGCCGACCCCTACGATCCCGCCCTGCAGGAGCTGGCCCTCAAGAAGGCGCGGGACCTCGGGATCACCGTGCACGACAGCGGGACCATGGTGGTGGTGGAGGGTCCGAGGTTCTCCACGCGCGCGGAGTCCAGGTGGTTCGCGAGCATGGGCTGGTCGGTGATCAACATGACCGGCCATCCCGAGGCGCTGCTCGCGCGCGAGCTGGAGATCGGCTACGCGAACGTGTCGCTGATCACCGACTACGACGTCGGCCTGGAGGGCATGCCGGGCGTCGAGCCGGTGTCCCACGCCGAGGTGGTGCGCGTGTTCGAGGAGAACAACGCGCGCCTGCGCGAGCTGCTGCTCGCGATGATCCCCGAGGTCCCCGCCGAGCCCTCGCCGCTGGCCGCCAACGCGCTCACCGGCGCGCGCTTCGAGGTCTGAGCCATGCTGCGTGCCCTCGTGCTCGGCATCGTGCAGGGCCTCACCGAGTTCCTGCCGATCTCCTCCTCCGCCCACCTGTCGATCGTCCCGCGCCTGCTCGGCTACCCGCCGCCCGAGCTGTCGTTCGAGGTGCTGCTGCACTTCGGCACGCTCACCGCCGTGGTCGCCTACTTCTGGCGGGACCTCGGCGAGTTCGCGCTGAGCCTGCTCGCACCCGGCCGCATGGAGCCGCTGCGGGCACGCCAGCGCCGCCGCCTGCTGCTGCTGCTGGTGCTGGCCTCGGTACCGGCGGCGGTCGCGGGCTTCGCCGTGCAGGACTGGGCGGAGGAGCAGACGCAGCGGCCGCTGCGCGCCGCAGTCTTCGTGGTCGCGACGACGGCGCTGATGATCACCGCGGAGCTGTACGACCGCCGCCGAAACCGTCTGGCCGCGGGCCGGGCGCCGGCCGTCGCGGCGGCCGGTGGGGGGCGGGCGGGTACGATCGACCCTGATCCCGCCGACCGGGCACCCGAGGGCGGCCCGGCGCGCCCGCAGCTGGCCGAGCAGGAGCTGGAGACGCTGCCGCCGGGCCCGGCGCTGGGCATCGGGGTGGCGCAGGCGTGCGCGCTGGTCCCCGGCGTGAGCCGGTCGGGCGCGACGATCTCGGCGGGCCTGCTGCTCGGGGTCTCGCGCGAGGCGGCGGCGCGGTTCTCGTTCCTGCTGTCGATCCCCGCGATCCTGGGCGCGGGGGTCCTCAAGCTCGACGAGCTGGGCACCGGCACCGAGTCGGCCGGCGAGCTGGCGGTCGGGTTCCTCGCGGCGGCGGTCTCGGGGTTCCTGGCGGTGTCGCTGCTGCTGCGGGTCCTGCGGACCAGGACCCTGTGGCCGTTCATCACCTACCGGCTGATCGCCGGGACGCTGTTCGTCGTGCTCCTGTCGACCGTGCGCGGCTGAGCCAGGGGGGTCCGGGGGACCCGAGCATCTGCGGGTCCCCCGGTCGACCAGGGGGGTCCGGGGGCCTGGCTCAGCCGCGGGCGCCGACGCGCTCGAGCCAGGCGTCCAGGCGGCGCATGTAGGAGCCGAACGCCTCCCGGTGGACGGTGTGCCCGCAGTCGACCACCTCGGTCCAGCCCTGCGGGAGCGCGGTGGCGACCGCGGCCCGCGCCGGGCCGACCGTCATGGAGCCGCGCTCCTCGGTGCCCAGGAACAGCAGCGCGGGGACGCGCACGGCCGCGGCGAGCGCGGCCAGGTCGAAGTCGAGGCCGCGCCGCAGCTCGGCGGCGGCGGTGCGCGCGTCGAGCGCCGCCAGGCTCTGCACCCTGATGTCCGCGTCGTCGGGCTCCAGGCTCGCCGGCGGCGCGAGCAGCTCGGCGCGCAGGCCCTCGGGGTCGGTCCGGGCGCGGCCGGCGTCGCGCTCGATCTCGTCGGCCACGCGCGACCAGTCGACCGCCGCGGGCGCGGGCGGGTCCTCGAGGACGACGAAGCGCGCCAGCCCCGGCTGCCGCCCGAGCAGGGTCATCAGCACCAGCGCGCCGAGCGAGTGCCCCACGGCCAGGTCGACCCTCGCGCCGTCGGAGGGATCGGCGAGCTGGCGGGCGGTGTCGTGCACGTCGGCGGCCAGCCCCTCCAGGCCGGTCCCGGGCGTCCCCGGCGGGCTCGCGCCGTGGCCGCGCAGGTCGGCGGCGACGACGTCGAACCCTCGCTCGGCCAGCGCCGGCCCCACCCGCCACCAGGTCCCGGACGAGGACGTGATCCCGTGCAGCAGCAGCGCCGACCGGCTCCGGCCGGAGGCGGCCGCCGGCCAGTGGCGGGTCGCGAGAGGAGCCACCGCCGCTCAGGTTCCGGCGACCGTCATCTCGCCGACGAGCAGGCTCGACCCGCCGAGGGAGCCGGTCGTGAAGCGCAGGTCCGAGCCGACCGCGACGATCCCGCGGAGGATGTCCAGCAGGTGCGCGGCGACGGTCGCCTCGCGCACGGGCTCGGCGGGCTCGCCACCACGGACCCAGTGCCCGTTCACGCCCACGGAGAAGTCGCCGGTGACCGGGTTGGCGCCCGAGTGCACGCCCGCGACGTCCTGGACCAGCAGCCCCTCGCCCATGCGGGCGAGCAGCGCGTCGGGCCCCTGGTCACCGGGGGCGAGGTGGACGCAGTGCGGCGCGACCCCCGGGGTGGCCTTGAACGAGCCGCGGCTGGCGTTGCCGGTCGACGCCACCCGGTCGCGCGTGGCCGTGGCGGTGTTGTGCAGCAGCTCCCGCAGCACCCCGTCGTCGATCGGCAGCAGGCGCCGGGTCGGCACCCCCTCGCCGTCGAACGGGGCGGCGCCGCCGCCGGCGACCAGGCGGCCGTCGTCGACCAGGCGCAGGCCCGGCGCGCCCACCCGCTCGCCGAGCTTGCCGGCGAACAGGCTGCGCCGTTTCTGGACCGCCTCGGCGGACAGCCCGGCGACGAGCACCCCGAGCAGGCTCCGGGAGGCCTGCCAGTCGAACAGCACCGGGACGGTGCGGGTGGCCGGCTTGCGCGCGCCGAGCATGCGCGCGGCGCGCTCGGCCGCGTCGTGCGCGATCAGGCGCGGGTCCAGGTCCTCCAGGCAGCGGCCGGCGTCCTCGCCGATGCCCATCTGCGTCTCGTCGCCGTCGGTGGCCAGCGCGATCGCGTACGCCCAGGCGCGGGTGCGCGCGTAGGCGCCGCGGACCCCGGTGCTGGAGGCGACCGCCAGGCGGCTCACGACGTCGCCGTAGGCGGCCGTCTCGACCTTGCGCACGCGCGGGTCGACCGCCTTGACGCGCTCCTCGAGGTCGAGCGCGAAGGCGACCTTGCGGCGCGGGTCGGCCTCGACCAGGCGCCGGTCGAAGATCTCCTCCAGCGGCTCGAACGGCCTCGCCTCGGGCAGCACGTTGCCCTCGTCCTCGCTGGCGACGTCGAGGTTGGCGCGGGCCTCGGCCAGGCAGTCGGCGACGCCCGCCTCGGAGGTGTCGGCGGTGTAGGCGTAGCCGAGACGGCCGCCGGCCACCACGCGCACCCCGACGCCCTCGCTCGAGGCGGAGGTGAGGTTCTCGATCTCGCCCTCGAACGCGCGCACCGAGGTCTCGGTGATCTGCTCGGCCCAGCCTTCCACACCCTCCCCGGGCTGCGCCCGGGCGGCGAGGCCGTCGACGATCCGCTCCAGGTTGGCGCTCATCCGCTCCCTCCGGTCCCGCCGACGGTCATCCGGGCGATCCGCAGCGTGGGGGCGCCGTTGCCGACCGGGACGCCCTGGCCGTCCTTGCCGCAGGTGCCCTCCTTGACGTCGAAGTCGCCGCCGATCGCGTCCATCAGCGCGATCACGCCGGGCCCGTCGCCGACCAGGTTGGCCCCGCGCACCGGCACGGTCGCCTCGCCGTGCTCGATCAGGTAGCCCTCCACGACCCCGAAGACGAACTCGCCGGTGACCGGGTTGACCTGGCCCCCGCCGAGCGACTTGGCGTACAGGCCGCGCCGGGTCTGGCGGAGGATCTCGTCGGGGTCGTCGGGCCCGGGCAGGATGTAGGTGTTGGTCATGCGCGGGATGGGCACGTCCGCGTACGACTGCCGCCGCCCGTTGCCCGACGCCGGCTGGCCGAGCTGGCGGGCGCGGATCAGGTCGGTGAGGTAGTCGGTGCAGGCCCCGCCCTCGAACAGGACCGTGCGCTGCGAGGGCGTGCCCTCGTCGTCGAACTGGAACGAGCCCCAGCCGCCCTCCACGGTGGCGTCGTCGACGCCGTTGAAGCCCGCGACCCCGATGTGGTCGCCCTGCCGGCCCGCGTACACCGAGGCCTGCTTGGCGATCAGGTCGGCCTCCATGCCGTGGCCGCTGGACTCGTGGAACAGCACCCCGCCATGGCCGGACCCGATCACCACCGGCATCTCCCCGGCCGGCGCGGGCCGGCTGTCCAGCATGTTCACAGCCCGCTCCGCCGCGCGCGCCGCGACCTGCTCGGGCGGGAACTGGTCCAGCAGCTCGAACCCGGCCGAGCGGCCCGGCCCGTCGAACCCCGTCTGGACGACGCCGTCGCGGATCGCGACGACCTGCACGAAGAAGCGGGTGCGCACGCGCTCCTCGTCGACCTTGAACCCCTGCGAGTTGGCGATGTAGACGCGCTGGCGGGCGTCGCCGTACGCGGCGGTGACCTGCGCGACCGCGGGGTCGTACGCGCGCGCGGCGTCGTCGGCGCGCAGCACCGCCTCGGCCAGCGCCGGCCGCTCCACCCCGGCGGGGTCCACCTTGACCGGGTGGCTCACGGCCGGCTCGCGGCGGCGCAGGTCGCGGACCTCGGCGCCAGGCCGGTCGCGCAGCGCGGCCGCGGCGATCCAGGCGGCTTCGAGCAGGCCCTCGTCGTCGGTGCGGTTGGTGAAGGCGTACGCGGACGACGTGCCGCGGACCACCCGCACGCCGACGCCCCGGTCGCGGCCGGTGACCAGCTCCTCGATGCGGCGCTCCTCCAGGCGGATCGAGTGGGTCAGGCGGTCCTCGGCGAAGACCTCGGCCCAGTGGCCGCCGGTGGCGAGCGCGGAGGCCAGGACCCTGCGGACGATGGTGTCTTCGAGCACAGGCGGCTCCCTGATCGGTTCGTCGCGGGTCGGGTCGGTCGCTGGTGGTCGGTCGCGGGGAGCGCGCCTCCCCCGGGCGGCGCCGGGCCGGCGTCGGCGCCGGGCGTGACGGCCATTCTAGTCACGCCCCCGGCGGGCCCTCGGGGATCGTCCCCAGGCGCGCGGGGCGGTGGTAGCGTCCGGCCCATGGGCACCGTCGGGGACGCGCGCGGGCCCGTGCGGCGCAGGGTCGCGTCGGGATCGCCGTACGAGCCGGTCATCGGGTTCAGCCGCGCCGTGCGGGCCGGCGACCGGGTGCTGGTGTCCGGGACCGCGCCGGTCTGGCCCGACGGCTCCTGCGACCCCGACCCGGCGGTTCAGGCCAGACGCTGCCTGGAGATCATCGTCCAGGCCCTGCGCGAGGCCGGCGCCGGGCCCGAGCACGTCGTCCGGACCCGTACGTACCTGACCAGCGCGGGCATCTGGGAAGCCGTCGGGCGCGCCCACGGCGAGGTCTTCGGCGAGCTGCGCCCTGCGAGCACGATGGTCGTGGTCGCCGGCCTGCTCGACCCCCGCTGGCACGTGGAGATCGAGGCGGAGGCGGTCGTCGGCTGACCCTCGCAGCCGTCACGACGCGGCATACGGCGCGTGTGGACGCACATGAAAAGGACCCCCGCGCCGCCCGGGGGGGCCAAGACGGCGCGCGGGGTCGGCTTGCATCGTACGGCCTCGCCGTCATGCCGTGTGCCCGTAATTCTGAGGACTTTCTGTCCCGCTTACCTGCGGCGTTGGGCGCAGATGCCCCGTCCGGCCGCCGGCCGCCGGACCCGTCCGGCTGCCTCGTGAGCGAATTGCTGGCATCGTGGGGGCCATGCTGCACACGACCTTCGCGCGGCGACCCGCGCTCCGCCGGCCCGTGCTCGTCGCCGCGTTCGAGGGCTGGAACGACGCCGGCGAAGCGGCCAGCACCGCCCTGGGGTTCGTCGCCACCGAGCTGCAGGCGGAGGTGATCGGCCGCATCGACCCGGAGGAGTTCTACGACTTCCAGCAGACGCGGCCGACCGTCCGCATCGACGGCGAGCGGCGGATCGACTGGCCGGAGGTCGAGATCCTCGCGGCCTCGGTGCCCGACCTCGACCGGGACCTGGTGCTGCTGCGCGGGCACGAGCCGAACCTGCGCTGGCGCGCGTTCGGCGAGGAGGTGCTCGAGATCGCCGGGGAGTTCGGGGTCGAGCTGCTCGTCACGCTCGGTGCGCTGCTCGCCGACGTGCCGCACACGCGGCCGGTGAAGGTCGTCGGCACGAGCGCCGACGCCGAGCTGGCGGCCAAGCTCCAGCTCGCGACCTCCACCTACGAGGGGCCGACGGGCGTGATCGGCGTGCTCGGCGACGCGAGCCGGCGGGCCGGGCTGCCCGGGATCAGCGTGTGGGCGGCGCTCCCCCACTACGTGCAGGCCTCGCCCAACCCGCGCGCCGCGCTGGCGCTGGTCGACAAGCTCGGCGAGCTGGTCGGGCTGCCGCTGGACACGGCGCTGCTGGAGGAGGCGTCGGAGGAGTTCGACACCACGGTCGCCGCGATCGTCTCCGACGACCCCGAGCTGACCGGGTACGTGCAGCGGCTGGAGGCGGCGGCGGACCGCGAGCAGCGCCCGCTCGCCGACCTCCCGCCCGAGCAGCTCGTCGCCGAGGTCGAGCGCTTCCTGCGCGACCAGCCCGGCGGCAACCGGACCTGACTGGCAGGAGGCGCGAATGGCGGCGACGGGCTCCGGCGGCTGGGCCGTGACCCACCTGTACTACCGGCTGCACGCGGGCGCGGGCGCCGACGCCGACCAGGCCGGCAAGGAGCTGGTCGCCGCGCTCGACGCGTTCGCCGGCGCCCCGGACCACCAGGTCCTCACCTGCACGGTGCTCGGCCTCAAGGCCGACCTCGGGGTCATGGCGCTCGGGCCGGAGCTGGCCAGGCACGACGCGCTGCCCCACGCGCTCGCAGCGGGAGCCGCCGGCGCGGTCCTGGAGCCGGCGTTCTCCTACGTCTCGGTCACGGAGCTGTCGGAGTACCTGCCGACGGTCGAGGAGACGCGCGCGCGGACGCTCGCCGAGCACGGCCCGGACGGGCTCGACGAGCGCATGGCCGAAGCCGAGGCGCGCCTGGCCCGCTACCGCGAGGACAAGCTGCACCCGAGGCTCCCCCGCCGGGGGCTGCTCGCGTTCTACCCCATGAGCAAGGCGCGCGAGCCCGGGGCCAACTGGTACCGGCTGCCGTTCGAGGAGCGCCGGCAGCTCATGTCGGGCCACGCCGCGGTCGGCCGCCGCTACGCGGGGCGGGTGCTCCAGCTCATCACCGGCTCGACCGGGCTGGACGAGTTCGAGTGGGGGGTGACCCTGCTCGCCGACGACCTCGCCGTGATCAAGGAGATCGTCTACGACATGCGTTTCGACGAGGTGACCGCCTCGTACGGGCGGTTCGGGCCATTCCTGGTCGGGTTGACCGTGGAGCCGGCCGAGCTGCCCGGGCGGCTCGGACTGCGCGGCTGAACGCCGCCGACGACGACGGTGCCGGGGATCGCGGGGACGGGTCGGGGCGCCGTCAGTGCCACTGCCAGGTCTCGGCGACCTGCTGGTAGGCCCCCTCGTACCCGGCGAACGTGGACTCCACGGCCTGCAGGTCGAGCACGTAGACCGCGTCGTCGTGGACCGAGGCGTACGCCCGGTGGCGCAGGCCGAGCGACCCGCGCCGCTGCACGTAGTCGAAGGTGATCGCGTCCCCGCCGCCGAGCTGGACGTGCCGGGGGGTGCCGAACTCCTCGACGCCCCCGGTCCGCCGCACGCCGCCGAGGAACGCGGCGGGGAAGCGGTCGAGGTCGCCGCACGGGCAGCTCTCCCGCGTGACCAGGATGAGCGCGTCCCGGCCCAGCTCGGGCCGCTGGGGCCGCTCGGGCTCCAGCGCGCTGAGCAGGTCGATCTCGGTCGGGGTCGCGGGCATGAGGCCCCGGAGCTCGGTGGTGCTCTCCTTCCAGGCCCGCGGCAGCGCGAACGCGAACCGGTCGCCGCGGACCGCGGGCCCGGCGATCGCGGTGGTCGGTGCCGGCGCCGGCCGCTCCTCGTCCTCCTCGCTCGTGGTCAGGGCGATCACGCCGGCCAGCAGCACCCCCATGAGCCCGAGGACCACGACCCCCGCGACGACCAGCGCGACGACCAGGCCGGTTCGCCGGCGCCGCGGCGGCGGTGGCGGCGCCCCCCAGGCGGGCGCCTGGCCCCACGCGGGCTGGGCCGGGTCGCCCTGGGCGGGGCCCCGGCCGGCGCCGGGCGGGAGCGTGGGCGGTCGACCCCAGCCGGGCGGGGGGCTGGCCGGATCGCTCGGCTGATCGGATTGCATGGACGGACCGCCTTGACCGCGTTCAGTCGTTCTCGGGCGCGGCCGCACCTTAGCACGGGCCCCCCGCCCGGCCGGCCCGCCACGGCGGTGCCCGCGCTCGAACGCCGCGGGCCGGTCGTCTACAGTGGTCGCGGTCGTGGCACGGGACTGGAGCAAGCTGGCTGCCGGACGCGTACCGTGCTCGACCGGCTGGACGGCCGAAGCCGAGCGTTCGATCAGGCCAGAGGCCACTTCCAGAGCCCTCGTAGCTCAGTGGAGAGAGCAACCGCCTCCTAAGCGGTAGGTCGCCCGTTCGATCCGGGCCGAGGGCGCCACATCTCAGCAGCTAGAGCCCTGGATCGTCTCCGGCCGCCCTGTTAGTCTGTCAGCCTCATGTCAGTCCGTCAGCCGAAAACCGGCTCGGACACGGGGCAGGAGCGGTGATCCGGAGACGCAGCAACGGCTGGCAGGTCATGGTCTACGCCGGCCGCGACCCTCTCAGCGGCCGGAAGAAGTGGCTCAGCCAGCAGGTCAACGCCAGCCGGCGGGAGGCCGAGCGCGTCGAGCGGCGCCTGCTGATCGAGGTGGCGGACGGCCGCCACGAAGGCACCCGGGCGACGACCATGGGCGAACTGCTCGACCAGTGGATCGCCTGGCGAGCCGGCAACGGCAAGGACATCTCCCCCCGGACCCTGAACGACTACCGCAACCTCGTCGAGAACAAGATCAAGCCCGGCCTCGGCACGCTGCCAATCGGCAAGGTCGACGTCCGCGTCCTCGACGCCTTCTACGGGAACCTCCGCCAGTCGGGCAACGACCGCTTCAAGGGCCGGCCCTTGTCGGGCAGCCGGGTCCGCGACGTGCACGTGATCATCTCGGGCGCGCTCAGCCTGGCGACCCGCTACCGCTGGGTCCCGTACAACCCCGCCGTGCACGCGCGACCACCGGCAGGCCGTAACGCCCAGCGAGCTGTCCCGACCCCGGAGCAGGTCCGACAGGTGTCCGCCGCAGTCGCGGACGATCCCGAGCTTGCGTTGTTCCTGCGGCTGAGCGTCACGACCGGGCTGCGCCCCGGCGAGGTCTGCGCCCTGCGCTGGATGGACGTGGACCTGGAGGCCGCGGAGCTGGAGGTCAACGGCAACATCATCACCGCCAAGGGGCTGCCCAGCGGCTACGTGCGCCGGCCGCCCAAGAGCATCAACGGCATCCGCGTCCTCGCCCTCGACCGGCGCACGGTCAAGATGCTCCGAGCGCACAAGGCCCACCGTGCGGCGGTCACGGCCGGGCTCGCTGGCGAGCTAGCGCCCGATACCTACCTGTTCAGCATGCGGCCCGACGGGTCCCGGCCCGTCCGCCCCGACGCGATGACCAAGCGCTTCACAGCGCTGGCCAAGCGCCTCGGGCACGGCTACACCCTATATGGACTGCGGCACTTCATGGCCACCCAGCTCGGCGCCGTCGCCGAGGCCGGGACCGTCCGAGGGCGGATGGGCCACGGCAGCCTCGCGGTCACGAGCATCTACACGCGCCGAGTGGCCGAGGCCGACCGGGCGGCCGCCGAGCACATGGCGCAGCTCCTCGACGAGAGCCGGGGCCTGCCGGCGAGGCGCTGACGGCGCGGAGGGATCAGCCTCCAGCTTCACGGCAGCCGCGTCCAGGCGTGTAGCTGTTCAGCAGCTTGACGATCACTTGCCTCGTTGGCAGGTACTTGTAGAGGGCGGGAAACAGAGCGCAAGGGCGCCTGCCGATAGGCATCGTCGGCGGGTTGTAGGACCGTCGGCGGCGTGTGAAGCGGTGTCCGCCGGCCTTGTCACGAGGTGGACATTGCGGGTCCACGACGATCGATACACAACTGCACAACGAGCCTGGCGGGACTGCTGGCTCGGCGCTAGCCTGCGGCCGGGTCATCGGCTCGTGGCGGTCCGGCAGCCGCGCCCACTGATCGCTCCCCTTAGTGCTGAGGTGAGCCATGGCAGTCAAGCCAACACGCGCCGACCGCACCCGCCCGAGGACGCCCATGTGGCCGCCGCAGCTCCGACGCCCACGGCGGTGGAGCCGGCTGCTGGTCGCGGGCATGGCCCTGATGCTGTTGGCCGCCCTTGGGCCGCGGGCGGTTGCGGACGAGCCAGACGTCATCGATGGCCTGTCATCGCCGATTGACTCAGCGGTCGACCCTGCCGCCGACCCCCCGCCACCGGTCGCTGCGGCCGGCGACGGTGGCGGGGACGAGCATGGGGGCCCGGTCGCAGACGCCACCACGGGTGGATGGACGTTGACGGTCGTTCTGACTGCCCGGGACTGGGACGGCGACACGGGCCAGGGCACACAACTCTCGCCGGCGCTGGTGCTGCCCGGCCAGGTACCCGCCGAGCCGCCGACCGTCGCCGCCCAGCCGCAAGCAGGGACCACCAGCGGGCAGGTCGCCGCAGGACGCGACCAGCCTGACCCGGCCAGGCAAGACCAGCAGCACCGCGCTGTCCCTAGCTGTGCTGGGGGTGGTTGCTCGAACCCAGCGCCGAAGGCCGCCATGATGCAGTTGCCTCCCGGCGGCGGCTCCGAGGGCGGCGGCTCCGAGGGCGGCGGCTCAGAGGAAGGTGATTTAGGCGGCGACCAAGACGATCCACAATCGTTGCTCCGCAAACAGGTAATGGACCTGCACTGGCAGGTCTTGGACATTAGTGCTCCAGTAGATCGGAATATTCAGATTGACCGATTTATTCAATATTATGAATACCCCCGCGGCTTACAGGACTTCCTTCAGGAGGCCATTGGTCTAACGAGTGCCGCCCAACGGCATGCGATCGCTGCCAAACTGGTCGCCATCTCAGGGATCCTTCAGGGACTGGAACCTGAAGCGGCAGGCGATCCCGAAGCACATCGGTATCTGCAGCTTGCGAAAGAGAGGATTGATCAGACGCTCGAGAAGCTCTGGCGTCTCGGAATGAGTAGTGTCGCCGTCACCCTCGATCCACGATCTCCGGGGATCAGGGCTACGGACGTGAAGCCCAGTATCCCGCCGTCCAGGGCGACCGACTTGAAAACCACTGTCCCATCGTTCAACGTGACCGCCTTGAAAACCACCGTCCCGCCATCCAGGAAGACCGACCTGCCATCCACCAGTGAGCTGTACAGGATGACCCTGATCGAGCGGCTGGCGGACACCCTCGGCCTCGACCCCAGGATCGTCGCCGTCGCTACCACCGCTGGCGGCATGGCGGCGATCGCCGAATCCTTACCAGCGTTGGCGCTGCGATTCGGGCTGAAGGTCTGTGTGGTCTGCGGCTTGATGCAAAACAACCTGCCCACCGACCAGCCAGGAGCGCCCCCCCGCTCAACCCCGGGCTGATCTGGTAGTAGCGCATGCGGTCTGGGACCAAGATAGCTCGCTTGGCCAAGCGTTCCGCC